>DATFYN010000640.1:0-23469 GCA_035315025.1 Myxococcota bacterium
TGATACGGCAACGCATACTATTAAGAGGATGAGTTCAGCCGGATCCGCAGCCAAGCTTAGTGTCCAGCCGATTCCCTCGGGCAGAACGTTCGTAATAATGGAGTAGCTAGCACCGACACCCAAAGCTATCCCTGCGGCACCACCACCAAGTCCGAGCAAGAGTCCTTCGAGTAGCTGGATCACTCGGAGCTGCGTTCGTGTAGCTCCCGTCGCCAGAAGAAGTGCGCGATCTCGCGCTTGAATCGTCACGCTGCTGAGCATCAGACTTGATATGGCGACTGCCCCCAAGAGGGCCGTCATCAGCGCTACGCTGGCCAGGATGCCTCTTAGCCGCCACATCTGGTCAGTCACGAAGTGCGCGAGGTTGTCGCCGTAGCTAAAGAGCAGCGACTGTTGACCTACCAGATTGTTGCGAATCCCAGGAATCACGATGGCCGGGTCTCCCTCAGTCCAGAAAACAACGTCGCGGGAACCCTGGCGTGGCCACAGCTGGTCGAAGACGCTGATATCAATATTTAGAGATCCAGCTGGGCCTGCGTAGTCGCGAATTATCCCAGCTACGCGAAAACTGTGCAGTCCTTTGGGCGTGCTGAGCGTCAAAAGGTCACCTTGACGTGTGCCAAAGTGGCGCGCGAAGCCCTCGGAGATCGCGACCTGCCCATTCGCCAAGCCTTCCGCTACAGCGCGCGAGTTGCCGCCGACTACTTGAAGCTTCCCATATCGACCCAGAACGCTCATGCTTCCGGCGACAAGCAGCGCTTCCTCACCTTGATAGATGATCTTCTCACTTACCTCTTCAAACACGGCATTAACGTTTGGCGTTTGTCGAATAGCCGCAACAGTTTCCGGCAAGATGACTTCGGCCGGCTGCGTTGAGAATATATGGTCAGTAGTTACAAAGACCCCACCTCTGAACTGACTCTCGAGCCAGCCGTCGAGGGTACTGGCTGCACTCCGCGTCAGCGTAAGACTCAATGTAATCCCGGCCGTGACCGCCCCAACGCAAGCGATTGTCAGCGCAGTTCGACCGGGACGCGCTGCAAGTCCGGTACCGATCAGGCGTCCTATCCCAGGCAAGATCAGATCGAGAACCCTGCGGCTGTGCCCCAGCGCAAGAGGAAGGAGGTTGTCCACAGCAATTCCGAGTCCGGCGAGGCCAGCAACTAGGATGGCAGCCACACGAACTAACGGGGGGACAGCTCGTAGAGCCGCGGCGACAGAGGCCACAGCGATGAGCCCACCTGCCAGAGCGCGTTTTCGGCTTTGCTCTGGTCGGCCAACCGTCAAATTGTCGACTCCGATAGCTGTATCGAGCGGAAGCAGCTGGCTAGCACGCCGTGCTGGCCCCAGGACCCCGGCGATAGTCACGCTTCCACCGACAATGGCACCAGTCGCCAAAGTCGACGCTCGGAACGTCAGGTGCTGCAGCTCGACTCCTTGGATGAAGGTAGAAAGCCACGAGAGTCCCGTTAGAAAGGTCTCCGAAAGAATCCGCCCGGAAACCATTCCAACTCCGGTGCCTAAAGCGGCGAGGAGACCAGCATCGATGTAGAGGAGCCGCCTGAGCCGCTGAGGCTCTAGGCCAGCGGCATTGAGGAGCGCAAGCTCCGGCGTGAGTCGGTCAACAAACCACGAAAGTGCGCCATATGACACGAGCGATGCGACGAGGCTCGCAATCCCAATCAATGCGGACACGATGATCCGAAGCATGCGGACAGCATTTTCGACCCAGGCACTCCGCCCTGCGGCGCGACAGACGCTTCCACGATCTCCGAGCATTGAACGGATTGCTTCAATAACCTTGGTATCCGATGCTCCCGGCGAGAGCACGACATCAATACGATCGAGCCAACCCTGACGGCCCAGGGTGGTTTGGAGGGCATTGACCTCCATGACACCGATCTCACCGCCATACGCTTCTGCGACCCCCCGAGGTGGAAGAATCCCTCGAATTGTCACCTTATGCGGTCGCCCGCCCAACCGCACCGAAAGGGTGTCGCCCGTTCGACTTTTGAGCCGGCGCGCGAGTGGTGCCGAGACGAGCATAGAGTCATCGCCACGCGCCAACGGGAGCAAATCTCCCGCCGTCATACCACCAGAGTAGGATCGAACGGCGGCGTCGTTACGAATGTCCACACCGAGAACGTGGATACTTGGACTACTCCTATCGTCTGGGTTGATGCGCAACGTTGCCATGACCAACGGGGCGGCCACCTGGACGCCCGCAACTCCGGCAACTACAGCGACCAGTTCATCAGACACTCCAAGCGTGCCCCCAACGATCTGCACTTCCGCTGCCCCCGCCAGGTTCTCTGCCGTCCCGGCGAGTTCAGCCTCCATGCTGGTCGTACTCATCTCCAACGCTGTAGCCAGCGTTACACTCGCAGCAATTGCGAACAGCACAATTAGAGACGGGCTCCTATGTCGGCCTAGATGTGCGCGCAATGCGAGCAGGAGCGGAAGCGGCAAGTGAAGATGCGATCTCATCTGGCAGCCCGGTTAGATGACTTGCTACTGCCGGACGCTTATCGACCGGCGGCGCTCACAAGGTGAGAATCACAGTCCCCTAGAGAGTCGTCTTATCGGCGCATCACTCTCGATATGTCCATCGCGAAGAATCACCGCGCGGTCAGCGCAGGATGCTGCGCTCAAATCGTGAGTGACTAGGACGATCGTCACGCCACGGTCCTCGCGGGCTCGACGTAGATATGCCAGGACCTCAGCTCCCGAGCGGCTGTCGAGTCGAGCGGTCGGCTCATCGGCGAGGATCAAATCCGGGTTCATAATTAGCGCTCGTGCTATCGCCACTCGTTGCATTTCATCGGCAAACAGCTCAGAGGGCATACGGCTTGCGCGGTCTCGAAGAGACAGCATCTCAAGAAGCGGATCCACGCGATCTTGCAGAGCGGAATATCGCGTACCTTCGAGCAGAAGAGGCAGTGCCACATTCTCAGCAACAGTTAGCGCCGGAATCAAGTTGAAGAATTGGAAGACAAAGCCGATATTGCGACGGCGAAATCTTGCTAGTTCGTTGTCGGAGAGTTGAGATAAATCGGCATCTCCGACCTGGAGCGTACCGGCTGTAGGCCTTTCTAGGCCACCCAATAAGTACATCAATGTGCTCTTGCCGCTTCCCCGCGGCCCCATGATTGATACAAACTCTCCGCGCCGAACCGTCAGATCGACTCCATCAAGTGCGCGAATGCTCGCGCCTCCTTGTGCATAGTGCTTCGCAAGGTTTGTGGCGACGATGACGGAAGCCAGGGAGACGAGCGGATCGGATTGCGGTGAGGTTGCGGTGCCGTGCAAACTCGTATCCTTGCTTTGCCTTTTCGGGGCTCCGGAATTGCTGGGGTGGACTCACTCGATCGTCAGAAGGTGAACTCACGTGTTGCTGGGTGCTACGGAACTAGGCAAGATGCCGTACTTTCGGAGCCTGTAGCGGATAGTCCCTCGGTCGACATTTAGTCGTTCGGCCATACGTGTGTAATTACCGCGGCACTCTCCGAACAGAGTCAGTAGCTGCGCCCGCTCACAGCGGGCTCTTTCGCGCGCTGCCCGCGCCTTTGGATCCGAGTCGAGGAACACCAGTTCCGCCTGCTGCGCCGTGATCTCGAGTCCTGGCGCAAATGCAGCAAGTGATTCGAGCACAGTCTCGAGTTCAACGAAATTTTCCCACCAAGCACAGGCCGAAAGGTGGTCGATTGCTTTTGCAGCAATCCCCACTCCTGGGCGGCCAATGCGCTCTCCTACTGTTTTAAGCGTGGAGTAAATGAGTTCAGGGAAGTCATCCCGTCTTTCACGTAAGGGAGGCAGCCAAACCTCGAACTGGCAAAGCTCGCGGGCGAAATCCGACGCAAACCGCTGTTGGTTGGCAAGGATCCGCAGGTCCTCACTACTCGACGCAATGAAGCGGGTTCGGTGGGCTTCGCTTCCAAGCCTGGATTCAAGGATCCGCTGGTACCAAGCAACTTGGGCTTCCGGGGAGAAATCGCTGACTTCCTCTAGATACCACATTACGGCACCGTCCCTACTCGAGGTTCCCAGGTTGCTCGAAGAGGTAATCCGGTGGAATCGCCTGCCGGCGAGCCGCCCGAGCGCGTATAGATAGGCAGCGACCTCACCGTGACCCAAGCCCTTCTCACCCGTTATCAGGACCGGGGTATTGAGTTCAGCGATGCAGAGGATCCGTTCGCGAGCGGCGACGATGCTTGGACTGCTTCCAAGCAGCGCCGACGGGATTGGCGGGTCGTCGATGGACACTAGTTCGCGTGCCCGGACTACCATGGTGGATATACCCTCGTTATCAAGAGCGAAGCAGTCCGTCACGCCCGCGCGTCCAGCAGCGGCCGCTGCGGAAAGGCTTCCGAGGGCAGAGAGCAAGAGTATTGGAGTCCGCGGCTCTCGCGACCGTGCGGACCGGATCCTCCGAATGAGAGAGATCCCGTCTATCCCCGGCATTTGCAGGTTTGTCACGATGAGATCAAAGGGCTGCTGTTGGAAGAGAGCCCATGCGGCCTCACCATTGGGCGCTTCCTGCACAACGAAGTCCGCCCGTTCCAAGTAGCCCATCAGTAGGTCGCGGGTCATCTCTCGATCATCTACCAGTAGTACATGCTTGAGCCGAACCGGCTGTACGGTGGCTTGCCGCGCCCGTCGTGTATCGTTTTCTGCCACGTTACATCTGAAGATATCATCGCATCCTTCCGTCAAATACCAGAAAAGACGCGGGAAACACCGGGAAAGAGCGGGAAATTGCGGGAAATCAACCGCAGGCGCACATCTCACAAACCGCGACCCTGCTTCCGCGCGTCTTGATCAGTCGACGTAGGAGCATCCAACCGTCAACGATCGTCCCGTCCAGGCCGGGTGCGACGTCTCAACCCCCGCTCTCGGACGCTGGCGTTGTGTCGGGCACCCAACCGCCGCGACCCGGGCGGAACCATCTGACCTGGAAGCGGCCCTCGGCGACAAATGCGCGGCGCTAGCGAGCCCTTATTATCGAGAAAGCGATACTCGCTGATACATGGCATCAGAGTCTATCACTGCCTTAAAAGTGTCAGGCGTCAATCTGGAAGGAATTGCACGACGCCTGACGTTGCTGCGACAGACTTATGAGACTATCCCGAACGGAGGAGGATCGCTACGATCCAGAATGCTCTCCACGCGCGCGCGGACCGCCTCGTCGCTGCGGCCTCCGCGCGGAAGAATCCAGAAACGGTCTTGCCGTAGCGCTTCGAGTGTGTAGTCCGCCACATCCTTAGGTTGTGTGACGGAAAATTTGCCCCCAGCCTGTTCAGCCATCGTGCGAATCTCGTCGAGCGTCGGCGGTGGAAGCGCACCCGCTCGCTCGTTTGGAAGGTCCACAGGCCGATTGCGGGCCGCATCGAAAATGTTTGTCGCGACGATGTGCGGCCCCGGGAACAGCACAGACGCCCGAATCTTGGCCCGAGCCATCCGCAGCTGGTGATGCAGCACCTCCGTGATCGTCGTGACCGCCGCCTTGGTCGTGGCATAAATCGGTGTCCTCGGGAGAGGGTAGAGTCCGCCGTTTGCGGATGAGGTGTTAACGACATGCCCATCCTCGCCGCCGGCCAGCATCCTCGGAACGAATGCCTTGATGCCGTGGAGAACACCCCAGACGTTGACTCGAAACGCCCACGTCCAGTCGTTGGCCGGCGAATCCCAGATCCGGCTCCGCGTCTCGTCCGTCCCGATGCCAGCGTTGTTACAGAGGACATGCACCGCGTCGTGACTCGCATACACTTCATCAGCGAGCGCACATACCGCATCCTGTTGCGACACATCGGTCACGATACCCGTGACCGCGCCTCCTTTGCGTCGCAGCTCCGCAACGGTCGTGTCGAGGGCGCTCTTCTCGACGTCCGCAAGCACGACCTTCATGCCTTCCGCCGCGAAGCGAGCACCAAGCGCGCGACCGATCCCACTCGCGCCGCCCGTCACCACCGCCACCCTGCCGGCGAAGTCACGCATCAGGATTCCGCGACCTCGATCCCCTGCGCGCGCGGGTCGTCGTAGCGTTGGTGCAGGAACGGCAAGAGCCACTCGCCCGGGATCGGCCGTAATACACGACCGCCGCTCTCGCTGGTCCCCTCCTCATACTCCATCCGCAGAAGCTTCCGAACCGGAATATCGGCAACCGGGTCGAAGGGCGATGCGCGCAGGATGAGTTCCCCCGCGATGCGGTGCACGGCGCGATGGCGCTGCTTCCAGTCGAGCCGCACAAGGAGCGGCTCGCCGTCGAAGCCCTTGGTTTTTTCGCACGAAGGCAAAGCTTTCACGCAGAAGCCGTACTCGACAAACTCGCGGGACCCAAGGACCTCGGCGAGGGTCCCGTTCGCTTCGAGGTAAGTGACACCCATCCGCGTGACGGAAGCGGCGACGCGGTCACCGTCCTTGTGGAAGTCGATCTTTGCAATCTTCTTTGGCTCCCCGTAGGTCTCGCGACCACCGATCACCGCCTGCTCACTCGTCATGGGCATGGTGATGAGCCAGATCCCCTCGACGCCGTCATAGGATGCCCGAACACCAAAGATCGCAGATCCGATCTCGATCGTGACCTCAGGCGTGACGTGCATGGCGACGTGCGAGAAGGTCACGCAGATCTCCGGCCGCGAAGGCTGGAGGGGCTTTGGCACGAGCGCGGCCGCAATGGCGGGCGTCGTCTCGTAGACGACCCGGAGGGAGCGGACCGTGCTCTCGAGGAACTCGGGGTTGCGCTCGGCATCGCGCTTTACTTGCTCGAGCGATTTTACGTAACGAAGGCGTGCCATGGGTCCCTCCTGTGTAGCTAGGCGCGAAACGCCGCTTTTTCCGGCCCGATGCGAGCGACCAGTGGGCCAAGCTTTCCGAGATCAAAGCCGTAGACGCGTGCCGCGTTCCCGCCAAGCATCAAGGCGAGCTCGTCCTCGGGCACACCACGGAAGGTCTCGAGAAGGTGGCGGCGCGTCATCGGCCATGTGCCTTCAGGATGGGGATAGTCCGAGCCCCAGAGGATATTCTCGAGCCCGATTTCGTGGCGCAGCTCGACCTCGCGCCGGGCCATGCACGACGCGCCGACGAACACGTTGCGGTGGAAGTACTCGCTCGGCTTTCGCGAGAGGTGGCTGCGATAGTCGCCGAGCTTCGCGCTGAAATGGGTTTCCGAGTAGCGCTGGTCCATGAGCGCGAGGGTCTCTGGCACCCAGATCGCCGTCGACTCCGTGATGGCGAGCTTCATGCGGGGATGCCGCTCGAATACCCCACCCCAGATGAGGAACCAGAGCGGCCGCACGGACCACCAGATCACCTCCGTCACGTAGATGCCCATCATTCCGAGGTGCTCGCCGTAGTCCTCCATCGGCGCTGCACCGGAGTGAAGGTGCAGCACCATCCCGAGCTCTTCGCAGGCGGACCAGATCGGCTCATACTTTGGATGGTGATAGGGGTCGCACTTGCCCCAGCGCGATGGGATGAGAATTCCGCGGAGCCCGTGGGCTTTGGCCCAGGCGATCTCCTTCACCGCCTCGCCCGGGTCCCAGCAGATCGGGACAAGCGCGATGCCTGCGCGTCGCTCAGGCGCCATCTGGCAAAGCTCCGCGAGCCAGCGGTTGTGGGCCCGGGCTCCCGCCCACTGGAACTCCGGTACGACCCCCTCCGTCGGGAGCGAGAGGCCCGCACCGAAGGGCGGCATGTTCATCTCGGTGATGCCGTCGGGGAAGATGACCTCCCCGGCGATCCCGTCCTCGTCCATCACCTGGACGCGCTGCTCGTGGTCCCAGGCGCCCGTGAGCGCCTTCTCCTGGCCTTCGCGCCACTGGGCGTTCACTTCGTCGACGAGGAACTTCTTGGCAGCCTTGCGCGTCTCCTCGAGCTGAATGGGCAGCGCCGCGTCGAAGGCCTCGCGGTACTGCGGATCGAGAAAGTCGCGGTAGCGCTCGGGAGGGAGTCCCGCGTGGCAGTCGGAGGAGATCACGAGGTAGCGCTCGTCCATAGGAAGCTCCTTCAGACCGGCTCCGAGTAGAACTGACGCGTCCACTGGCGAAACTCGGCGAGGTAGCGATCGGCTTCGCACAGCACAGGGCGTGCGCGATGAACCTTGTTCTCCCAGATCCGCAGGTCCTGTTTCACTCCCGCGGAGAGCTCCTGGATGAACTGCTCGCCGGCCAGATCGGCGAGGTTCTTGGTGACCGTGAAGAGCCAGCGCGAGTGGCTGTGACTCCGATCGACGGGCGCGGTCGAGGAGTACATGAGGAGGCCTGCGCCAGGAATCCCGGAGACCCGCACGGCCGAGAGGCCTAGGCCCCACGAGTCGCGCTCGAGGAGCGTCTCGAAGGTGCCAAGGGGGGTCACGCGTTCGCCCTTTCCCACCATGCGCATGTAACGCCCTCCCTCCCCGAAGCTGATTTCGGAGGGTGGAACCTCGGAGGCGGAGTGCACGAACTGAAAGTGCACGGGGTCGTTATTGTTCTCGTGCATGTCCTGCATGTGAACCGCCACCTTGAGCTCGAAGCTCCGCGGCTCGCTCCAGTCGGGATGATGGAGCTCGGGCATCGCCGGAAAATCCCAGGACGGAGGCTTTCCCTCGGCGTGGTGCCAGACGAAGATCATGCGGTTTTTCTCGACGACGTCCCAGCCGCGCAGGCGCGCCTTCGGCGGGATGCGCTGGCAGTAGGGAATCTCGACGCACATGCCCGTGCCATCGAAGCGCCAACCGTGAAAAGGACAGCGAATGGTGTCGCCCACCACCCGTCCTCCCTCGGCCAGGTGGGCGCCGAGGTGCGGACAGTAGGCATCGAGCACCTTGGGCGCCCCCTCCCGCCCGCGGTAGAGGACGAGGTCCTCGTCGAAGTAGCGGATGCGCCGGATCTCTCCCGGCACGAGCTCGTTCGAAAACGCCACCGCGAACCAGCCGTTCGGAATCGGGAGCTCGGTGTGGTCCCGCCCGCGTGCGCTCATCGGCGATTCCTCCGGGGGGACGCCGCCATGGCATCTCCCAGGAAACGGGCCGCGGCGAGGGCATGGCGCCGGAGCCCGTAGCCCTCGAGGTGAGCCCAGTTGAACATCAAGACGTAGAACGCGCCGAGGATCATGTCGGTGAGCGTTTCGGGCGCGTGTCGCCGTGTCAGATCTCCAGCCGCGATGCCGTCCGCGACGAGGGCGCCGAAGGCGTCCTTTAGAACCCGCACCTGTTCGCGCTCGGTTCGAGCCTCGTGGGCGACGTGAATGATCTCGGTCAGAAGCTCGCGGTGCATGGGTCCCGCCTCTTCCGTGTGGTCCGCGATGCACCCGAAAAAGGCGACCAGTCGCTCGCGCGTCGTCCCCGGCCGCTTGCGAGCCTGCTCGATATCGGCGAGAAGTCGCCCAAGCGCCCCGGCGGCAAGCTCGCGCAAGAGATCCTGCTTGCTCGCAAAGTGGTTGAAAAAGGTCTTCTCCGCGACGTCGGCACGCTCGCAGATCCCCGCAACCCGGGTTGCGGCGACACCCCGGGCGTCGAAGAGCGCCTCCGCCGCGTCGAGGATGCGGCGCCGCACCTCGAGCTTGCGGCGCTCGCGGCGGGTGAGATCGCGCGCCGTGCCGGCTTCTGCGGGAATCGCTTGCGTCACGCTCCAGCCCGCACGACGGCCATGGGCGACCCTATCATGAAGTTACAGTCGACTGCAAGAATCTATCCGACTGTAGACTCGGCCGATCCGCATGGTGGCGAGATGGTGTGCGCGACGAGTAGCATCGCTCCGTTTGGCGCGGCGAGTCGCGATCGCAGGGTCCCGATCGATCACGATCCTCGTGAACCCCGTCAGGTCCGGAAGGAAGCAGCGGTAGCGAGGTTTCGGTTGCGAGCGGGGGCGCCCTGCGATCCCGTCTCGCCGCGCCCTCGGAGAAACCGGGTCTAAGGAACGAACGGAGACCTCCCCCCTGAGCTACCAGGTTCTCGCGCGCAAGTGGCGTCCTCAAAGCTTCGAGGAGGTGGCCGGCCAGGACCACGTCACGACCCCGCTGCGCAACGCCATCCGCCTCGGTCGAGTGCCGCACGCACTCCTCCTCACCGGTCCGCGCGGCGTCGGGAAAACCACGCTGGCACGCATTCTCGCCCGCTGCCTCAACTGCGAACGCGGGCCGACGGAGAACCCGTGCGGGGAGTGCGCGGCCTGTCGCGAGATCATTGCCGGCACGAGCACGGACGTGCAGGAGATCGACGCCGCGAGCCGCACCAGCGTGGACGACGTCCGCGAGCTGATTGAATCCGTGCGCTACGCGCCCTCTCCGGGCAAGTACCGGATCTTCGTGGTCGACGAAGTCCACATGCTCTCGACGCCAGCCTTTAATGCGCTCTTGAAGACGCTCGAGGAGCCGCCGCCGCGCAGCCTCTTTGTCTTTGCCACCACGAACCCCGAGAAGATCCCGTTTACCGTGGTTTCGCGCTGCCAGCGCTACGACCTGCGGCGATTGGCCGCGCCCGAGATCACGGGCCGCCTGCGATCCGTCGCACGGGCCGAGGGCATCGAGATCTCCGACCGAAGCCTTGCCACGCTGGCACGCGAGAGTGACGGCTCGCTCCGCGACGCGCTGACCCTTCTCGATCAGCTTGTGGCGTCGAGCGCCGGGGCCGTGGACGACGCCCTCGTGGCGCGCGTCCTCGATTTGACCGATCGCCAGCTCCTCCTCGGGATTGTCGAGGCCTTGATCGACGGGGATGCCGCTCGCACCCTCGAGGCCTGCGGCCGCGCGGCCGGGGCGGGCGTCGAGGCGAAGCGCCTCGCCGGCGAGATCCTGCAGTGCCTGCGCGACCTCGTCGTGCTGTGTGTTGCGCCATCGACGCCGGGGCTTGTCGAGGCCAGCGACGCGGAGCTCGACGAGCTGCGGGCCCTCACCAAGCGCACGGAGGAGGCGCGGCTGCGCCGCATGTTTCGGGCGCTCCTCAAGGAGCAAGAAGACCTCGCGTGGGCGCCGCAGCCCTTCGCGGTCCTCGAGATGGCGCTCGTGCGCCTGGCAACCCTCCCGCGCGGAGATGACGTGGTGGCGCTTCTCTCGCGCCTTGACGCCTTGGAGCGCGACCTCTCGAGCGAATCGCGACCCTCTCCGGGCACGGGCGGGGGGGGAGCAGGCGCTTCGGGGGCGACGCGGACGGGCGCAGGGACGCGACCTCAAGGGAGCCCCGGCGCAAAGCGAGCGCCTGCACTGCGCGAGACCTCGGCCGAAGCAGCGCCCTCGGAAGAAGTGGCGGAAGAGGCTCAAGACGGTGGACCTCGCGACCTCGCCCCGCCTGAAGAGGGCGCCCCGCTGGAAGTCGTCTTCGACCGCCTCCGCGGCCTTGCGAAGACCGAGAACCGGGCCCTCTTCGCCGCCCTCGAGGGCGGGAGGATCCTTGAGCGAACGAGCGCGAGTCTGCGCATCGGCGTACCCGAAGGCTTCGCCGCGGCGCGCCTCGAGACGCGGCGGGACGGAGTCGAAGCCGTGTGCGCGCGCCTTTTTGGGCGGCCGGTTGCCGTGCGCATCGAGCCCCTCGCGCAGCAAAGCGCAGCTCCGAAAGCTGCTCCCGCGATCGACCCCGAGATCGTGCGGCAGCGCCGCCAGGCCGCCCTCAATCACCCGAGTGTCAACGTCGCGATGGAGGTGCTGGGAGGCGAGATCGTGGATATCCGCCCTGTGGGAGGTGGCCGGTGAGCGAGCCCGACGTCCGGGCGCTCCTCGCCCGCGCCCAGGAGATGCAGAGTAAACTTGCCGCGGCCCAGCGCGACCTCGCACGCCGCACCGTCGAGGCCTCGTCCGGCGGGGGGATGGTGACGGCGGTGGTGAGCGGCGAGCTGCGGGTGGCCGCGCTGCGGATCGACCCCTCGCTCCTAGCGACGGGAGACCGGGAGATGCTGCAGGATCTCGTGGCTGCGGCCGTGAACGCCGCCATGGCCCGCGCCCAGCAGATGCTGCAAGAAGAGATGGGGAAGATCGCAGGCCTGCCGTCCCTCGTCGGCCTCGGCCGGACGCCCTAGTCCCCCCGTGCGGAGCTCCCCCCCGATCGAGCGTCTCGTGGCGGGCCTGCGCCGCCTTCCTGGCATCGGCGAGAAGTCGGCGACGCGCCTTGCGTTCTTCCTGCTCTCCGCGCCGGAGGCCCTGGTGCACGAGCTCGCCGACGCGATCGTCCGGGTGAAAAAGGAGATCGTGCTGTGCGAGGAGTGCTTCGATTTGGCACCTGCCTCTCCGTGCGCGATCTGCCGCGATCCCGCACGCGACGCGGCACTCCTGTGCGTCGTCGAGGAGCCCGCCGACCTCGAGGCCATCGAGCGCAGCCGCCGCTTTACCGGGCGCTACCACGTGTTGGGCGGCGCACTCTCGCCCATCGATGGCATCGGGCCGCAGGAGTTGCGCATTGCTGCGCTCGAGGCGCGCGTGCGGCGCGGCGGCGTGCGGGAGTTGGTGCTCGCGACAAACCCGACGGCCGAGGGCGACGCCACCGCCCACTTGATCGCTGAGCGTTTGCGGCCTACGGGGATCCGCATGACCCGAATCGCCTGCGGGATGCCCCTCGGCGGCGACCTCGAGTACGCCGACCACGTGACGGTGGGTCGTTCCCTCGATAACCGGCGTGTCCTCGAGTGAGGAACCCTTCTCCTCCTGCCCCGTCGGCTTCAGCTAAAGCCCGCCCTCCTCTCCGCCGATCCGACCCACGGACGTGCATGCTTGCCCTGGCTCTCGGGCGCGGGGTAGAGTGCACCGTGAACTCCGTTTCATCTCGGGCGCTTACGAGGCGGATTGCGGATGATCGATACCCCGCTCGTGATGTACGACGACGACCACCGCAAGATCCTCGCGGTGCTCCAGCGGCTCGTGCGCGACGCCAATGCGAAGGGAATCTTCCTGGTCGACAAGAACGGCCAGCTCGTGGCCGAGGCCGGCGAGATGCGCGGCATCGATAGCACGAGCCTCGCATCGCTTACGGCGGGCAATATCGCCGCGACGGGCGGCCTCGCCAAGATCATTGGCGAGGAAGAGTTTCCCATCCACTTCCACCAGGGTCAGCGCGATAACCTCCACATCACGCTGGTTGCGGGGCGCATCATCCTCGTCGTCGTGTTCGACGAGCGAAGCTCCCTGGGCCTGGTGCGCCTCCGGGTCAAGAAAGCCGGGGCGGAGCTCGGACATATCTTCGAGGAGATCCGGAAGAAGACGGAGCGGGCGCAGGCCGCCGGCACCGCGTCGCCGTTTGCCGAGATCACCGACGACGACATTGACAATTTGTTCTCCGAGTAACGCGGGACCATGTCGTTCATCAACTACTCCTCGCGCGAAATCAACTGCAAGATCGTCTACTACGGCCCGGGCCTGTGCGGGAAGACCACGAACCTGCAGTTCATCTACTCGAAGACGAGCCCCGAGCTCAAAGGCAAGATGATCTCGCTCGCCACCGAGACGGAGCGGACGCTCTTCTTCGACTTCCTCCCCCTCGCGCTCGGCCAGATCCGCGGCTTTAAGACGCGCTTCCACCTCTACACCGTGCCCGGGCAGGTGTTCTACGACGCAAGCCGAAAGCTGATCCTGAAGGGCGTGGACGGCGTGGTCTTCGTGGCGGATAGCCAGATCGAACGGATGGATGCCAATCTCGAGAGCGTCGACAACCTGAAGATCAACCTGAAAGAGCAAGGCTACGAGCTCGAGAAGATCCCCTACGTCGTCCAGTACAATAAGCGCGATCTTCCCAACGCGGCCCCACTCGATGAGATGCGGCGGCTCTTGAATCCCATGGGCGTCCCTGATTTCGAAGCCTGCGCGAATATCGGCAAGGGCGTCTTCGACACACTGAAGGCGACGGCCAAGGGTGTCCTTACCGATCTGAAGCGTCTTGGGGGCGGGCGCTAGAGCGCGCCCGCCCCCCTTTTTGCCGACAGCGCTGCTGCGCTAGGCCTGCGGCCTTACTTCACCTCCACCGCTACGCCGAGCGAGAACCCGGAGTTGTCGCCCCAGGTGAGGTCCGGCGAGAACGGCGCCACGATGAGGTAGTTCGCCCCGGCGGGCACCGCCACGTCGAGCCCCCCTGGAACATCGATCAGGAAGTCCTGCGGGATATCCGTCGGCACGATTCTGAAGCCCTGGAAGATCGGCGGCGTCACGAACAAGGGCGCCGTGGACTGGATGGCGCCCGGGATGCGGTTTTGCACATTCGTCCCCAGCACGACGTTCGTCGAGCTGAAGACCCCGCTCACCTTGGTCTTGTTCCCGTTCTTAAGCTGGAGGCTATCGGCGAAGGTTCCGATGCGCGTCAAATGCAGCGTGTCGCCCGCCACCGCCCCCACGTCGGAGAGCGCGATCACAAGCGGCGGTTGAGGCGTGTCGCCGTTCGACGCGGTTAGGTAGCTCGACTTCGAGTTGATCCCGTAGAAGAGGCCCGGTACCAACGTCTGCTGTGCGAAGAAGGGACCGCAGAACTTCTGGGAGTGCGCATCGAAGATCGGCGGGGTCGATTCGTTGCTTACCGAGAGGTTGAGCGCGAAGGTCGCGGCGACTCCAAGGATCGTCGTGCTCCCGGAGAACGAGGTGGTTGTCGCGAAGAGACCATCCGCGGACCCGCTCGTCGAAGCGGAGAGGAGCGTTGAGATCGAGACGCCGGAGAGGTTCAGGTTCACAGGCCCCTCGTTGATCTCGACGGGCGGCACGTGGAAAGCCTCCGAGAGAGCCGTCGTGACGAACACATCGAGAGAGGGGATGCTTGCCGAGCCCGTTCCCGCGAGAATGTTGAGCGTAATCGTGCCGCTCGAAGGGACCGCCGGGTTCCCCCAGATGCAAATCCTCCCGATGGACGTCGCCTCGTCCGTCGCCAGACGGACGTCCTCGACTGTGATCGAGCCGCTAAGCGGCCCAGGTAGCTTGGTGGTATCGACCGTAATCAGCCCGAGGAACCCGCCCTGCGTATCGGTGAGGGCCAGGGGCTGACCCGAGCCGAGGGTGACGGAGCCAGTGCCTGCAGTCACTTTGACCCACGATTCGATCGACAGAAGGCCACAGCCGCTCATCACGACTGCGAAGGCGCTGCCCGCGAGTGCCGCGGCCACGCTCCTAAATGCGAGAAACTTGCGCATCGAGTGCCTCCCCTTCCGGCCGCGGCCGGACTGACCTGCTTCATCCCCCAGAAAAACCCGCACCTGCGGCACTCTGCCCACAGGGCGGAGCATCGCCCTTCTACACGCTCCCAGAAAAGAAGGGAAGAAAAAAAGAAGACGTGACTTTAAATATTCTAAGCTGCGGAGAATAAAGAAGATTCTATGGCCGCTTCGGCCCGGAGGGATCTCCCAGAGCGCGCAAGAAGACGGTGAGTAATACCGGATGGAGCGCCAGGAGTTCCTCTCGCCGGCCCTCGCTGTAATACCGGAAGCTCATGCCTTCGATGCCGGTCAGGAGGAACTCCATAGTCGCACGGGGCGGGACGCGGGCGATCTCGCCCCGTTCGTAGAGGCCTTCAAGCCCCCGCATGTTGATGTCGGTGAGGAGCTGCACGTAGTGCCGGCGCACCTCACGCACCCGCTGTCCCGCCTCGCTCCCGAGACGCTCAAGGTCCACGTTTGCGACGGGAAAGAGCTCGAGGTAGGCCCGGATCGCCCCGCTCACACGCTCTGTGGCACTTCTCGGCTCGGCGAGCTTCGTCTGCAGCTGCTCGAAGAAATGGCGCGCCTTCTCCTCGACGATCTCGGCGATGAGGTCCTCTTTCGACTTAAACTGGTCGTAGAAGGACCGGGAGGACATCCTGGCCTCGCGCACGATGTCGGCCACGCTTGTCTTCTCATAGTGGGTCTTCTCAAGCACGCGCAAAGCGGCATCGATGAGGCGCTGTCGCTGCACCTCCTTCGGGATGGACGGCCGGCCGCGGCGGCGCTGTGTCGTCATGGTCACGCGCCTGTGAGGGTACTTCGCCTCATCGGGCGCGCGAGGGCCCCCGGCGCGAGGGGGTGGAGGACGAGGCGCGGGAGGAGAAGCGCGGCGGCGACCGACGCCGTCATGAGAAGCCAGGTATTCGCGACGTCGGCAGCACTCGTCGGCTTCCACGCCCGGAAGAAGACGATTCCAACTGCGGGGAACCAGAGTGCCGCGACCGCCGCAAGAGATGGGCCGAGGGACCGCCACGCCCCTTCAAGGCGCGGCACGAGACGCGCCAGCACGAGCCAGGTCGCAAGGGTGAGGAGCCAGTGTGGAAGCAGGGCCTCTCGCAGCACCGCGAAGAAAAGCGCGTGCAACCCCGCAATCTGAATCTCCCCGGGTGAGGTGCCCGCGTGATGGCTTGCGACCGCCACAAGCGCGGCTCCCACCGCATAGAACCCGCCCGCAAGGAGTGCAGCCGACGCCCCCGCCCAGGCGAGCGCACGGAGCAAGAAGCTCCCGAGGCCAGCACCTTCTCCCGCATCGCCTGTCATTTCGGGGCGCATACTAGACCAAAGATCGCAGGCTTTGTGTCGGCGCCTCCCCTGAAGGACGCGCGGCGGGTATAGACTCGCCCCATGCCGCATGCCGTCGTCGCCGGGCGCAAGTTCTATTACGAAGTGCACGGCGACGCTCCGGGAACGCCGCTTCTCCTGGTGATGGGCCTTGGCGGTTCGTGTCGCGGATGGCTTCCCCTCCAGGTGCCCGAGTTCTCGAAGACGCGGCGCACGGTGATCTTCGACAACCGCGGCGTCGCCGGGAGCGAAGACCCAGGCGGACTCTTCACCACGGGAGACATGGCCGAAGACACGGCGGCGCTCATGGCAGCGCTCGACATCCCGAAGGCGGATCTGCTTGGCGTCTTCATGGGAGGCATGGTCTGCCAAGAGCTCGCGCTGCGGCACCCAGAACGGGTCGACCGGCTGGTCCTCGTCGGCACCTACGCCCGGCCCGACGCAAAGCGGCGCCTCCTCCTCGAGGAGTGGCGCGAGCTCGCAAGGCTCGGTGTACCCATCGAGATGCTGGTGAAAACGCGCCTCCTCTGGACCTTGCAGGACGAGACGCTCGAGCAGAGCGACCTCATCGAGTCGATGATCACGTTCTTTGCGCGCGACGGCGCGCCGGTCTCCAATGACCTCTTCATCCGCCAGTGCGACGCCTGCCTTGGCCACGACACGCGGGATCGGCTGCTCCACATCAGGCAGCAAACGCTCGTCGTGTGCGGCCGCCACGATCTCCTCACGCCCCCCAAATTCCATCGCGAGCTCGCAGACGAGATCCCGAACGCGATGCTGGTCACGATCTCCTACGGCGGGCACCTCGTGATGGCCGAATCCGCGGAGCGCTTCAACCACGTGGTCTCGCAGTTCCTGGACGAAGGGCGCTAGCTCGGCAGCGTGCGGAACCGAAGCTTGGGCAGCGTCGCGGCGAGGATCGGATGGGCGGCGACGGCAGCACGGAGCCATTTTGCACGCAGGCCAGCCGGTCCCGCCGCGAGGATCCGGTTGTCGTAGCCATCGACCTCAATCGAGATCGGAGGGCCCACGTGGGTGCACAGTGCCCGTGCGGCGCCGGCTGCCTCGTCGAGGCTATTCGTCGCGAGAAGGCCCCCTGGGCGAAGGCGCCGCGCCGCGAGGGCGAGTCCCGGCTCTGGAAGCCAGTCCGGCTTGCGTACCTTCCGGCCCGATCCCACGAAGACGTCCTCGAGCACCGCGTCGAATTTTTCTCTTCCGCGCGCGAGGTAGCTTTTGGCGTCGGCGAGAACCACCTCGAGCAAGAGGGCGTCGAGTTGAAAGTGTTCGCGCGCGGCCTCGAGCACATGGGGATCGCGTTCCACTCCGACGATCCGGGCATGGGGGAGAAGAGCGCGGGCCAAGCGCGCGGCGCTTCCTCCGCCGAGACCGAGGAGGAGAATACTCCCCCGCCGCTCCGGCGGGAGTGAAAGGAGGGGCGCAGCAAGCGCGTCCCATACTGACCCTGTCGTGACCCGCCCCGGACGCCAGAGCGATGCGAAGGTTCCGTCCACGCAGAGCTCGCGGCCGCGCACGCTCTCGCGCACCTCGATTCGAGAAATAGGACGCGAGCGCCCTTGGCGCATACTCTCCGCGCATATGGCATTGCCCCTCTTTCCGCCCTCCGACTCCCAAGATGCGGAGGACGCCCGCCTGCGCGGGAGTTCCGGCACTTGCATCGTACAGGTCGCCCTTCCGCTTCCGCTCGCCGAGCCCCTCGACTACCTCGTGCCCCCCGCCCTCGCGCCAGATGCGGAAGTGGGGCGCCGCGTCCTTGTCCCGCTCGAGGCACGACGGATGACGGGAGTCGTCGTCGCCGTTCGTGACGCGCCGTCGGAGGCGGCCCGGGCGGGGCTGCGCCTCGTCCTTCGGGTTGTCGATCACGAGCCCGTGATCTCCGCAGAGCTCCTTTCGGTGTTGCGCGAGCTGGCCGAGCGGCTCCTCTGTCCTCTCGGAATCGCGCTCGCGGCGGCGCTCCCTCCCGGCTCCGCTCCCTCGAGCCGCCCTACCCTCTCCCTCACCGCGCGCGGACGCGAGGCGCTCTTGCGCGGCGCCGTGCGCGGGCCGGCCGAGGCGTTCCTCGAGCGGCTGGCCCGCGCGCCGCGAAGTGCGGGCCGAGGCGCAGCCGTGCGCTCGCGAGAGGGGCAGCTGGCGCTCGTTCGCGAGCTCGAACGCGATGGACTCATCGTGCGAGGCCGGAGCGAGGCGGCAAGCCCTCTCGCCCCCCGCACGGTGCGCTGGATCGCCCTGGCACCTGGGATGGACGGCGGCGCCCAAGCCGCAGGGCTTGTCCGTGCGCCGAAGCAGGCGGCCTTGCTCCGACACCTTGCAGAGTCGGGCGCGGCTCCGTTGGAGGGCCTCTCCCGGCGCTTCCCGGGCGCCCGGGCGCTCGTGCGGGCACTCGCAGCACGCGGCTTACTCCACGAGGAGGAACGGCCCGCCGAGGCCAAGACCCTGCACTCCCTCCTCGAGGGCACGGGCAAGGATCAAGATGAGCCGCCCGAGCTCACAGAAGCCCAGGCCGCAGCGCTCCTTCCGATCGCACAGGCCGTGCACCAGCGCCGCTTCGAGCGCTTTCTCCTCCACGGGGTGACCGGCAGCGGGAAAACCGAGGTCTACCTGCGCGCCATCGCCGAGGCCCTCTCCTCGGGCCGCACGGCCCTCGTCCTCGTTCCTGAAATCACGCTCACCCATCAGCTCTTGGCGCGGCTACGGGATCGCTTCGGCGACGCGCTCGCGATCCTCCACAGCGGTCTTCGTGCGCGTGAGCGGCTCCAGCAGTGGCAGCGCCTGCGCGCCGGTGCAACGCCTATCGCCCTCGGCGCGCGCTCCGCGCTTTTTGCACCGCTTGAAAATCTCGGACTCATCGTGATCGACGAGGAGCACGACTCGGCCTACAAGAACGAGGAAGGATTCCACTACCACGCCCGGGATCTTGCGGCCGCGCGTGCGCGCAGCGCAGGCTGCCCGGTCGTCCTGGGCTCGGCGACGCCCGCCCTTGAAAGCCGCTTCGCCGCCGAGTGTGGTGAGATCACCCGCCTTACGCTCCCGCACCGCATCGCGGGCCGGCCTCTCCCTGCCGTCGAGATTGTGGACCTCGCAAAGGAGCGCGCATCGGCGCCCCGCGGCCGCAAGCTCATCCTCTCACTACCGCTTCGCCGGGCCCTGGCCGAAACCTTCGCAGACGGAGGCCAGGCGATATTGCTGCTGAACCGCCGGGGCTTTTCGACGCGCATCTTCTGCTTCGAGTGCGGCCATGCCGAACGCTGCAAACACTGCGACATCTCCCTCGTCTACCACGCGGCGGAGCACGAGCTGCGTTGCCACTACTGCGGCTACGCCATCGCGCCGCCGGAGGCGTGCACGGGTTGCGGCGCACCGGACACCGCACTCCTCGGCATCGGAACCGAGCGACTGGAAGAGGAGGTGCGCGCGCAGTTCCCGAAGGCTCGGACGGCGCGACTGGATCGTGACACGGCGCGGCGTCGCGGCACGACGGAAGCCGTGCTTCGCGACCTGCGCGACGGCGCCGTGGATGTGGTGGTGGGAACGCAAATGCTGGCCAAGGGCCACGACTTTCCAGGCGTGCGTCTCGTGGGAGTGGTGGCCGCGGACCTGGCCCTCCACCTGCCGGACTTCCGCGCCGCCGAGCGCACCTTCCAGCTGCTGACCCAGGTGGCCGGCCGCGCGGGCCGCGGCGCGATGCCCGGCCGTGTGCTGATCCAGACCTTCGTACCCGATCACTACGCGATTCGTCCCGTGCGGGAGCACGACTACGAGGGTTTCTACGCCGAGGAGATCGCGCACCGCCGGGCCCTGGGCTACCCGCCGTGCGGACGGCTCGCGGTCGCCGTGGTGTCGGGCCCTGCCGCAGGGCCTACCGAAGAGGCCGCGCAGCGCTTAGCCCAGGCAGCCCGCGCGGCCCTCGTTCTAAGCGGTAGCGAGGCGGGTGCAACCCCTGGCGAAGCGCTCGAGGTGCTGGGCCCCGCCCCGGCGCCGCTCTCCCGTCTACGCGATCGCTACCGCTTCCAACTCCTCCTGCGCAGCGCATCGGACGATCTCCTGCTGCGCGCAGCGCGTGCCGTCCTGCGCGAGTCCACGAGGCTTCCCTCGACGGTGCGTACCACGGTGGACGTTGATCCGATGAACATGCTATGAGCCTGTGCCACCGTGTCAGGCGCCCGTGGAATCTCCTTCAGATCCGAGAGGTTAGCATCTCGTAGCAAGGTCGCAACTTCGGCCGGTGCCGAAACGGGAGCGACCGAGGAGCGCCCAGTCCAGCGCGCGTAGACCCGCGTGGACGCGGGGTCCCGGTGGCGGAGGGCGTGTTGGATCTCCTCCAGACTCTTGCCCTCCAGGAGCGCATTGGATGCCGAGGAGTGCTTGGTGCCCTCATAGAGCCCGACCTTGAGCCCACACGCCTTTGTGGCCTTGTGCCATACGCTCCGCAGCGCCGGCCCGCTCCAGCGTTGCCCCTTGTCGTTCGGGAACAGAGGGGCGTCCCCAATGGCGGCTGAGCGCCACGTGCGCACCCACGTGGCCAGCTCAACATTGATGGACACGGGCCGCGCTGTCCGATTCTTGTTGACCCCAATCGGTGAGTCAGCCTTTGGTCCCTTCATCGCCCTGCGCGGGATGATGGTCTCGCCGCTGTAGTCCTGCATGGTCAACGCTCGGACTTCGCTGGGACGGACGCCGTGGCACATTGCGAGGAATGCTCCCCTGATCTGCGCCGGGATGGCGGCCAGGACGGCGGCTTGTTGCTCCCTCGTCAGGAGCGTCGGCATGTGCTCTGCCACTGAGATCCGCGGAAGCTCGGGCATCACAGGGAGTTTGCCTTCACGCCTGCACCATTTGAGGAAGACTCGGAAGCCCGCGAGGACGCGCCGCTGCGTGGACGCGGCGACGGGCAGCGCTCGGACCCAGCGGTCAATCACCGAGAAGGTGAGGTCCGTCAGCGCGAGGCCGTGGAGCGGCTCCATGTACTTCCGGCCGAAGCGTTGAAGCTCGCGCTTGTAAAGCGCGGTCAGCTCGGGCCGGCTGTCCGTGTGGTCGAGCCATGCTTCCACTAGCGTGCCGACACGGTTGGGCCGGGAGTGCTTTGGGAGGAAGTCTGCCACGACGGACGCGGCATCCTCGCGGACGATCCTGTACCGGATCGACGCGAGTACGCTCTCAGCGTGCGCGAAGTTGCGGAAAGGCACACCCCTATCACTCAGGAGGACGCCGTGGGGCCGGCAGTCCACGCGCCACTTCCCCGGCCGGTCCGTGCGCTCAGCGACCTTGCCGAAGTCTGCGGCAAGGACGGGCGGAACGATGCCGGCAATCTTGGTGCCGCGCTTCCGGTGGATCAGGCCGCGGAGCCCCATTCAAGAGTCCTCGGACTCGCGGATGAAGCGACGGGCGTTCTTGAGGCGGCGGTTGACGGTCTCGCGGGGCGTGTCCAGCTCACGGGCAAGCTCGGAGACCGTGGGCGGTTCCCCGTTCGATCGGGTCAGGCGCACGCTCGCGTGCTGCGTCCCAGCTTCGTCGGCGGTCAGCTTGCCCGCCGTCACGCCGGACACGAGCATCCCAGAGATTGCGTCCAGATCGCGGCGGGCGAGTCCGTCATCATGCTCCGCCTCGTCCCATCCGTAGACCGGAGCCCGCACGCGGACGGGGTTGCTGTCCTCGTTCTCGCGGATCACAACGCGCGTGGCGCCCGGGATGATGAGTTGTTGAAAATCGCTTTGCCACATCGGTCCACGTTGGCCGCCTTCAAAGCGCAGCCGATCCGTGCGGCGGAAGACTCCTTCCGCGCGAAACTGTGCGGCGGCTGTGCGCGCATAGGCGACCCACGGCCCGGGATTCTTGCCCTTCACGATGGCAGCGAGCCAATCTGCGGAACCCTCTGCGACGCCGGCCGGCATCCACACAGGGAAGGTGCCTCCCGCAGTCCACAAGGGACGCGACAGCGTGAAGGCTGCGGCGGTCAGGTCCGCGGCGGCGCCGGGGGTCATCAACTCAGCGTCAGCCCCGCAGGCGGCCAAAAGGATCAGGTCAGCGGTCTTCCGGTCCAATCTCGTCACCTCTTCGGGGCGGCGCCGCGTGGGTTGGAGTGAGTGTGTCGTCTACTGTCCTCGGCGTGCGAAGTAGCCTTGGACAGCCTCTCGGGCTTCCTCAGGGGAGAAAGCCCCAAGCGATGGTAGGGAATCCCCCACGTTTTCGCAAGGCCCGCGGCCAGCCTTGGCAGCGATCTGCCGCAGAATGCCAAGGCCCTCCTCGCCGAAGGCCGGGCGGAGGTCATCCTCCATGGCAGCGGTCAGGAAGAGCCGCTCAAGCGCCGGATGCGCGCGCCCAGCGGCAAGGTCAATCCAGATACAGGCGATCAGGTCGGCAGGACGGTCCTCCGCGAGCGGTTCGGCGCCGTCCTCCTCCTCGTCCGGCTCCGCTTCCTGAAGAGCCCGCAGAGCCTTCGCCGTCCCGGTGACGGCGCCGGGCTTGACGTTGCCTCCGCGAAGTAGGTCCGCGGTCTCGTTCCGGAGCTTCGTCTCAAGCGCAGCCTTGGCTTCCTCCACGGCGTCGGACGGTGGCAGCACGAGGCCACTGCGCAGCGCGTTCACGTAGACCAACCATGCGGGCTTCTTGCCACGGATCAGTGTCCGGATCTTGCGCCGCGAGGCGATGCCGGACGCTTCGATCTGCCGCAGGGACAGGCCGTCCACGATGGCTTGGGCGATTGCTTTTTCCTGATCTGACAGCATCCTAGTGTACTCCAATATTGAGTAGGCGAGCTTGGTGGCCAGATTGCGCAGTCATCAAGCCGTAGATCATGGCGTCAACCATGTCGTTCACTTCGTGGTCACTTCCAGTGAAGGACAAACACTGATCCCGCAGAAGTCCGACGCCGTTCTCAGCGGTCGGGCTCTGCATCGTCACGCGCCCAGCGTCGAGGTGCGGAAGCATCTCCTGCGCGCGCAGCCGCTTTGAGCGCTTGCGCGGCTTCGCCCGGATGATCCGAGCGCCATACGGTAGGCGCGGCTTGACGTTGTCGTCGGCCCACATGTCCCAGCCGTTC
>DATFYN010000641.1:0-3862 GCA_035315025.1 Myxococcota bacterium
TTTACTTCCGGGCTTCCAACGGGTCGGTCACCCTTCCCGTCGCCGGATATGACTACAGTGTCCAACTGGGCAATCTACACTGGTGGGACCTCCACCCACTGGAATGACGGCTAGCTTCGCTGCGACCACCGTCCTCACTCCCCAGAGCTCCGCTCGGGTGATCGGTCGAGCGGATCCAGCAGCGCGTTTCCAAGGCTTGACGGATCGTCCGGAGGCCGGCGGCCAAGCGCGCGAAGGAGCCCCTCGAGCTCGGCTGGACCGCGCTCGAGGCTCAGTGGCACCTCGCGGTAGAGCCCGATGGGCATCGAGACTGTGCTGTTGACTCGCCGGTCAGATGCACTTGCAATGACTGCGATCGCACCGCTCATTGCCACGAGAACGAGCGGCCAGCGACAACGTTGCCGGCACGAGACCGTTACCCACTTCGACACGACGCGATTGTGCGTTTCTTGGGCAAAGCCGCAAGAATCCGGTTGCAAGCTTGCGACGTGGCGAGGGAATCTCGTTTTCCCTCCGGAGAAAACCAGCGCGCGTGTCACAAACTCCGGTTGCAAGTTGCTGGGATTGTTCCGGAAGCCAGCGAACACTACGGTGGGTCTTTATCTTGCTGTAGCCAGATCACGCGCTTCTCCCCGCGGGTCTTCTTCTTCAGCTCCGCATTCTCATGCTCGTCACGATCCTCCAGGGGGTCCGCGGTTCGCGCGTGGCGCGAGACAGAGTGTGACCAGTACCGGCATCACCGTGCGCACGCGGAGCGCACAATGTGTGATCGATGGACGCCAGATCGTAGGCCGGGAGTTGATCTGACCGAGAGCGGCTGTCGGGCTGATCTCGTGCCGACGGATGGCGCGGCCATGGGCTTGATCATGGCAGGCTCGAGGACAGGCTCAGGCAACGAGGTGAGGGAGCAGCAGCCACGTCGTGAGGATCAGGCCGTACACCTCTTCGAGCGTCCTGCCGACCGGCAGCGAGGCTTGGGGCGGGGCAGCCTCGAGCGCGCGCCGCGGCGCCGCGCGCACTCTGCTAGGGCCGTCTCAGGGTCGCTCGGGAAGGCCATGCTGGTGACGGCCTCGACCTCGCCACGGCCCCGATTCAGACACGCGCCGTGCACGCGGAGCGCACGATGTGCGATCGATTGAAAGCGTGCTCGAAGGCCGGGAGTTGGCCTGAGAGAGCGCGCTCCATAGGGCTGATCTCGTGCCTACAGTTGGCGCGGTCGTAGGCCTGGTTATGGCAGGCTCGTGGACGTGCTCAGGTAACGGCGTGGGGGGGCAGCAGCCACATCGTGAGGTCGAGGCCACGCACCTCTGCGAGCATTCTACAAGACCAGCAGCGAGCTTGGTGCGGGGCAGGCTTGAGCGCGCACCGCGGCGGCGCTTCGCGCACCTGCGAGGGCCATCTCAGGGTCGCTCGGAAAGGCCATGGTGGTGACGGGCTCGAGCTGGCTACCGGTCCCGATCTCGACGCACACCGTGACGTTCCACTGGCGCTCACCCGCCACGGGAGAATGACGAGGAAGTATCCGATCCCCTTGCCTCTCCGAGCACGGCCGGGGGTCATATCACTACCGCCAGGCAGTGCGACAGGCCGATGGCAAGTGACCTTGCGCCTGGAGTCATTCCCCGCCTAAAACACGACCTGCGCCATATCGGCCTTGCTCATGGCCACGTTCCACGACGAGAGCCGGTCTCACAAATGCCGCCACAGGGTGCAGCGGTAGCCGATCCGAGCGCACAGTGAAGGTGATAGGCTGCGCGAAGGCAATGATGGCGAATCTCGACGCTGAACTGGATCGGCTCCTCGGCCGTGAACGGGCCGAACGCGTCCGTTGGCTGCTCCTGCTCCTCGCAGGAGGTGCGGCGGACGCTCGACCCGACGAGACCGCGCGATTCCTCGGTCCCTACTACCCGGGACCCGAGGGGTTCCTCCGCAGCGTCGGGTTCTGGAGCCGGCGCATGGGCGCCTTCGAAGTGTCAGAGGTCGGTTGCGACGACGAGGAAGTGCTTGAGGTCAGTGTCCGCGACGAGAAGGGTCGCCCTTGGACGCTGCGCTGTTGGATCGGGAGCGCGCCGCCGTACCTCCTCGACTTCTACAGCCTCGCGAGGCCACCGCCGCGAGGGGTGCGCAGACGGCTCGCCACCGAAGCCGACGCCCCCGCATTGGCCTCGCTCGAGCGCGCTTGCCCGATCGAACTCGACGATGGCAGCCGCGTCACGATGGTCCGCGGACACTCGGTGCTCGATCAATTGCGGATGGCGGCGGGTTGGGCGCGCCTCTGGCTCGTGGAGGACGGCGAGACCCTCGTGGCCTGTGACGCGAACGCTGTGCACCCTGCCCGCGTTGGAGGCCGCCCGGTCGAGCTTGTATATCGCTTCCATACGCGGGTGGCGCCCAGCCACCGGCGCCTTGGCCTCAACGAGAGCATGACCGCGTGGAACGCCGAAGACCGCTTCCGGGCGGGCATCAAGGCCGATGGTTTTTACGTCTACATCGACCCGCGGAACCAAGTAATCCGCGAATGGTCGTCCAATGTCCCCTGGCGGGTGCGACCCTTCCGCGCCCTGCTGCGCTGCGAAGCGATCGCTGGACCGCAGACAGGGCGGCCGGCGACTCCCGCCGATGCGCCGCGCATCGCCGCGCTGATGAACGAAGGGCACAGGCGCGAAGAGCTATTCCTGCCCCGCGACGCCGAGGGGGTTGCGGCACGTCTCGCACGCGTTCCAGAGAGCTACGGTTTTGCGCAGCTATGGCTCACCGAGGACGCCGTCGTTGGCGTCTGGGAGGACGGCGAGGAGCGCATTCTCGAGCGCGCTGGTTCGCGTGAGGAATCACGTCGCGCCACCGTTCTCGACTGGGGCTTCTCCTCGGAGGACGGTGTGGCTTCGCTTGAGGCTCTGCTGCGAGCCTGGTGCGCTCGGCTCGCCGCGCGCGGCGTGACGCATCTCTCACTTTTCGCGTCGGACGCCTCGCCGGCCGCGCCTTTGCTGCGCTCGCTCGCCGAGAGCATCGTGGAGATCGAGTTCCAGTGTTTGCTGCCCGAGCCCTCCGATAGCGCCGAGCGCGGCGTTTTCGTCGATCCGGTGTACTACTAAGCCGCGGCGACGAGACGATGAAGCCGAGCGCCTACTCCCGGCTGCGACACCTTGCGCCTTATCGGCTTCCGTCCGACGCGAGCCGTGACGGCGACCAGCAAATTCCCAAGGGCCTCTCAAGTCGGTTCTTAAAACCACCGGTTAGCGTGCTACGCTGCTATACGCTCACTTGCGACGCTATACGCCATTCGCTGTCTCACGCCAATTTCCCAAGATTTCCCATTGTTGACCCTTCTCTGAGCTCCTACGTTTCCTGCCGCTCCAGCTGCTCATGCGGGGGTGGAGATGAGAGATCAACACGCAGTCCTTGACCTGCACGCCGAACGGATCCACGGACTCCAGCCAATTTTTTGCCTGCGAGACCCGATTCCCGGGTGCAGTCGCCCTTCAACGCACGCAGGTACCGTTCTGAGCGCAGATCTCAGCCGCAGGGGTAGGGTGGATGGCGGGGCGCGCAGAATTGCCCAAGCGAAAGCGCACGCCCGTGCCGATTCACCACCCCCCTCCGAATGTGCGCGCCTTCGCCGAACAATGGACCCTGATCCGGTCGCCCCGCTTCCGCGAGGTCCGGCTTGCTCTCGAGCCGTCCATGGTCGCCCAGCTCGCCGCCGAGGAGGCCCGCGCGCCAACCCCCCGTCCGGTGCTGCTCGCCGAGGACGTGGCGCGGCTCCATGGCAAGGCCGACGAGATGATCCGTGCCACCCTCGCAGTCTGGGCGACTTCTTCGAGCGCGAGGCTGATTCAGTGAGGGTCCTGCCGCCGCCCTCCCT
>DATFYN010000642.1:0-6935 GCA_035315025.1 Myxococcota bacterium
TCCCCTCGCGATGGCGTGGCGCAACCTGGACCGCGTCTTCGATCGCTTTCTCGCAGACGCACTCGTCGCAGCCTAGGATTTGATCGAATTGTGAACTTCAGAGCGACCAAGGTGGCCTAGGTGGGCCCGTGCGCATTTACCGGAAGCCCGTCCGCCGCGCGGGCGGCCCTCCGCGTCGATGATCACCACGGCATGCGTCCGGCTTGTCCCGTCTCTCCCAGGAGGCGCCGGAAGAGCTCCGATGTCGTGAAGCGCTTCTCCACGCCGCCGAAGCAGTGAGCTGTCCAGTTCGGATTCCCGAAGTGTGCGACCCGTCCGAGCCCCTGGCGGGTTACCTTCGCGCGGCGGCCGCGACGAAGTGCGTCACGTCGTCCATGAGCGCCTCGAAGCGCGACCGATCGAAGCCGCTCCCCGACACGAGCCAATCGACGTGGGGAGGATCGTGCGCCGCGTCCCCGAAGTGGCCGAGCGCATCGAGATGGTCGGCGACGGCGGCGTGGATCACGTGTCCCCAGGTCTGGGAGAGCGTGGGCACGATGCCGTCGCTTGCGCCTGCGGAGGGCGTAGCCCCGTAGGCGCGCCTCAGGGCTCGTGTCTGGGCGGGTGTGAGTCGCGATGAGCGGCGCCTCGGCGCTGTCGCGTTGAGTTGGTAGAGGGCGCCGTAGACGGCGTGCGTGACCTGCGCCGCCGGATCGAGGCCGACGGCGAGCGTCGCGCGAAGGCTCGGGCGGGCCGCCTGGGTGACGACGGCCCCGTAGCGAACGCCAGGACGCGGCAGGACCGAGGCGTTGAAGACCTCCATGGCCTCGGGCGTGAGTTGGAGCATCAGGGATTGGTCTCGGACGACGCCGCGCAGCAGTGCCCGCACTGCGCGGCGTCGTCCCACCGTGAAATCCTCGAGGAGGCGACTGAAGAGCTCGTCGAGGAGCTCACTGTTCATGACGAGATCGCCGAAACGCAAAGCCATGCCCCCCATCCACAGCAGCGCGGAGATGGGCAGATGTCCGAAATGCAGCACGTAGATGGTGTTCAGCGAGAGGACCTGCAGCAGCTGCTGGCCCCGAAGCGTCGTGAAGAAGGACGCGAGCGGGGTGCCGTGATGTGGCGTCGACACCGTGACGACCGTGCGAACCCGGCCCGCCAGCCGCTCGACGTCGACGTCGGTCGGCAGGCCCACGCCTGGGGCGGTAAGTAGGCGCACGTCGAGGCCGCCGCTCGAGTGGCCGATCAGGTGCAGCGAAGCGTCGCCCCTTCGCGCCGTCGCAGCGATCGCTTCGGCCAGGCGGGCCGCGCGGGTAGGGAGCGATGCGGTAGGCGGCGTCCGCACGAGGTGGATGCGCGCGTCCAAGCCCAGCGCGGTGAAGCGCTCGCCGAGGATTCGCCGCACATGTCCGAAGTAGGTGATTCGCCCGAGGTTCACGAACCCGAGGAAGCCCGGGACGAGGTAGACGTCGTGCTTGCGCTCCATGCGGCCCCACGAGAGAGGGTACTCGTCACCGCAGGGTCAGTCACGGAGATCGTCGGCGGCTGCCGACGCCGGGCAGCCAGGTAGTTTTGCTGCAACGTGTCGGACGCGATTCGGCTCGGGATGGCATCGACGGCTGTGTAGCGGATAGGACACAAGCGCCTCCTCGGCTGACTGTCCGGGAAGTGGCGTTCTGTCCAGCCGCCGACTGGCCCCGAAACAGGGAGATCAGCCGGCGAGGCGTACGGTCCCGCCCTGGAAGAGGACCACGCCATCGGCCCGGGCGCGCAAGCGGGTCTGTTCGTCGGAAACGTTTGCAACCGGATGCCGCGCGGCTCGCTTCCACCGCTCGGGGCCGCACACGCAACCGAACTTGGCGAATCGCCGCCACCAGCCGCTTTCGAAGCGCACTGCGGCGCGGAGGCGCACTGGGTCCATCGACGGCCTGCCCGGAGCCCCTTCGCTGCCGGCGAGCGAACCGAGCGAGGTGCCTAGGTCCCCCTCACCAGCGTGCACCACTCGCCGACGATGTTGAGGAAGTTCCTCGCCGAGTGATCGATGGTGGAGACATCCGTGATCCCGCCGTTCTCCTTCGCCGCGCGCACGCTTGCGTCGCCTCTCGCGAGCAGGCCGAGGATAGACTCCGCGCAGGCCTTCCCCTGCTTCATGGTATTGGGCGTAGCGGCCTTCCCAGCTACGTCACCCCAGATGACCTCGGTCCCGAGGACGCCCTTGATCGGCGATTCGACGATCATGCACCCGCTGAGGCCGACTACGAGACTCATCAAGCCAAGCACCAAGAATGTTCTCACGGATCCTCCCTTTTTTTCCTTCGGTCCGATTAGGGACATCGCACGCGGTGCCATCGCCTGTCAATGCCCAAAACGCGCTCGCGGAGTCTAGAACGGCGCTCATACGTTGCCTACGCCCGGTCGGGGCGGTATTGCTGGGAGATTGTGATCCCTGATTTCGCTGGCGCCATGCTGGCCGGAGGTGGGCGGCCGTGACGCGCCTGGCCGTCAACCAACGCTTTTACGACGCGCTCTGGTCGGCGAGCTACGTGGTCCCGCCGCAGCGATTCAACACCTGGCCGCTGCTTTCCCAGCTTGCGGTCTCGGCGCCCGCGCGACTGGAGATCGGCCCGGGCCTGCATCCGCGGCTCCCCATCGCGGGTACGTGCTTCGTCGACGTCAGCCGACCGGCTCTCTCCCCCCTGAAGGCGCGCGGCGGTCGCGCGACGCTCGGAGAAATCACCACCCTGCCATTCCCCGATTCTACGTTCGACCTGGTCTGTGCCTTCGACATCATCGAGCACGTCGAGGATGATCGGCAGGTCTTCCGCGAGCTCGGCCGGGTCGCACGAGACGAAGCGACGGTCATCTTCTCCGTGCCCCTGCATCGAGCGCGCTGGAACGCCTTCGACGCCCTCGTGGGTCATGTTCGACGCTACGATCCCGATGATCTCTTGGCCATCCTGGAGGAATACTCCTTCGTGCTCGACCAAAGCGCAGGCTTCGGCATGCAGCCCCGGAGCCGTTGGCTCCTTGATTTCGCCGTGTGGGGCCTGACGCATCGGCGTGTCCAGGCGATGAGCTGGTACAACCGGCTCTTCCTGCCCCTCGGGCTGCTCCTGCAGCGGCGCCTCGAATGGGCGCCGGGCCTGATCGATGTCGCGAAGGTGGACGAGCTTCTCCTCGTCTGCGGGCGTGGCGGCCTACCCTCGCTGCGGCGCACGGCCGAGCAGGCGTGCTCAGTCCGAAACGTCGGCCGCGAAAACTCATGACGAGCCGGCGGCGAACTCTCCCGCGAGTGACACGCCTCTCGCCCTGCGGTCGCTCCCTCTTCGGGCGAAGCGCAGCCGCGCCGTAAGGAGAGGCTGGCTACCTGTGGAAGCCCCTCGACGAGCGAGCGTTGCTCGACGCGATCCGTCGGGCAATCGGGTGAACGACGGTCCGATGGGCGGGTCGGATCGCGTCGATTGGCCTGTCGCCGTGTTCGTTCTGGCGTGTGTCGGACTCCGTAAGAGCCGGATCCGGTTGGTCCAGGATAAGCACGCTTCGATCCGGGGCGTGGTTTGGCGGTCCTACAGATCCTCTTGACGCTCGCCTACCCGGCGATCGTCTATTGGGCGCTCCAGGTCATGGAGCCGCGCTGGCCAGCGCTGGTGGGTCTTGCGTTCCTGGCAATTCGCACGGGGCTTTCGTCGCGGGAGCGCCTGGCGGCCTATGCGAGTGCCTTTGCGGCTCCCACCGTTGCGGTCGGCACGGCGCTGTTTGTGTCGGCCCTGTGGAACGTGCCGCTGGGGCTTCGCCTCACGCCCGCGCTCGTGAGCTTCGCCCTCCTGCTCTCGTTCGCGGCTTCGCTGGCGGGAGAGTCCGTCGTCGAGCGGATCGCGCGTGCGCAGGTCGGAGATCTAAGCCCGCAGGAGCTGCGGTACTGCCGCCGCGTCACGGGTGTGTGGTGCGGGTTCATGCTGGCAAACGGCTCGATCGCGCTCTGGCTCGCCGTCTGGGGAACCGCGCGCGCCTGGGCCGTCTATACTGGAGCGATCGCGTATCTGCTGATGGGGATCCTGTTCGCCGCGGAGTACACGTATCGGCAATGGCGATTCCGTCGCTATCTCGGAGCTCCGACGGATGTCTTGTTCCGATGGCTGTTTCCCCCGCGCGCCTAATGTGCTGGTGCCGCCCACCGGACGCCACCCAGAAACTTCGGCTACCGTCCTCGATCGCGTTGCCGAGATCTTTATCGGCCTCGCCCACCGTTTGGCGCACCTTGCCGTACACTTCCCCAACCTTGCCGACGCCGCGCTCGCCCGCGCCCTTGCTCTCCAGTTCCGGGTCGCCGATGAGCCTGCCCGCCTTCTCCTTCACGGCACCTCGGGCCTGCTTGAATTTCCCTGGATCTGGTCCTTGTTCATGGCGTCTCCTTCATCCCGGGTTGAACCGCCGAATGGGGAGTCACTTTCGCGTGATGGCGCCCGTCAGCTGCTGCTGGTGCTGATCAACACCTCGACGCTCGCCCACGAGATGCGGACACCCGACACGCTAGGCACTCGTCGAGATTTCCTCGATCCCACGCCCAGGAGCGCGACGAGCGGACGAAGCCCACCCTCGAGTACCGCGTACGCTGGCCTCGACGTGAATCAAGACAGCTCCGAGAGGAGCGTCTCGAACCGCAAGCGCTCGTCCAGCGAGAGCTTCGTCCGTGTCGCGCGGGGAAGCAGGAGCCAGACGATGCGCGACATCTCTGCGACGATCAGGGTTACGGCGGCAGCGACGAGCACCGGAGCCGAGAGGTCACAATCCAATCTCACGATGGTCTGCCGACCTGTTGGGCGCTCTTCGGCACGCGCGGGCCACTCTCATCGGCGTATCGTTCGGGAGTGGCGTGACCATGCCGCTGGGCCACCGTTCCCGGAGCGTTGCGAGCGCCGGGAACGGGAGAACAGCGGTGGGCTGGCCGCGGGGACGGCGGTACGTTAGCCTCATTTATAGGCTTTACTTTGTTCTCTTGCGGAGTCCGGCTGCTTGGCCACGTCGTGAATCAGTCACTGGATGGCGAGCATGACTGCCGGATAGGCCAGTTCTGGCGGGACATGCACGGAGTGCCCGAGCCGCTTCACGATCTGCGTGCTCGAGCCGATCGAGCCTCCCGGAGCGGAGCATCCGCCTCCGACGTCCTAGCCGCCCGCCCCTCCCTGCCATCCTGCGCGAGCGCTTCAGCGGGAGGCTCGCCTGCGTCGGATTCCGTTGATCCGGAGACCGAGATCATCGACTCGGCCGGGCCGGGAGGGGTCCGCGTGAACCCCTGTGTACTGATCTCGATCTATGACCACGGCTCGACGATCCGTCGCGTGGTCGAGTCCGTGGGGTCCGCGAACCTCCCGCTCGTGATCGTGAACGACGCAAGCGATCTGGCCACTCGGGAGGCTCTCGACCGCATCGCCAAGGATTTCGACTGGGTCGAGATCCGCCACCACGCGGCCAACCAGGGCAAGGGCGCGGCTCTCGTCACCGGCTACCGAGCGGCCGCCGCGCGCGGCTTCACGCATGCGATCCAGCTCGACGCCGACGCCCAGCACGAGGCCGCCGACGTGCGGCGCTTCCTCGCCGCGGCCCACGCGAACCCCGACGCGCTCGTGCTCGGCCAGCCTGTCTTTGACGACGACGCACCGAAGAGCCGTCTGTATGGCCGGAAGCTCTCGGTAGGCCTGGTGTGGCTCGCGACGCTCTCTCGCGACGTGAGCGACCCGCTGTGCGGCTTCCGCTGTGTACCCCTCGCGCCCGTGCTGCGCCTTCTGGACCGCGTGTCGATGGGTCGGCGAATGGACTTCGAGCCCGAGCTGGCCGTGCGTCTCGTCTGGATGGGTCTGCCCGTCGTGAATCTGTCCACCCGCGTGCGCTACTTCCCAGACGGGATCTCGCACTTCGACTTGGTCTGGGACAACCTGCGGCTCGCATCGCTCTACACTCGGCTCACCCTCGGCATGCTTGCGCGTGCGCCTGCGCTCCTGCGGAGGCGCGCCGCGAGGCGGACACGGGGTTGAGCCGCCGCAGCACGTGGACCGGCGTGGCGGAGCGCGGGTCGATGAGCGCGCTCTTTCTGATCCGCTGGTTCTATCGATATTTCGGGCGCCGGGCCTCGGTCGCGCTGCTGACCCCGATCGTTGTCTACTTCTTCGTGACGGGACGCGCCGCCCGGCGCGCGTCCATGGACTACCTGCGCACGCTGTGGGCCATGCCCCGAGGGCCCGCGGCCCTCGGCGAGGCACCCACTTGGCGCCACGTCTTCCGGCACCTCCACGAGTTCGCGGAGAACATCCTCGACCGCATGATCGTCTGGAGCGGAGACGCAGAGCGCATCCAGATCGACGACCAGGCGACCGAGCATCTCCTCGACCTCGTACGCGAGCGCCGCGGCGGGCTCCTGCTCAGCTCCCACATCGGAAGCTACGACATGCTGCGCCTGCTCTCGGAGCGAACTGGCATCGTGCTGAACGTCCTCATGTTCACGCAGCACTCTGCGCGCATCAACTCGTTCTTCGAGCGGTTGTACCCCGAGCTCGCGATGCGTCTGATCCACTTCGAGCCCGGTTCCATCGATGCGGCATTCGAGATGAAGGCGGCGATCGACCGCGGCGAGTTTGTGGGCATTCTCGGCGATCGCGTGTGGGAATCGGAGCGCGACCGCTCGGTGACCGTACCGTTCCTCGGGCGACCCGCACGCTTCCCACTCGGTGCCTTTCTGCTCCAGGGCGTCCTCGGTTGCCCGATCCTTCTCACCGTGTGCGTCCGCACGGGGCCCGGCCGTTAAGCGGCAGCGGCGCAGCCGTTCGCGCCGGCCGGTGTAGTCTCGCGCGCGAACCGCGCTAAGCACGCCGAGGAGCTCGCCCAGCGTTACGCGATCGCTCTCGAGGAGTGGTGCCTCCGCGCGCCGTACCAGTGGTTCAACTTTTTCGAGTTTTGGC
>DATFYN010000643.1:0-2976 GCA_035315025.1 Myxococcota bacterium
CGAGATCCGAAGGTCCCGGTAGACCTCGGCCGTCATCGCAAAGAAGCGCTCAATTTCCTGCGGCACGTCCGCGGGTTCGCAGTAGATGTGGGCGTCATCTTGGGCCATGGCCCGCACGCGGGAGAGGCCCGTGAGCGCACCGCTACGCTCGTTGCGATGGAGCCGGGAGAACTCGGCGAAGCGAAGCGGGAGATCGCGGTAGGAGCGCTTGCGCGAGAGATAAAGCCGGCAGTGGCCCGGGCAGTTCATGGCCTTTACGCCGAGCTCCTCACCTTCATCGCCCTCGAACCAGAACATGTCGTCGTGGAACTCGTGGTAGTGGCCCGAGGTTTTAAAGAGTTCGGCGCGAAAGAGTTGCGGCGTCATCACCTCTTGGTAGCCGTACTTGGGGTAGAGCGAGCGAACGTAGGCGACGAGGCCGTTGTAGAGCGTCATCCCCTTCGGGTGGTAAAAGGGTGAACCCGGCGCGAGTGCGTCGATGTGGAAGAGGTCGAGCTCCTGTCCGAGGCGGCGATGGTCTCGACGCTTCGCCTCCTCGAGGCGCGCCAAGTGCTCGTCGAGCTCCTTTTGCGAGGCGAAGGCCGTCCCGTAGATGCGCTGGAGCATGGGGTTGCGTTCATCCCCACGCCAATACGCCCCGGCCACTTCAAGCAGCTTGAAGGCGCCGATTTGACCGGCATGCTGAACGTGGGGTCCTCGGCACAAATCGACGAAATCGCCGTTGCGGAAGAGCGTAATCGGCTCACCTTCCGGGATATCGTCGATCCGCGAGACCTTGAGCTCCTGGCCCATGGCGCCGAAGAGGCGCTTCGCCTCGGCCCGGGAGGCCTCTTCTCGCAAGAACGGTGCGTCCTCGTCCAGGATGCGCTTCATCTGAGCCTCGATCCGCTCGAGGTCCTCCGGCGTGAACGGGTTCTCGGTCAGGAAGTCGTACTGGAACTTTTCGCTGTGATCCTTCCGACCGACGTCGATCTGCACGGCCGGGAAAAGACGCTTCACCGCGTCGGCCATCACGTGCTCGGCCGAGTGGCGCAGCACCTCGCCGCCCTGCGGGTCCTTCGCGGTCACGATCTCAAGCGCGACGTTGTTTGTAAGCGGGCTGCGCAGATCCACAAGGCGCGGCGCCTGCGACGGCGGGGCGCCCACCGGACGCACTCGTCCTGCTAGCGCGGCACGCGCCAGCCCCTTTCCGATGCGCTCAGCAACGGCGAGAACAGTTGAGCCCGCCGGCAGCGTGAGCGTCTTGCCGTCGGGCAGACAAACCGTGATCTCGCTCATGTCCGCAGGAGATGCATCTGGTTGGAACTACTTGCCTTTGCTGGACGTCGAGCGTGCCTTTCCGCTCGACCACACGTCCCGATTGGTAGGCACGGGCGGGATTGAACCGCCGACCCCCACCGTGTCAAGGTGGTGCTCTCCCACTGAGCTACGTGCCTGAAACCCGCCTAACGTGGCGGACTGAGTAGCGATTTGGTCGCAGGGCGTCAATTGGCCGGCGCCTTCTGAGAACTTGCCGCGCTGGGCGGCGGCGAAGCGGACGGTGGGGCGGCGACGACCCGCGCCCGCACGGTGTCCCCTTCGGCAGCGACCGTCTCGACCCGCAGCTCGGGTGCGAGGAGCGCGGGCAGGCCCTGCGCCAATGCGGCTGCGGGCTGCGCCGTCTCGACGTCGAGCACCGCGCGGCCCCGGCTGAACTCGCGGGGCTGTGCGGATTTGGCTCCGGCGCGCTCGACCAGGGCGGAACGCACTGCGGCGTACGCTTGGAACGACGGCACGCTCTCGAGGACGAGCGTCAAATGGTGGAGCTCGGTGGGCGCCACCGGTGCTTGTGCATCGCTCCTCGGCACAAGACCAGCCGCTGCAAGGTGCGACCTCACGCGAGTCACATCCACCTGGGCCTCGATCCGCACGGCGTACTCCGTGGGCACCGCGGGGTCCGAGAGCACGCTGCGCGGACCTACGCCCCGGTCCTCAGTCACGCGATAGCGTGCCGTATAGTCGCGAGGATCCCCCGCGAGGGCCGCTTCGACACGCGGCCGTGTGGTCACCGGGTCGGGGTTCGTGAGGAGGGAGAGGCCCACCTGCACGACCGCCTCTGTCAAGGCCGCCCGCAACGCCGCCTCTCGCTCCGGTCCCCCCGACCGCGCTCCGGGTTGGGCAGGCACAGCGCCCACGGCCTCGACTGTGCGTGTCTCCGCCCCCGCCGCGGTGGCAGCGGCGCACAACGCGAGTGTGAGCGCACTCGCCCGAAGAGCTAGACGCATAGCTCCGTCACGCGGCGCCCGAAGAGTCCATCCAGGTCCCCGAGCAGAGCCTCGCTTGGCCGCACGCCGTTGCCAAAAGTCAAGATGGTCTCGCTCTCGCCAGGGATCAGCAGGTGGAGCTGGACGGCGCACGGCCCGGGGTGGGCCGCGAGCAGATCCTTGAGCGCGGTGAGACGATCCCGCGTCGCCTCGGTCGCGGTGATGTGGAGCCGCAGCTGCGACGAGAGCTTCTCCTCTGCGCCCGCGAGCTCGAACACTTCGCGAACCAATAGCTTCGGCGACTCGCCGCCCTCGAGAATTCCGGAGAGAAGAAGGGGTGTCACGCTTCCGGCCTCACCCTGCGCCACCGCGCGCCGGAGCAACGCCGAGAACTGGCCCCACACATCCGGAAAGAGCACGAGATCGAAGGCTCCCTCGAGGTCCTCGAGGACACCGAAGCCCATGAGCTTGCCCTTCTGTGTGCGGGTCTCGCGTAGCTGCGTAACGACACCCCCGATCAGGACATCGCGTCCGGCTTTGCCTTCGGTGGTTCCTGCAGTGGTGTCGCAAAAGCGCGAGAGCTGCGCGGCGTGGGGCGAGAGGGGGTGCCCTGTCACGTAGAAGCCGAGCACCTCCTTCTCGTGAGCGAGGCGCTCGCGATCCGTCCAGAGTGCAACCTGCGGCAGCACGGGTTCGAGCGATTCGCCCCCGCTACGGGCCCCGAAAAGACTCG
>DATFYN010000644.1:0-2525 GCA_035315025.1 Myxococcota bacterium
GGGACCTTCCCGGTCTCCCGCGCGAACCAGGCCGCGGCTTTTGCCAGGATCGCCCGCTCCTCACGGAGCGTGCGGTTCTCCCGGCGCAAACGGCCGAGCTCCTCTTTCTCGGCCGTCGTGAGGCCGTCCTCGCGCCTCCCGCTGTCGCGGTCGGCCTGCCTCACCCACTCGCGGATGCTTTGTTCACACGGTTCGAACTGCTCGGCCAGCTCGGCCGGGTTGCGCCCGGCCCGGACCAGCTCGACCAGTCTCCGCCGCAGCTCCAGCGGATACGGGGGATGATTTCTCGGCATCGCGGACCCTCCTGTGCTCCCTAGTGTGAGGGTGTCCACGGAACCCAGGCAACTTCAGAGTTGGCCGGGCGCAAGGCCCAGCAGGGGAGCGAGTTGCTCGCGTAGCTCGCGGTGGGTGAAGCCACAGGGACGAAGCCGGAAGAGCAGGAGCGCCAGAAACAGGGTCTGCACACGAGGATCTGCGAAGCGCAGGCCGGGGGCGCGCTGGCCCTCGATCTGCTGGGGGCGCTGGACGCTTTGGAAGGCGTCATCGCCCAGCGGGCCATCGTGGCTGAGGCGTTGGACGTCGAGCAGACGTCGGTTGGCGGTGAAGCCGACCTCCCGCAGCGCAGGGAGGTTCTCGAGCCGGCGGCCGATGGCGAAGTCGTAGCAGTCGTTGATCACGGTCTCGGTGCGCAGCGCCCGGTTCTCCTTGAAGTACTGCTTGATGCGGCTGCGCTTGTAGTCGACGTGGAGCGAGGGAGCACCCCCTCGGTGATGACCCGGGTGCGGAAGCGCCCCGGCGTCCGTCGGCTCACCCGACGGTCGAAGATCAGCTGCACCTGGTCGGGGCGACCCAGATCGAGGTTGTCGCGGATCACCTCCTCGAAGAACGCACGTCCCTGGACCGGGCGGTCGAGCACGTGCGTGAGCGAGAACTCGGCTTGGAGGATCGAGAGCTGGTAGCGATAGCCGGCGCCGCGATCCGCGGCCGGGAACGGGTGCGGGAGCCGGCGTAGCCACTTGCGCAAGAGCGCGTCGATCTTCTCGGCCGAGAGGCTTTCGCACAGACGCTGCAGCCGCTTCGGCTCGGCGCAGGCGACGATGGCGTTGTCGGCGGCTTCGTGGGCGATCCCGCGCCTGTCGAGCTGCCGCTTGGCCCACTCGTGCCCGTTGAGGCAGAGCTTGGCGTTGTAGGGGAAGTAGGAGCAGAACTTCAGGAAGAAGGGTCCGAAGTCCTCGTCTACGGCGTAGAAGTAGGAGTGGTTCACCATCGCCGTCGAGGAGACCAGCCACGCGTAGCTCGCCCCGGTGTGCGGGTTGCGGCGGCGCTCGGTGCGCACCACCCGCGCCTTCTCCTGGGCCTTGCCGATGAACAAGACTCCCTCGCTCCCCGTGAAATTCCGGCGATAGGCCTGCGCCACCTCCTCCTTGCGCTGGCCCTTCTCGAAACGCACGACCGCGATCCCTTCCTGCTCAGCGAAGCGCTCGATCGAGGCCACGAAGGCCTCGGTCATCGGCGCCATCAGCGACGAGGACGGGAAACGCTGACCGCGCTGTTCGCGGAAGAAGTACGCCACCCCTCGCTCGGTCTGCAGCATCGGGATGTAGGCGTTGAGGTACATCCGGTCGATGCACTCGAGCTCCAGGTTCACGTGCCGCTCGGGCACCTCGCCGACGCTGCGCGCCACTGTCATGGGGGCTCCGATCGCATGGTCCCAGGCGGCCCATGGTGGCCACTACCGCCTCGTGCGGTCAAATCACGGCACGGCTTTGGCCGTGCACCTCGGGACAACGGTCGGAGCCTCCCTCCCGCTTCGCCTCCCCATATACCTCGTCGGTCTGAGGCGAAGCCTCGTTAGATTTAGAGCATCTTCCGGCGGCGCCGACGCCCCGAGCGCGACAGTTCCCTGGCTAACAGTGTCTCAACCTGCATGTGTCTGCTTGCATTGCCTCACTTTGGAAGGTGTTGGTACCCGATCAAGTCTCGCTCAGATGTTTCTCGGAGCGGTCAGCGGCGACGCATAAGCGGGTCTTCTCTGGCTCCTGCGCACCAACCGGGCAGCGGTGTGCCCCACAGCCAGGCAGATAACCGTCGATCGAGTGCGCGATCGAGCTGGCATCGGCAGAGAAATGCCCACCTCCGTCCCTGGCATCACAGTTGCTGTTCATCTTGTCCGATGCTTGGTCTTGTGCTTACCGCGGGTGGCGCGCGTGGCGCGTATCAAGCGGGTTCTCGAGCACCCTTGTCTGCGGCGGGACGCTTCGACGTGCTACGGCGACTTCCAGGCCCGGAGGCTCCTCTCCCCGAGCAACCGATCCGCCGGAGACTACGGAAAAATAAAGGGCGCCAACGGCTAACGCGAAAGCGGCAATGGCGATCAGCAAGCTCAGAGCGATTCGCCTCTTGTGGGACATCCTCTACGCCCCTTCCCGTGGTTGGAGTCTCAGTCCTGGCCGTCGGGGTCTTCTAGACCCATCGGGAGTCCCCCCGGCTCTGCCGGGGAGGCAGTCGAAGTTTGACAGTTCCGG
>DATFYN010000645.1:0-5597 GCA_035315025.1 Myxococcota bacterium
ATTCAGCGACAAGCCCGTGTCCCACAGGGCCAGAGCTCGTCGTCGACGGTCCTCAAGCAAATCGGCACTCCCCTTCAGTCGGGGCATACGCGTTCCCTCCTGAAGGACATTCTATTGCATTCTTTATGCAGAGATCAATAACGCTCTTGATTCTCTGCGGGGTGGTGAGCCGGGCGAGCGCACAGGTGGGGAACCTGTGTGCAATCGTCGGAACCGTAAAAGACGACGGGGGTAACCTCCGCGTGGACCAAGTATTCGGTCCGCAGGACACATTCTTTTTCCGCTTTAGCTACGAGAACGATGGCCTGACCGCGCCTCAGGGGGAAACCGCCTGCTGCCTCCCTTCAAATCCCGCGCAAGTCAGAACAGAAACTGCATGCCGAGTTGGAACACGCGTGGCGCCGAGGCCGACGTGATCGTGCCGAAGGCTGTCGAATCTGTTGTGCTGTCAGGCAAGCCGAGATTGGCGTGATTGAACAGGTTGAAAGCGTCGGCGCGCAACTGTAGCCTGGCGCCCTCCAGCCGGTGCGGGGGAATCCTGAAGTCCTTCATGAAAGCCGCGTCGAAGTTCCACGATCCGGGACCGCGCAGTGTATCGCGTCCGCACGTGCCAACCTGGTACGGAGCCGGGTCGGCAAAGGCGGCGGTATTGAACCACCGGGCAGCGGTGGCGCTCGAGAGAGACGGGTCCCCAATGCAATCCCCGTAAACGTCGCCCGAAATGGCACCAGTCCGGTTCGGAGCTCCGGAAAGAACCGTGAACGGAATGCCCGAATTGGCGACGAAACTGCCCGAGGTCTGCCATCCCCCCAGAATCGCGTCCGTAATCCCGCCTCGATCCATCCACTTCCGGCCGTGCCCCGCCGGCAACTCGTACACATACGACAACACCACCCGATGAGTCTGATCGAATTGCGAGAGCCCGCGGTTCAGAGCGGGGTTCGTAGTGATCTGGTAGGTGTTGCCGATGCCGGTTGTCGTGTCGTAGGAGGAGTTGTCGATCGATTTCGAGAACGTGTAGTTGGCCATGAAAGTGAGCCCCTGAGAGAACCGGCGGGACCCCTTGATCTGCAGCGCGTGATAGATGGAATCGCCGTCGTTGTACAGTTCCTGTATCTGGCTGTATTGCGGGTATGGGCGGCGCGACTGAGCGTCGCCCGGTCCCCACAACGCCGGAGGCACCTGATTCATGTCACGGGGAAACAGCAGATGCGTTCCTTTGTTGCCCACATAGGCCAGCTCCACCATGGTCACTTGCCCGAGCTGCCGCTGGACACTCAACTGCCATTGCTGCACGTAAGGCTGAAGCGAGCTATAGGGCCACCAGCGGATGTTCGCCCCGTTCGCCACCGCACCGTTGCGCACCGAGGCGTCGGGATAGACGTACGGTGGTGGTCCGGCCGATAACTGAAACACCGGGGTCTTCTGGTCCGTAGTTTGCAGGTTCTGCGAAATGCTGTAGCCGGGTACTTGGGTGTTGGCCCCCCGTTGCGCCCCGTTCGGCAGGAAGAACATCCCGTACGAGATCCGCACCACGGTCTGTTGTGGAAGTTGATAGGCTGCTCCAATGCGCGGCGCAAACAGCCTCGTGTGACTGCCCTGCAGGTACGGATCGCCGGAAGTCGCATAGACGATCGCGCCCGGCGTCGAGGTGGCGGGATTGATTGCCGTCGGGCTGAAATTCGACAGGCGATTGTGTGCTTCGGTGAAGCCGCCCTCGAACTGGTAGCGCAGACCGAGATTGAAGGTCAGCTTCGGCGAGACATGCCAGGCGTCCTCCAGGAATCCCGCCGCCGATTTGCGGCGCTCGCCGAGCGATTGCGGAGAGGCGGTGAGGGAGTAGGAGTCCGGCAGGCCCAGCAGAAAGTCCGCGAAACCGAGGCCGCTGAACAGTCCGGAAAAAGTGAAGCTACCCGGTCCCCAGTCGCCGTGTGGATTCTGCTGCGACGCCATGAACTGTCCGCCCATCTTGAGCGTGTGCGCGCCCCTGATCCAGGTGAAGATATCGCTGTAGACCGAGTTGTTCTGGGTCCCGGAGTAGTACTGGCCGGGGCCTAGACTGGTGGGCAGCGCGCCGCCGATCGAGAAGCTGGGGAAGTAGTAGCCCGGCACGTTCTTCAGCCCGAGTTTGTTCGCGAAGTCGCCTCCATAGCTCGGGCTCGTCGCCTCGTAGTGCTCGCGGATGTAGTTGGCGTGAAATTCGTTGACGGCCGCGGGGCCGAGTGTCAGCCGGTCCGAGATCTGCCACTGCTGGTCCCGGGTCCCCTCGCGCCCGCAGTATTCGCCTCCATAACAGGCCGGGCCCGGAATCTGCCCCGTGTGTTGCGTGTGCCAATCGAGCAGGTGGAAGGTGCCGGACAACTGGTGTGAGGCGGAAATACTCCAGTCGGTCTTTGCGTCGTAGTAAGGCGTGTGCGGATCGTTGGGGTAGACCGAGTAGAAGTTGTTCGCGGTGCCGTTCAGTTTGGGGTCCGGCCAATAGGACAGAGCGGCCTTCGCTACAAGATCGAAGCGGCTGGAGAGGATCTGATTGCCGGCGAAAGCGCCGCCGGTGGCCGGATCGATCACCGTTACGTTGTAGGCGCTCAGGTCTCCATTCTTTGCTGCCACCGTCGGCACGGTCACAACACCCGAGCTGGTGTTCGGATTGAGCGTGTTCTGATAGCTGAAAAAGAAGAACAGCCGGTTCTTCCGGATCGGGCCGCCCAGCGACCCGCCGAACTGGTTGTAGCGCAGCTTGTTCTTCTGCTGCGCGAAGGTGTAGCGGGCGTTCAGAATGTCGTTCTGCACAAACTCGAACACCGAGCCATGATACTGGTTGCTTCCGCTCCTGGTGATCATATTCAACACGGAGGTTCCGCTTCCGAATTCCGCGCTGAAATTGTCGCCAATTATTGTAAACTCACTCACGGCCGTCAGTGCCGGCACGAAGGCCTGGAAGTTGTTGCTGCTCGGCAGCACCACGGAGCCTCCGTTCACTGTGGCCTGAATGGTGAAGGCGCGATTGCCGTTCACGCTCACCCGGCCCGGATCCGCGCTGCTGAAGCTCTGTTGCGCGGTGCTGATACCGGCCGACAGGACCGCTAGTTTCGAAGGATCGCGACCCACTAACGGAAGGTTCCCAGTCAGTTCCTCGGAGAAGTTGGTGCCCCGTTCCGTTCCCTCGGTTTCCAGAAGAGGTGTTGCTGCGGCTACCTCGACAACCGTCTGCCCCGACCCCACCGGAAGCACCACGTCGATTCGAGCCGCTTGATCGAGCGCCAGCGCGATGCCGTCGCGTTTGACGGTCTGAAACCCCTCGCGGGCGAAGGTCGCCGTATAAGTTCCCGGAGCAAGCAGGGGCGCGTCGAAATAGCCAGCCGCGTTGGTCTTCGCGTTGACTACCGCCTGGGTGGCCTCGTTCCGGATCGTGACCTTCACTTCAGGTACGAGCCCTCCCGAGGTGTCCGTCACAGCGCCCACCAATTCCGCTGTACTTCGGTTCTGCGCCATCGCCGACAGCAGGGCAAGTGCGACGAGGGAGGCGAGAAGCGGGAGGCGCCTTGAACATAGCGCCAAGGATCGAATCGTATGCGTCATAATCTAACCTCCCAATGTTCCAACCGGCACCCGCACATTGAGCTGCAGACAGGAATATCTTAGTGTCACGGCATCAATAAAACAATAGAATTGGGCTTCTGTGGATTCGAAGCGGCCGAGACTTGCGGCCAACGAAGGTGCGATGCATACTATGACCAAGGCCACGCTGTGCGGCCTGCCACGCCGGGGTGGCCGCTAGGAGGGATTGCCGCGCGGTGCGTCCTACACGAGCATCACAGGGCATTCTTGCGGGGCGGACTCCCGAAGTCGGCTCAACGCGCTCTCGCAACCAACCGATCCCGAGTCTCCGGGATCCCTGCTCAGAAGGGACGCCCATGCCGATCAGTGATGTGTGTTTGACTTCGCTACCGCGTGCCCGTGGCTGGCGGGCCCTGCGCAGGTGGCGGGCTATCAGCCAGGTGGTGGTTTCGTTTCTGCTCGCGTTTACCGCGATCGACGCCGCGCCGCAGCCGCCTCCGCCGCGAAACGCCCTGACAATTCGACTGCCCGTGGTCGAAGGCAAGGACATCCGCTTCACCCATTTGTCCATCCAAGAGGGGCTGTCACAGAGCCGCGTCGACCATATGTTGCAGGACGCCCAAGGGTTCATGTGGATCGGCACTTACAACGGGCTGAATCGCTTCGACGGTTATCGCTTCAAGGTCTACAAGCCTGAGGCGAACAATCCCAACAGCATCGGCGGAGTGTTCATCACTGCCCTGTTCCAGGACCGGTCCGGAGCGCTGTGGATCGGCGTCGATCAGGGGCTAGACCGCTTCGACCCGGCGACCGAGACGTTCACCCACTTCCGCTCCGATCCCAACAACCCTAACAGCCTCTCGGGGCAGATGGAACATATGACCCAGGATCGGGACGGGATGCTGTGGCTGGCGACGCGCAACGGATTGGACCGATTGGATCCGGGCTCCAGACGATTCACCCACTATCGCCACGACCCAAATGATCCCAACAGCCTGAGCAGCAGTGACGTTCGATTCGTGTACGAAGACAGGCAGGGCACGCTCTGGGTTGCAACCGCCGCGGGCCCCGACGCGTTCGACCGCCGAACCGGGAAAGTCATTCGGCACTATCCGGACCCTCAGCAGCCACCGCTGGACCGGATCCTGGAAGACCGTTCCGGGACGCTCTGGATGAGTGGGACGCGAAGGGGCGGATTGATCGCGCTCGACCGGAAAACCGGGCGCTTCACGCGGCACACGTTTTTCGGCGAGGGGTCGGGCGGGCCCGGAATGCGCGGGTGCTCGGCCATCCACGAAGACAAGTACGGGACGCTATGGTTGGCCACCCGGCCCGACGGACTGGTGAGATTTGACCGGAGCCTCCGGAAGTTCACGCGATACAGAAACGATCCCGGCAATCCGGCCAGCATGAGCAATAACGCCGCGCTAAGTTTAGTGGAGGATCGCGAGGGCGGCATCTGGGTAGGAACGGATGGCGGTGGGGTGAACCGGTTTCCCAGCAAGCCGTCGCCCTTTACGACCTTCCGGAAGGAACCCGGCAACCCGAACAGTCTGGATCAGAGCTTCGCTCTCTCGGTCTTTGAAGACAGCCAGGGGATTCTCTGGATCGGCACGGGTCAACTGAACCGGCTGGACCGGAAGACTGGCAAGTACACGTTCTTCCGGCCTCGGCCCGACGATTCCGGCAGCATCGCAGAGGGAACCGTCTACGCCATCGCCGAAGACCACGCGGGGGTTCTCTGGTTCGGCACCTGGGGAGGCGGACTGAACCGATTCGACCGCAGGACCGGGCGATTCAAGGCCTACCGGAACAAGCCGGAGGATCCCGGCAGCTTGAGCCATGACTACGTCCTGGCACTGTTCGTCGATCGAGCCGGTACGCTGTGGGCGGGCACAGAGGATGGCCTCAACCGGTTCGACCCCCGCACGGAGCATTTCACCGTCTATCGAGATACAGGCCCGCCGCCCAGTCGGGTCTATCGAGTCATTACGGAAGGGGCGGACGGATCGATCTGGTTCGGCACCTACGAGTGGGGC
>DATFYN010000646.1:0-10727 GCA_035315025.1 Myxococcota bacterium
AGAAGCCCGGATGAGCGCCAAGGCGGGGCCTCCCCTCGCGGAGCGCGACGTCGAGTGCGCGGTCAACTTCGCGGGAATTGCGCTTCGCAACCCCGTGCTCACCGCCTCGGGCACCTTCGGTTACGGCACGGAGTTCGCTCCCTTTCTCGACCTGCGGCGGCTCGGGGGGATCGTCTCGAAGAGCGTGAGCCTGGAGCCGCGGGAGGGGAATCCCCCCGCGCGGATCGCGGAAACACCGGCGGGGATGCTGAACGCCATCGGCCTCGAGAACGTCGGGGTCGACGCATTCATCCGTCAAAAGCTGCCGGCGCTGCCTGAGGGAGTACCCGTCATCGCAAGCGTCTTCGAGACCCAGATCGAGCGCTACGCTGAGGTGTGTAAGCGGCTGACCGGCGTGGGCCGAATCGTTGGGGTCGAGATCAATGCCTCGTGCCCCCATGTGAAGGCCGGCGGGATCGAGTTCGGCCAAAGCCGCGACGGTTTGGCCGAGCTCGTGCGGGCCTGCCGACACGCCACAACCCTCCCCCTCCTGCTCAAGCTCTCGCCCAATGTGACCTCGATCCCGGAGATGGCTCGTGTGTGTGAGGGCGAGGGCGCCGATGGCCTTTCGCTCATCAACACGCTCCAGGCGCTCGACGTGGATGTGGAGACCCGGCGGCCGCTTCTGCGCAACATCCTGGGTGGCCTTTCGGGGCCCGCCATCCGGCCCGTTGCTTTGCGCATCGTGTGGCAGGCGGCTCGGGCGGTCAGAATTCCGATCTGCGGAATCGGCGGGATCATGAGCGGGGAGGATGCGGTGAAGTTCCTGCTCTGCGGCGCGACGGCCGTGCAGGTGGGCACCGCCAACTACCTGAACCCTGGCGTCGCCGGGGAGGTGGCGGACGGTATCCGGGCCTACGCCTCGCGGCACGGTTTCGCGCGGGTGGCCGACCTGGTGGGCGCCCTGGAGCTCCCCGGCGCCTGATCCGCGGTTGCGATCTCCCTGGAATTCGGATAGGTTACGCGCGTTTGCGCCGGGAAAAGTGGACTTCTCGTCCGCTTTTTTCGTTTCTGGGCACAGCAAAGGTGTATCGGGACATCCCCCAGGAGCTTCGGGCCTTGATCGAGCCCATCGTGGAGGCCCACGGGCTCGAACTGGTGGATGCGGAGCTCGTGCGGGGCCGCGGACCCTGGGAGTTGCGCGTGACCGTCGACACACCGTCGGGTGACGGCAAGGTGTTGATTGAGCGCTGCGCGGACGTCTCGCGGGAGATCGGGACGCACTTGGACGCGACGGACGCGATCCCGGTGCGCTATCGGCTCGAGGTTTCATCGCCGGGGCTGGACCGGCGGCTGGCACGGGAGAAGGACTTCGAGGCGTCGCGCGGGCTGGAGGTCCAGATCGAGACCCGGCGGCCCCTCGACGGGCGTCGGCGGTTCCGCGGTCGACTGGTGGCCTTCGACGCGGGGATCGCGACGGTGGCTGTGGACGGTAGGGAGATGTCGATTCCCTTCGCGGAGATCGGCAAGGCGAACAGGGTGTACGTGTTCACGCGGGCCGACTTCGCGCGGCCGCGGAGCTAGACGGAGCACACAGCATGCTCGGCTTGAAGCGCGAGATTGACCAGATCGCTAAGGACAAAGGGATCGACAAGCGCGTCATTATCGGTGCGCTCGAAGAGGCCATGAAGCAGGCCGCGCGGCGCAAGTACGGCCAAGAGAAGGAGATCGAGGCGCGCTTTAACGAGGAGCTGGGAGAGATCGAACTCTTCGAGTTTCGAACCGTCGTCGAGAACCTCACCGACCCTGAGAATCAGATCCTGATCGCATCGGCCCGGGCGCTTGATCCGGAGGCCGAGGAGGGCGACCAGATCGGGGTGAAGCTTGACACCGCCGACTTCGGCCGGATCCTCGCCCAGACGGCGAAACAGGTGATCATCCAGCGGGTGCGCGACGCCGAGCGCGACAACGTCTACGAGGAGTACAAGGATCGCAAGGGCGAGGTCGTCAACGGGATCGTGCGCCGCTTCGAAAAGGGCGCCCTCATCGTCGACCTCGGGCGCGCCGAGGCCGTGCTGCCGCCGAAGGAGCAGGTGCCTCGGGAGAGCTACCGGCCTGGCGACCGCATCCGGGCCTACGTCCTCGACATCACAAAGGCCACCAAGGGCCCGCAGATCATCCTCTCCCGCTCCTGCACGCAGATGCTCACCAAACTCTTCGAGCAGGAGGTGCCGGAGATCTACGAGGGCATCGTGTCGATCGTCGCCGTGGCGCGCGAACCGGGCGGGCGCTCAAAGATCGCGGTGGCCTCGCGTGACAGCGACGTCGATCCCGTGGGCGCCTGTGTGGGGATGAAGGGAAGCCGCGTCCAGGCGGTGGTGCAGGAGCTGCGCGGCGAACGCATCGACATCGTGCCGTGGAGCCCGGACGCCGCGCGCTACGTGTGCAGCGCGCTCTCCCCGGCGCAGGTCTCGAAAGTGATCATCGACGAGCAAGCGAAATCCATGGACGTGATCGTCCCCGACGACCAGCTCTCGCTCGCGATCGGTCGCAAGGGCCAGAACGTGCGCCTCGCCGTCCAGCTCACAGGCTGGCGCATCGACATCAAGAGCGAGTCGAAGATGCGCGAGGTGGCGCGCTGGCTCGCCGTGGCCGTGTCCGTGGTGGAGGGGTGCGGCGAACCGGAAGCGGAGCTCCTGTTGCAGCGCGGGATTACCTCGCTCGAGGATCTTGCGGAGTGCGATGGGGAGTTCCTTTCGTCGCTGCCAGGAATCGACGACGCCGGTGCAGCGGCAATCAAGGCGCGGGCCCTCGAGCTCGCGCGCGAGAAGTTGGAGCAAGAGGCCCGCGAGGCGGCAGAGCGGGCTGCCGAAGAGGTGCGGCTCGCAGCGGAGGCCGCGGCGGCTGCCGCCGCGGCAGCCGCCGCGCCGGCCGAGGCGGGTCCGAAGACGGAGTAAAGAGCCTGCACGCGCCGGCAGGCCGAGTCTGCGGCGCGGGTCGAGACGCAAAGCCGGGGGGGATCGGGCGACACTGACACCGGCGACGGATAGTGCAAACTGAAACCGGTCGAACCGGGACGGGAAGACGAGCCGCGCGCATGGCGAAGATCAGGGCTTACAAGATCGCTGAAGAGCTAGGGATCGACCGCAATGAGCTGGTCGAGAAGGCGCGCACCTTCGGCATCGATCTCAAGAGCCCGATGGCCTCGCTCGAGGATTCGGAAGTGCTCCTCCTGCGAGAGAAGCTGGGCATCGCCAAGGCCCCTGCGGAGGTCGTCGAAGAGCGCGTCGCCAGCGGGAGCGGCACGGCCGTCATCCGACGCCGCAAGCGCGTAGCCCCCCCTGCGCCTTCCCCCGAACCCGCCACCGTGCTCGTCGGCGAAAGCGCGCCGGCGCCGGTCCTGGAGGCGACGCCCGAGCCGGCTCTGGCCAGCGAGGCAGCGCCTGCACCCGAGGAACCGGCCGAGCCCATCGTCACCACGGAACCCGCTGAAGACGAAGCCGCACGGCCGCGCACCGGCCTCCCGGCCACGCCGCCGGCGGTGGCGGTGGGCGATGCCGAGGCCGCGGGCGGGGGGCCTGCGGGAGAGCGCAAGGGCAAGCAGCGCAAGCGCGTGCGCGAGGTCGTGAACCTGCGCGAGCAGGAGCAGATCGCCCGACAGGTGGCCGGTCGGGTCGCGGTGCGTCGACCCGTGAGCGTCGATCCTCGGTCCTTTGTCTCGCCGCGCCGCAAGCGCCGGGATGCCCCCGCGCCGGTGCGGCCGGCGGCTGCCGCCGCCGCGAAGCCCACACGCCGGGCGATCCGCGTCGACGGTTCGGTCAGCGTGGCGGAGTTCGCGAAACTGCTTGGTGTAAAGGCGCCCGAGCTTCAGGGACGACTCATGGCGCTCGGTACCATGGTGGGCATCAACCAGACGATCGACCTGGAAACCGCTGCAAAGGTGGCGAGTGGCTACGGGTTCGAAGTGCAGGACGTGCGCTTCCGCGAGGAAGAGCTGCTGAGCCCCCAGGAGACCGGAGAAGAGGAGGCCGGGAACCTTGTGCCGCGGCCGCCCATCGTCACGGTGATGGGCCACGTCGATCACGGCAAGACCTCACTCCTCGACGCCCTCCGCGAGACCAATGTCGTGGCCGGAGAGGCGGGAGGAATCACCCAGCACATCGGCGCGTACCAAGTCTCGACCGGTGGGCGCAAGCTCACCTTCATCGATACGCCGGGTCATGAGGCCTTTACCATGATGCGCGCGCGCGGCGCGCAGGTCACGGACATCGTGGTGCTCGTCGTCGCCGCGACCGAAGGAATCATGCCGCAGACGGTCGAGGCGATCGATCACGCCAAGGCAGCGGACGTTCCGATCATCGTCGCTGTCAACAAGATCGATCTGCCCGACGCCAACCCGCAGCTCACGCGCCAGCGTCTCATGGAGCACGGGCTCGTGCCCGAGGAGTTCGGTGGCGAGACCATTTGCGTCAACATCTCGGCGCTCAAACGGACGGGGCTCGAGCAGCTGCTCGAAATGATCCACCTGCAGGCGGAGGTGCTCGAGCTGCGCGCCGACCCATCGCGACGCGCCACCGGTGTGGTACTCGAGGCAGAGCTCGACCGCGGGCGTGGACCCGTGGCCACCGTGCTGGTGCAGGACGGGACCCTGCGCCGGGGCGACGTGCTCGTGGTCGGAACCGGCTTTGGGCGCGTTCGCCTCATGCAGAACGAGTTCGGGCACAAGCTCGATGAGGCGGGGCCGGCGATGCCCGCCCAGGTGGTCGGGCTCTCCGCAGTGCCGGAAGCCGGCCAGGTCTTCCATGTCGTCGAGAGCGAGAAGGTCGGCAAGGAGATCGTGGAGCACAGGATCGCGGAGCTGCGGGGCCGGCCGGTCGAAGTGCGACCCCGGCTTTCGCTCGAAGACTTCTTCGCCCAGTCGCAAGACGGCGGCGTGAAGGAGCTCGCGATCGTTCTGAAGGCGGATGTGCAAGGCTCGCTCGAGGCTGTGCGCGACGCTCTCATCAAGCTCAGCACCGACGCGGTCAAGGTCGACGTGATTCACACTGGCGTCGGCGGGATCACCGAAAGCGACGTCATGCTCGCGAAGGCCAGCAATGCCATCGTGATCGGGTTCCATGTGCGCCCGGACCCGGCCGCCCGCCGCGCGGCCGAGGGGCAGGGCGTGGATTTACGTCTGTACCAGATCATCTATGAAGCGACCGACGACGTGCGCCGTGCCATGGCGGGGCTGCTCCCGCCGACGGTGAAGGAGGTGCTGCTCGGGCGAGCGGAAGTGCGGCGCACCTTCAGCGTTCCGAAGGTGGGCACGATCGGCGGTTCGTATGTCCTCGAGGGCCTCGTGCGGCGCGGTGCGCTCTGCCGCCTGGTCCGCGACGGCGTTCAAATCTACGAGGGTCGAATCGGCTCGCTCAAGCGTTTCAAGGACGACGCTCGCGAGGTTCTGACGGGCTTCGAGTGCGGGATCGGCATCGACGGGTACAACGACCTCAAGGTCGGGGACATGATCGAGGTCTACGCCCGCGAGGAGCAGCCGGCGACCCTCTGATGATTGTGGGCGTCGCGATCGTTGAGCTCCATGTCCATGGCTCACAATCACTCAAGGAGAAGCGCGGAGTGGTGCGCAGCGTGATTCAGCGCGTGCGCAATCGCTTCGCCGTCTCTGTGGCGGAGGTGGGCGGTCAGGACACCTGGCAGCGCGCGCAGATCGGCATGACCACCGTGGGTGGCGACGCACGCGGTGTGCGCGCGACGCTGGACCGGGCGGTGGAATTCATCGAGACTCTTGGCTTGGCGGAGGTCACGGACTCCGACGTGGATGTGCTCACGGTTCCGCATCGTGGCTTCGGGCCGGAACCTGGCGGAGACGAGCAGGACTAGATGAGTCGGCGTACCGAGCGCCTTGGTGAGCAGCTCCGCGGGGAACTCGCGCGCCTCTTGCATGAAGAGGTTGCGGACCCGCGAATCCGTCTCGTGACGCTGACCCGCGTCGACGTCGCACCCGACCTGGCGCGGGCCGATATTTTCTGGAGCGCCGTCGAGACCCCGAACTCACCGTCGCTTGATGCGACGGCGAAGGGCCTTGAAAGGGCCGCTCCGTTCCTCCGTCACCGGCTGGCCGAGCAGATCCAGCTCCGGCGCACGCCGGAGCTTCACTTTCATCACGACCCCTCCCTCGCCCTCGGTGATCGGACACTCGCGATTCTGCGCGAGCTGCGCGATGAGAAGGCCCGGGGATAGCCGCGCACAGGTGGGGTGCGGAAAGAACAGCCGAGGCGAGGCCCGCGCACAAACGTGGCAGGCATGCGTATGAGGGCCGAGACGCCCGGGCCGAGCGGATTTCTGGTGGTGGACAAGCCTGGCGGCCGGACCTCCCATGATCTGGTGGATGCGGCACGCGGCTGGCTTGGGACCCGCCGCGTCGGTCACCTGGGCACCCTTGACCCGCTCGCGACCGGAGTGCTTCCGCTGGCCGTGCGCGAAGCCACGAAGCTCGTGCCCTTTCTCATGGGCGGGGGCAAGCGCTACCACGCCGTGATCCGCCTTGGTGTTGAGACCGAGACGCTCGATGCACAGGGTCCGGTTCGACGCCGCCACGCCGGTCCGCTGCCCGAGGCGGCTGCGGTCCTGAAGGCGCTCTCCAGCTTCGAAGGCGAGATCCTCCAAACCCCGCCGATGTTCAGTGCCGTAAAGCGCCGCGGCGTACCGCTCCACCGCCTCGCGCGGCAGGGACTCGAGGTCGAGCGCGCGCCGCGCCGGGTTCAGGTGGACCGGATTATGTGCCTTGGCTGCGGGCTCCCCGACCTCGAGCTCGAAATCGACTGTTCGTCGGGCACGTACATCCGCGCACTCGCCGCCGACCTCGGGACGCTGCTTGGCTGTGGCGCGCACCTGGCGGCGCTCCGGCGCCTCGCGAGCGGCCCCTTCTCCCTGGAGCACGCCCGGCAGCCGCAAGAGCTTTCAGCGCTCGCGCCGCCGGAGGTGGCGGCGCTCATGATTCCCCCGGCGGCCGCGCTCGGCCTTCCCGTCCTTCGCCTCGCCTGTGCCGAGGCGCGCCGGGTCGCCCACGGCGGTGAAATTCCCGCTCCCGCCGGGCTCTCCGTGGCCGGGACGAAGGTCGCGGCCCTCGATCCCGAGGGCAGCCTCCTCGCCGTCCTCGAGCTTCGCGCCAATCGCGCGCTCCGGCCGCTGCGCGTGGTCGGGTTCTGGCCGCGGGTTGCCCCGAACACCCCGCTCTGTTAAACATCCCGCGCACTTGGAGGAGCTATCGCGTTGGTTTCCGCGCAGCGTAAGAACGCCTTGATCGAGTCCTTTCGCACGCATCAGTCGGATACCGGATCCCCGGAGGTTCAGGTTGCGCTCCTCACCGAGCGCATCAACGAACTCTCCGAACACTTCAAGACCCACAAGAAGGATCATCATTCCCGCCGCGGCCTGCTCAAGATTGTGAGCCAGCGCCGACGGCTCCTCGATTACCTCCGGAGGTACGACGCGGGCCGCTATCAGGCCCTGATCGAGCGCCTCGGCCTTCGACGCTAGGCGTCTTCGAATTTCGAGAGTCCGAAAGCCTTTAGACCGGATCGCCCAAGTCGGGCGGTGCGGTTCCCGAGCGGCGGCGCAGAGCGTCGTTCTGGGAGCCGATCAAGGAATGTGGGAGTCCGCCATACGCGAAGTGCTGGACCCTCCGCTCGGGCTTCGCGCATTGCAGATCCCGCATTCCTTCTTCCTTCGCTCCCCGAAACTTCTCCGCGTCGCCTCGTAACTCCAGCCCTGGACGGGCCGGAGAGGAGATCCTGATCCCATGCCTTATTGGTTCCGACCCGAGACCGTGACGTTCGACGTCGGTGGTCGTTCGATGACGATTGAAACCGGCCGCATGGCCAAGCAGGCCGCAGGGGCGGCGCTTGTGAGCTACGGCGAAACGGTCGTGCTGGTGACTGCAGTCACCGCCAAGCCGCGCGAGGGGATCGACTTCTTCCCGCTGACCGTGGATTTCGTGGAGAAGACCTCCGCTGCGGGCAAAATCCCTGGCGGATTCTTCAAGCGCGAGGGCCGCTTGGCAGATCGCGAGGTCTTGGTCTCCCGCTTCATTGACCGCGCGATTCGGCCGCTTTTCCCGGATGGTTACCGCGACGAGACCCAGATCACCGCGACGGTGCTCTCCGCGGACGGCGAGAACCACCCCGACATTCCCGCGTTCCTCGGGGCGTCAGCCGCACTCGTGCTCTCGGAGATTCCGTTTCTGGGCCCGATTGCGGCGGTGCGGGTCGGCCGGATCGACGGCAAGCTTGTCGTGAATCCGCTCCACTCGCAGCTCCAAGGCTCTGACCTCGATCTCGTGGTCGCCGGCAGCCGCAGCGCGCTCGTGATGGTCGAAGGCAGTGCCCAAGAGGTCGCGGAACGCGAGCTCCTGGAGGTTCTGCAGTTCGCGCACGCCGCTCTCCTGCCGCAGATCGACGTCCAGCAGGACCTCCAGGCCCGCGCGGGCAAGACAAAGCGGGTGCTCCCGCCTCCCGCGGACCACTCCGCACTCTTCGCCCGCGTGCGTGCGCTCGGTCAAGAGCGACTGCACCAGGCCGTCAGCATTCCGACAAAGGCCGAGCGCTATGCGGCGATTCGTGAGGTGGAGTCGAGCGTCGTCGATGCGGTGGCCAGCGAGTATCGCAGCGAGCAGGTCGCTCTCGACACGCTCGAAGCCGTGGAAAAGCGGCGCGAGGGATACCGTGCGCTTGTCGACACCACCAAAGCGCTGCTCCACGATCTGCGTTCCGAGCTGGTGCGCGAGCGAATCCTTGACGAGGGCAAACGCCTCGATGGGAGGAGCACGACGGAGATTCGCCCGATTGCCTGCGAGGTGCACGTGGTTCCGCGCGCACACGGCACCGGGCTCTTTACGCGCGGCGAGACACAAGCCCTTGTCTATACCACTCTCGGTAGCGCCGATGACGAGCAAACGATTGACGCGCTGACCGAGCGCTACCAGAAGCAGTTCCTGCTGCACTACAACTTCCCGCCCTTCTCGGTGGGGGAAGCGAGGCCGCTCCGGGGACCGGGTCGGCGCGAGGTCGGGCACGGCAACCTCGCTGAGCGGGCCCTCAAGGCGGTGCTGCCGAAGCATGAGGATTTTCCGTACACGATCCGCATCGTCTCCGAGACGCTCGAGTCCAACGGTTCCTCGTCGATGGCGACGATCTGCGGCGGCACGCTGTCGCTGATCGATGCCGGTGTACCGATCAAGGCACCTGTCGCGGGCATCGCGATGGGGCTGATCCAGGAGAGCCACCGCGTGGCGGTGCTCTCTGACATCCTCGGGGACGAAGACCACCTGGGCGACATGGACTTCAAGGTCGCCGGTACGCGTGATGGCGTCACGGCCCTGCAGATGGACATCAAGATCCCCGCCGTGGATTGGCAGGTGATGGAGCGCGCTCTCGAGCAAGCGCGGGCAGGGCGCCTGCACATCCTCGATGCCATGGAGCGCGAGATCGGGAGTGAGCTCTCAGGCCTTTCGGCGCGCCCCGAGCTCTCCCGCTACGCACCGCGCCTCGAAGTGATCTGGATCAAACCCGACCGCATCCGCGACGTGATCGGTCCAGGTGGCCGCGTGATTCGAGCCATCCAGGAAACGACGGGGGCAAAGATCGACATCGAAGATTCGGGACGGGTGACGATCTTCTCGCCTGACCGCGACGCGCTCGAGCGCTGCCGGGGAATGGTGCAGGAGCTCACGCAGGAGGCCGAGATCGGCCGCGTCTATCTCGCGAAAGTGAAGCGGATCACGGACTTCGGTGCGTTTGCGGAAATCTTTCCGGGCACCGACGGGCTCATCCACATTAGCCATCTCGCGGAAGCTCGTGTGGAGCGCGTGACCGACGTGGTGCAAGAGGGCGATGAGGTGCTGGCCAAGTGCATCGACATCGATCCGACCGGCCGCATCCGGCTCTCGCGGAAGGAGGCCTTGGCCGACGTCGCAGCCAAGGTCTGATGCCGGCGCGGCGCGGGCAGACGAGGCGCACGCGCCGGGTGCGCATCGCGCGCTTGCCCGGGGCGGAGGATCTGGCGCTGCCGGCGCCTTCTACCCCGGATGCAGCGGGGCTCGATCTGCCGGCCGCCGTCGATGGCGAGATGGTGATCGAACCCGGCGCCCGTGCGCTCATCCCCACGGGTTTCGCGATCGCGGTGCCGCCGGGTCTTGAGGGCCAGGTGCGCCCGCGCAGCGGCCTGGCGCTCCACCACGGCATCGTGCTCCCCAACGCACCAGGCACGATAGACTCCGACTATCGCGGGGAGGTGAAGGTCATTCTGCAGAACACGGGTCACGAATCGTTCGTCGTAAAGCGCGGCGAGCGGATCGCGCAGCTCGTCTTCGCGCCGGTCGAGCGCATCGCCTGGCGCGAGGTCACGGCGCTCGACCCGACCGACCGGGGAGACGGAGGTTTTGGCCACACGGGGAGAGCGGAGAATCGCGCTGTTGCGAGCCGTCCGAAGCCGGCAAGGCCCAGAGGCCGGACATGACCACTGAGCCGAGCCCCCTTCCCGAACCGGACAGGGACGGCATCCATCCCCGCCCGCCGACACCGGCGCCCCCGGCGAGAGGGACGGGCTCCAGCAACCTGGCGCTTCGGCTGGTCACGGCAGCGCTCCTGGTCCCCGCGCTCATTTACACCATCTGGGTAGGCGGACTCCTCTATCTCGCCGTGATCATGGTGATCGTGCTTCTCGGTTTGCGCGAGTTCTACCGGCTGATC
>DATFYN010000647.1:0-8628 GCA_035315025.1 Myxococcota bacterium
AAGAAGGGGGACGAGTTGCCCCCGGGCGTGTTCAAGATGGTCAAGGTCTATGTGGCCATCAAACGCAAGCTCTCGGTCGGCGACAAGATGGCGGGTCGACACGGCAACAAGGGCGTGATCTCACGCATCATGGCCGAAGAGGACATGCCGTATCTCGTCGACGGCACCCCCGTGGACGTGGTGCTGAATCCGCTCGGCGTGCCCTCGCGCATGAACGTCGGCCAGATCCTCGAAACGCACCTCGGATGGGCGGCGCGGGGACTCGGCGAGCAGCTGACCCACATCCTCGAGCACGAGTTCTCTGATGAGAAGCTGCGGGCGAAGCTGAAGGAAGCCTACGGGGACCCGACGGTCTCGAGAGTGCTCGATGGTGCCACGCCGGCCGCTCTGCGATCGCTCGCCTCCAGCCTGAAGACTGGTGTGCACATGGCGACCGCGGTGTTCGACGGCGCGCGCGAGGACGAGATCCGCAAGGAGCTCGAGCGCGCCGGCCTCCCGTCGTCGGGCCAGACCGTGCTGTTCGACGGTCGCTCGGGCGAGGCGTTCGATGGGGACGTCACGGTGGGGATCCTGTACATTCTGAAACTCCACCACCTTGCAGACGACAAGATCCACGCCCGGAGCATCGGGCCCTACAGCCTCGTCACCCAGCAGCCGCTCGGCGGCAAGGCCCAGTTCGGCGGTCAGCGGCTGGGCGAAATGGAGGTGTGGGCGATGGAGGCCTACGGCGCGGCATTCGGGCTGCAGGAGTTCCTGACGGTGAAGTCGGACGACGTCCTGGGACGCACGCGAATGTACGAATCCATCGTCAAGGGAGACAACACCCTCGAACCGGGACTGCCCGAGAGCTTCAACGTTCTGGTCAAGGAGCTGATGGCCCTCGGACTCAACGTCGAGCTCATCGAAGCCAAGCCCTAATCGCCAACGTCTGACCGGAGGACGATCGAATTGCGCGACCTCTATAACCTGTTCGAGAAGCCGAAGGATCCGCTCGCGTTTGACGCGATCCGGATTTCGATTGCATCACCGGAGAAGATCCGGGAGTGGTCGTTCGGTGAAGTGAAAAAACCCGAGACGATCAACTACCGGACCTTCAAGCCGGAACGTGATGGTCTGTTCTGCGCCAAGATCTTCGGCCCGGTCAAGGACTACGAGTGCAACTGCGGCAAGTACAAGCGGATGAAGCACCGTGGCGTCGTCTGCGAGAAGTGTGGTGTCGAGGTCATCCAGTCGAAGGTACGCCGCGAGCGGATGGGCCATATCACGCTGGCTACGCCGGTCGCCCACATCTGGTTTCTGAAGTCTCTGCCGAGCCGGATCGGCAATATTCTCGAGGTCTCGCTCCGCGACCTCGAGCGCGTTTTGTACTTCGAATCGTACATCGTGACCGATCCGATGGAGACGAATCTCAAGTTCGGAGAGCTCCTGAACGAAGAGCGACTTGCGGAGGCACGGGAAACCTACGGGCGTGACACATTCAAGTACGGGATCGGTGCAGAAGCCATTCGCGAGATGCTCTCGCGCATCGATGTCGAGAAGGAGTGCCAACAGCTCCGGACCGAGATGAAGGAGGCCACCAGCGAGGCGAAGCGGAAGAAGCTCGCAAAGCGCCTCAAGGTACTCGACGCGTTTCACGAGTCCGGCAACAAGCCCGAACACATGATCCTCGAAGTCATTCCGGTGCTTCCGCCGGACCTGCGCCCGCTGGTGCCCCTCGACGGCGGCCGCTTTGCGACGAGCGATCTCAATGACCTGTACCGTCGGGTGATTAACCGCAACAACCGCCTGAAGCGGCTCCAGGAGCTGAATGCTCCGGAGGTCATCATCCGCAACGAGAAGCGGATGCTACAGGAAGCGGTGGACGCGCTGTTTGACAACGGCCGCCGCGGCCGCGTGATCACGGGCCCGAGCAAGCGACCGCTGAAATCGCTCTCGGACATGCTGAAGGGCAAGTCCGGCCGCTTCCGGCAGAACCTGCTCGGCAAGCGCGTGGATTACTCGGGCCGCTCGGTGATCGTAGTAGGGCCTGAGCTCCGCCTGCATCAGTGCGGCCTGCCGTCGCGCATGGCGATCGAGCTGTTCAAGCCCTTCATCTACTCGAAGCTCGAGCAGCGGGGCTACGTGACCACCATCAAGGCCGCCAAGAAGATGGTGGAAAAGGAGCGGCCGGAGGTATGGGACATCCTTGCGGAGGTGATTCAGGAGCACCCGGTGATGCTGAACCGGGCGCCGACGCTCCATCGCCTCGGGATCCAGGCCTTCGAACCGATGCTGATCGACGGCAAAGCGATTCAGCTCCATCCCCTCGTGTGCGCGGCCTTCAACGCGGACTTCGACGGTGACCAGATGGCCGTACACGTTCCGCTTTCTGTTGAGGCGCAGATCGAGGCGCGCGTGCTCATGATGTCGACCAACAACATTCTGAGCCCCGCAACCGGTCGTCCGATCATCGGTCCCACCCAGGACATCGTGCTTGGCTGTTACTACATGACTCGCGAACGCCCGGGCGCTCGGGGCGAGGGTCGCCGCTTCGCGAATCCGAGCGAGGTGCGGGTGGCGTACGATGCCGGTGAGATCGATCTGCACGCCGCGATCAAGGTGCGCATGAACGGCAGCGGTCTCGCGGAGACGACGACCGGCCGGGTCCTTTTGCGAGAGGTGGTACCCGACGAGATCCCGTTCGAGATCATCAACCACGTGATGGACAAGAAGGCCCTCGGGGAGCTGATCGACCAGGCGTATCGGCGGCTTGGCAACAAAGCGACGGTCATTCTGGCGGATCGCCTCCGCACGCTCGGCTACCAGCACGCGACGCAGGCAGGCGTCTCGATCTGTGTGGACGACATGCAGATCCCGAGCGACAAGGAACGGTTCATCGAGGCTGCCAATGAGCAGGTGCGACAGATCGAGGCCCAATACCAAGAGGGACTCATCACCGACGGTGAGCGGTACAACAAGGTGATCGATATCTGGGCGCAGACCACCGAGCAGGTAGCGGCCCAGATGCTCGACCGGCTCGGCACCGACGTGGTTCAGGACTCCGAGGGGCGGGACGTGAAGGTCCCGAGCTTTAACCCCATCTACATCATGGCGGACTCCGGAGCGCGCGGCTCCGCCCAGCAGATTCGGCAGCTTGCGGGCATGCGCGGCCTCATGGCAAAGCCTTCGGGGGAGATCATCGAGACGCCGATCACCTCGAACTTCCGCGAGGGGCTGTCGGTGCTCCAGTACTTCATCTCCACCCACGGTGCCCGCAAGGGTCTCGCGGACACGGCGCTCAAGACGGCCAACTCAGGCTATCTGACGCGCCGACTCGTCGACGTCGCGCAGGACATGATCATCCGCGAAGAGGACTGCGAGACGAGCGAGGGGATCGAGATGGGGCCGCTCGTCGAGGGCGGCGAGATCATCGAGCCGATCGGCGAGCGCATCCTCGGGCGCGTCGCACTCGAGGACGTGCGCGATCCGATCACCGACGCCGTGCTGGTGCCTGCCGGGGTCGAAATCGATGAAGAGAAAGTCCGGATCATCGAAGATGCAGGAATCGAACGTGTGATGATTCGGTCCGTTCTGACCTGCGCCTCGCAGCGGGGCGTGTGCGTGAAGTGCTACGGCCGAGACCTCGCCCGCGGCGAGATGGTGAACCTGGGCGAAGCCGTGGGCGTCATCGCGGCGCAGTCGATTGGTGAGCCCGGTACCCAGCTCACCATGCGGACCTTCCATATCGGCGGCGCGGCCACCCGACGGGCCGAGCAGTCGAGCGTCGAAATCCACAGCGCGGGCCAAGTTCGGTACAACAACCTGCGTGTCGTGGAGGACCGCCACGGCAAGAAGATCGCGATGAACCGCAATGGCGAGATCGGGATCTTCGACATGACAGGCCGGGAACGCGAGCGCTATCCCGTGGTGTACGGCGCGCAGGTGCTGGTTGTGGACGGCGCCCACGTGAGTCCCGGGACCGTGATTCTCGAGTGGGATCCGTTCGCAAATCCGATCCTCTCGGAGGTGGCGGGCCGCATCAAGTTCGGAGACATCATCGAAGGCGTCACCATGCAGGAGCAGGTGGACGAGTTCACCGGCTTGTCCTCGAAGGTGATCATCGAGTCGAAGGATCCGGACCTGCGGCCCCGCATCTCCATCAAGGACGAGGCGGGGGTCACCGTGCCGGGCGGCCGCTCGCTCCTTCCGGTGGGCGCCTATGTGGCGGGCACCGAGGGCGAAGAGGTCCACGCCGGCGACGTGATCGCCAAGATCCCGCGGGAGACTACGAAGACGAAGGACATCACCGGCGGTCTGCCGCGCGTGGCGGAGCTGTTCGAGGCCCGAAAGCCCAAGGAGTACGCGATCGTCACCGAGATTGACGGCATCGTGTCCTTCGGCAGCGACTCGCGGGGCAAGCGCCGCGTGATCGTGACGCCGGACGCCGAGACAGGGGGCGAGCCCAAGGAGTACTTGATCCCGAAAGGCAAGCACGTTTCCGTGCATGAGGGCGACCGCGTGCGCGCGGGCGAGCCGCTGATGGACGGTGCATCCAATCCCCACGACATCCTGCGCATCAAGGGAGAGAAAGAGCTCGCGAAGTATCTCGTCGATGAAGTGCAGGAGGTCTACCGACTGCAGGGTGTCAAGATCAACGACAAGCACATCGAGACCATCGTGCGACAGATGCTTCGGCGCGTGCGGGTGAAGGAGGTGGGCGACACCGACTTCCTGGTGGGCGAGCAGGTAGAGAAGGGAGCCTTCGAGTCGGCCAACGTGCGCATGGCCGCGGAAGGCAAGCAGCCGGCGGTCTCCGAGCCGCTGCTTCTTGGCATCACCAAGGCGTCGCTCTCGACCGAGTCCTTCATCTCCGCGGCTTCGTTCCAGGAGACGACGAAGGTGCTGACCGAGGCGGCGATCTGGGGCAAGACCGACCACCTGCACGGGCTCAAGGAGAATGTGATCATGGGTCGTCTGATCCCCGCTGGGACCGGACTCGCCCGATACAAGAACATTGGGATCCAGATCGAGGCACCCGAGGGCGTGGCCCAGGGTCCGGAGGAGGAGGAGCTTGTGCCCAGGGTGGTTCCGGCAGCGCCGGCACCCGCGACCGAAGGGTACGTGGCCGCGCCCGCCGCTGCGGGTTCGGAGGGCCTCGAGAGCTGAAAGGCGCCGAGGGGCGTGAGGGATTTGTCCGGGGCCGGTGGGTTCGTCAGCGAGGCGTTGACAGGGGCCCGAAGCCCATTAGAATGCAACGGTTTTTCGGGTCAGAAGCCGCACCAAATCGCTCCCATTGCCGACCTTCGCCGCCCGACGTCCCTCGGAGGGGTGGGTCAGGATCGGTTCGGGTGCGATCGCTGTCTTCCCCGTGGAGTGCCCATGCCGACCGTCCAGCAACTCGTGCGCCTCGGGCGCGAGCGGAAGCGAAAGAAGTCGAAAGCGCCCGACCTTGAGGCGGCGCCGCAGAAGCGGGCGGTCTGCATGCGCGTGTTCACCGCGACGCCGAAAAAGCCAAACTCGGCGCTTCGCAAGGTGGCGCGCGTCCGGCTCACCAACGGACGCGAAGTGAACGCGTACATTCCCGGCGTAGGCCACACGCTGCAGGAGCACTCCGTGGTGTTGGTGCGGGGTGGGCGCGTGAAGGATCTGCCGGGTGTGCGGTACCACATCGTGCGGGGAACCCTCGATTCGACTGGCGTGACCGACCGGCACCAAAGCCGTTCGAAGTACGGGGCGAAGAGACCGAAGTAGTGCTTTCGATTTGGCGGCCGGGGAGGCGTTCGGGATGCCTCGACCGGCCGCCGGCATTTTCGAACCCGCGATCGAGCGGGCGGGGCAGGGGTAGATGCCGCGACGTCGAGTGGTCGAGAAGCGCAGGATCACGCCGGATCCGAGGTATGGCGACCGGATGGTCGGACGCTTCATGTGCATCATCATGCACGACGGGAAAAAGAGCACCGCGGAGCGGATTCTCTACGGCGCGCTCGGGGTCATCGAAACCAAGACGCGCAATGACCCCCTGGCGATGTTCCGCCGCGCCCTCGACAACGTGCGGCCGCGGATCGAGGTCAAGTCACGCCGTGTCGGCGGCGCCACGTACCAGGTTCCGGTCGAGGTGCGCCCTGAGCGGGCCACTTCGCTCGCCATGCGCTGGTTGGTTCAGTACGCACGGACCCGAGACGGCAAGAGCATGCAGGACAAACTCGCGAACGAGATTATTGACGCCGCGAACGAGCGCGGTGAGAGCGTAAGGAAGCGCGAGGAGACGCATCGCATGGCGGACGCGAACAAAGCGTTCGCCCACTATCGCTGGTAGGCACGAGCCAGCGGAGTGCCAATACAGCAGGAGACGAGCGGGCCGCTCGGGGGCCCGGAACGTGACGATCATGCCCCGTACTACACCGCTCGAAAGAACGCGGAATATCGGCATCATGGCCCACATTGATGCTGGGAAGACCACGACTACCGAGCGCATCCTCTATTACACCGGCGTGAACTACAAGATGGGTGAGGTCCACGAGGGCTCTGCGACCATGGACTGGATGGAGCAGGAGCAAGAGCGGGGCATCACGATCACCTCGGCCGCCACCACCTGTTACTGGAAAGAACACCGGATCAACATCATCGATACGCCCGGCCACGTCGATTTCACGATCGAGGTAGAGCGCTCGCTGCGTGTACTCGACGGCGCGGTGGCTGTGTTCGACGGGGTCGCAGGCGTCGAGCCGCAGTCGGAGACAGTCTGGCGTCAAGCCGACAAATACCGCGTTCCTCGCATCGCCTTCGTGAACAAGATGGATCGTGTCGGCGCCGATTTTCCACGGGTCGTGAAGATGATCCGCGACCGGCTCGGTGCGAAGGCCGTTCCCATCCAGGTCCCGATCGGCAGCGAGGAGCGCTTCCGCGGCGTGGTGGATGTGGTGGCCGGTACTGCGACCGTATGGGACGAGGAGAGCCTCGGGGCGCAGTTTCGCGAAGAAGAGGTGCCCGCGGACCTCGCGGATGTGGTGGAGGAGTATCGCGAGCAGGTGATTGAGGCCGCCGCCGACCACGACGAGGCGCTGATGGCCAAGTACCTGGAAGGCGAAACCATCGCCCCCGACGCCATCCGCAAGGCCCTTCGCCAGGCGACGTTGCGGCTCGAGGTTGTGCCCGTGCTGTGCGGCTCGGCCTTCAAGAACAAGGGAGTGCAGACGCTGCTCGATGCCATCGTCGACTACCTCCCCTCACCGCTCGACGTGCCGCCGATCGAAGGCACAAAGCCAGGTACCCACGAGACCGTCACCCGCAAGGCGGATGACAACGCACCGTTTGCGGCTCTTGCGTTCAAGCTGATGAGCGACAAGCATGTCGGGCATCTCACGTACATTCGCGTCTATTCCGGCCACGCGAAGACTGGCGATCAGGTGTTGAACGCCGCCCGCGGAAAGAAGGAGCGGATCGGCCGCTTGCTTCAGATGCACGCCAACAAGCGCCAAGAGCTCGAGGAGGTGTTCGCGGGGGACATCGCGGCGGTGGTGGGACTGAAGGCCGTGGCCACGGGGGAGACGCTGTGCAGCATCGGGCATCCCGTACTGCTCGAACCCATGGAATTCCCCGAACCGGTGCTCTCGATTGCGATCGAACCGAAGACCAAGGCGGACATGGACCGGCTCGGTGACTCGCTGCAGCGGCTTGCCCTTGAGGATCCATCCTTCCGGGTGTCTACGGACCCGGACACGGGGCAAACGCTGATCGCGGGCATGGGCGAGCTGCACCTTGAGATCATCACGGATCGTCTCATGCGTGAGTTCAAGGTCGATGCCCAGGTCGGCCCGCCCCAGGTCGCCTACAAGGAGACGATCACGCGCCGGGTGAAGGTCGAAGGTCGATACATCAAGCAGACCGGCGGCAGCGGCGACTACGGTGTGGTGTGGATCGAGGCTGAGCCCGGTCCGCCGGGATCGGGCTTCCAGTTCGAGCACGCCGTGAAGGGCGGAGCCGTGCCGCGCGAATACTTCCCCGCAGTTCGGCAGGGTTGCGAGGAAGCCGCACAGAGCGGCGCGCTCGCGGGCTATCCCGTTGTCGACGTGAAGGTGCGTCTTGTGGACGGGCAATACCACGACGTCGATTCGTCGGAGCGCTCCTTCAAGATCGCCGGGTCGATTGCCATGAAGGAGGCGCTGCGCGAGGCGGATCCGGCCCTCCTCGAACCGATCATGAAGGTCGAGGTCGTGACACCAGAGGAGTTCACCGGTGCCGTCCAGGGCGACCTGAATAGCCGGCGCGGGAAGCTCACCGGCCTCGACGTGCGGGGCAACGCGCAGGTGATCGGGGCCGAGGTTCCCTTGGCCACGATGTTCGGATACGTCAACAGCCTGCGATCGATGACGCAGGGTCGCGCGACCTACACGATGCAGTTCTCTCACTATGCACAGGTCCCGGCGGCTGTCGCCGAGGCCATGGGTACTCGCTAGCAAGCAAGCGCATTCGGGCGCGACGCGCCCGCGGTCGGAGGATCTGGACGAAATGGCCAAGGCGAAGTTTGAGCGGACGAAGCCGCACGTGAACGTGGGGACGATTGGTCACGTGGACCATGGGAAGACGACGCTGACGGCGGCGATCACAGCGCGGCAGGCGACGAAGGGATTGGCGCAGAAGGTGGCGTTC
>DATFYN010000648.1:0-14969 GCA_035315025.1 Myxococcota bacterium
TTCTTCATCGGCGTGGGAAAGCCCATGCTGCGGGCCGAGCCGCACGAGGCGGTCGTCAAGGTCGAGGGCCGCCAGTACGGCAGCCAAGAGGTCATGCACCTGCGGGCGCAGCAGGAGGATCAGCTGCGCCATTCCCTCGGCAGCGCATTTGACCCCAAGGCGATGGGGGACCGGCTCGACGCGATCGCCGCCAACACGCTCGCGCAGATGGCCATCGAGGCCAGTGAGGCCGAACGCCTCGGCTTTCGCGTGAGCGACGATGAACTGCGCCAGACCATTAAGGATCTCCCGATCTTCCGCGACGAGGAGGGGCAGTTCTCGGCCGAGCGCTTCAAGAACTTCGTGGAGTACGAGTACGGAACGGAGCGCCATTTTCTGCAGATGCTGCGCGACGACCTGCTCGCGCAAAAGCTCGGGCGCTTGATTGCCGCGAATGCCCAGGTCTCGAGGGTCGAAGCGCGCGACGCCCTCCTCCGGCGCCTCGAGCAGCTTGAGCTCGCGATCGTCGCCCTGGACACGACTCACCCCCCGGACGGCTTTGAGGCCAACCCCGACCAGCTGAAGGAGCTCCTCGGGAAGGACGAAGCGCGTGTGCGCGCGGCGTACCAACAGCACCCGGACCGCTACCACGTGCCCGAGCAGGTGCGCGCCCGGCACATCCTGTTCAAGCTGGCGAAGGACGCACCGCCCGAGCAGGTGGAGGCCACCCGGAAGAAGGCCGAGGCGACGCGGGAGCGGCTCGCTTCGGGCGCGGACTTTGCCGCGCTGGCCCACGAACTCTCCGACGACCCGGGATCGAAGGACAAGGGGGGGGACCTCGGCTTCTTCCAGCGCGGCCAGATGGTCCCCGCCTTCGAGCAGGCGGCGTTCTCTCTCGAGCCCGGCAAGCTTTCCGAGCCCGTGCGCACGGATTTCGGTTTCCACATCCTGCGGGTCGAAGAGCGGCACCCGGCGGAAGACCGCACCTACGATCAGGTGCGCGAGGAGCTCGCCCGCGAACTCCTCGCAGAAGACGCGGGCCACGCGCAGGCCCGAAAGAACGCGGACGAGCTCCTCGAGGGCATCCACCAGGGCAGAACGCTGGAGGATGTGGCCCGCGAGATGAAGGTCTCGATCCAGCGGCCGGGGCCCATGACGCACCGCCCGGACGGCTTCGTGCCGGGACTGGGAATCGCTCCTGAAATCCAGGCCGCGGTCTTTGCGGCGCCTGCGGGCGAGCAGAGCCTTCCCCGCGCGTTTGAGCTCGGCAACCGGCTCGTCTTGGTGGAAATTCTCGAGCGCAAGGAGCCCTCGGAAGACGAGGTGACGAAGCAGCTCCCCGGGGAGATTGAGCAGCTCACCCAGGAAAAGCGCCAGCGCCTGCAGAGCGCGTGGATCGAGGCGCGGCGAAAGACCCTGATGGACGAGGGCCGGTTGCAGATCGATCTCGCCGCGCTCGATCGAGGCGGAGCACCGAGACGCTAGGCCGGGCGCGGCGGCGGCGACCCGCCGTCCCCCCGCCGCGCTAGGCGAAGCTTTCCTTGCGGTGCCGGATCAGCTCCATGAACTCCGCGCGTGTCTTCGGGTCCGCATTGAACGCGCCGCGCATCGAGCTCGTGATGGCGAACGTGTTCTGCTTCTCGATGCCCCGCATCATCATGCACAGGTGGATGGCCTCGACCACGACCCCGACGCCGCGGGGAGCGAGCACCGATTCGATCGTCCCCGCGATCTCGGTGGTGAGCCGCTCTTGGACCTGCAGCCGGCGCGAGAACATGTCCACGAGGCGCGGCAGCTTGGAGAGGCCGACGATCTTGCCGTTCGGGATGTAGGCGACGTGCACGCGCCCGAAGAAGGGAAGCAGATGGTGTTCGCACAGGCTGTAGAAATCGATGTCCTTCACGACCACCATTTCGTCATAGCTCACCTGAAACAGCGCGTCGTTCAGGATCGTGGCGGGCTCTTGCTCGTATCCCCCGGTGAGGAAGCGAAAGGCCCGTGCGACACGCGCGGGTGTGCGCTCGAGTCCGTTGCGCCCCGGGTCCTCTCCCAGCTCTTTCAAGAGGGTGGTGACCAGCCCCTCGATCGGATCGCCCGGAGCGCTCATGAGGTCTCCTCGTAGTCGAAGCGGTTGCGCGGGGTCTCGATCACGCCGACCCGCACAAGTCGGCCGCCGCCCGCCTTTGCGAGCGACGCCGCCAGCTCCCGATACACCACGATGGCGATGTTCTCGGCGGTCGGGACGAGGTCGTGGAAGAACGGATCCTCGTTTAGTAGGCGGTGATCGAAGCGGTCGAGCACCCGGGCGCGCACAATCGCATCGAACACCTCCGGGGGCACGATCCAGCCCGTGCGCGGGTCCCGCTCTCCGGTCACGCTCACCTCGAGGCCGTAGTTGTGACCATGGCCGTTGGGATTGGCACACTTGCCGTAAAGTGAGACGTTTTCCCGATCGGAGAGCGCCCGGCTGCGCAGCACATGAGCGGCGGGAAACCGGTATCGGCGCGTCACGGAGATCACGCGCCGGCCCCCGGTGCGGTCACATCCACGAAGCAGTCCGGGTCCTGATAAAGACGGATCGCCGCGAGCATGCCCCGCGGGAGTACCGCCTCGAGCAGGCGGTAGAGGAGCGCCGCGAAGTTCTCGGGCGTCGGAACCTCCTTCTCGAAGTAGGGGGTATCCGCCACGAGATCGCGGTGGTCGAAGCGGGCGACAACCTCTCGCTCGAGGAGGTCCTTGAGCTCTTTCAAATCGAGCACCATCCCCGACACCGGGTCCGGGGTGCCGCTCAGGGTGACTTCGAGGCGGTAGTTGTGGCCGTGGGCCATGGCCGCGCGACCAAAGAGCTGCCGGTTCTCGGCGGCGGACAGCTCCGGGCGTCGGTAGCGAAGGGAGGCCGAGAAATCGATCGCTCGGGTGATGCGTACCAAAGCCGCGACCTCGCCGATATTTCGCAGGGTTGTTGAGCCTAGGACGAGAGGCCCAAGCGTCAAGCTAATAACGTCTGAGAAGGCCCCTTACGACCCCCTGGATCGCAACCTCGCGGGCCGGGAGTTCCAGGGGGCGAAGCGCCGCGTTGGCGGGGTGGAGCAGGACCCGCTCGCCCTTTCGCTGGAGCTTTTTCAGGGTCACCTCGTGGCCACGCACGAGGGCCACCACGGTATCGCCGTCCGCCGCGTCCTGTAGGCTCTCCACGATCACCGTATCTCCGTCCCGGATGCCTTCCTCGACCATCGAGTCCCCACGCACCCGCAGCGCGAAGCACGTACCGCTGCGGGGCAGCATGTCGCGGGGCACGGGGATCGTCTCCGCGACCTCCACGGCCTCGATCGGGGCTCCGGCAGCCACGACCCCGAGGAGCGGCACCTCGGGGGCCGGCGAGAGGCCCGCGCCGGCCGGCTCCACGGATCGCGAGCGGTTGCGACCCTTTGTGAGGAGCTTCTTCTCGACGAGGCGCTGCACGTGCTTGTGAACCGTCGCGACCGAGGAGAGCTGGAAGTTCGCCCCGATCTCCTCAAGGCTCGGCGAGTAGCCGTGCTGGGCGATGAAGCCCTGAATGAAGTCCAAGATCTCGCGCTGGCGGCGGGTGAGCGCCATGGATTCTTCGTCCTAGTTTCGCCCTGGAAGGTCGGCGATCGGGCCGGCTGCGTCAACCCAAATCGCAGGTGTCGCGTGCCTTCGCTTGCGCTCGGCCAGGGGCGTGCATACATTGCCTGCGCCTTTGGCAGTCGACGGCATCGACTGCCAAATGGGGGTGAGGGGTCTCATCGAGACCACTCGCCGGGGGGCTGCAGGAGCCCCCAATCAGCGCGCATCCATGGATCGACCGAACCCCGGGAGATCCCGGGGCACCGGGATCGGAGGAGTCCCCGAAATGAAGATTCGTCCGCTGCAGGACCGCATCATCGTGAAGCGCCTCGAAGGCGAAGAGAAGAGCAAGGGCGGGATCATCATTCCCGATACCGCGAAGGAGAAGCCTCAGGAAGGAAAAGTGATCGCCGTGGGGAAGGGCAAAGTGACCGAGGACGGCAAGCTCCAACCCATGGACGTGAAGAAGGGCGATCGCGTGCTCTTTAGCAAATACGCAGGCACGGAAGTGAACATCGAAGGCGAAGAGCACCTCATTATCCGCGAGGACGACGTCCTCGGCGTGCTCGAGTAAAGGGAGATCCAATCAGATGTCCAAGGAAATCCGGTACGACCAAGACGCGCGGGCGAAGCTGCTCTCCGGAGTGAACCAGCTCGCCAACGCAGTGCGGGTGACGCTCGGCCCGAAGGGCCGCAACGTCGTCATCGAAAAGAGCTTCGGCTCGCCGACCGTGACAAAAGACGGCGTCACGGTGGCCAAGGAAATCGAGTTCGAGGACAAGTTCGAGAACATGGGTGCCCAGATGGTGCGCGAGGTCGCGAGCAAGACCTCAGACGTCGCCGGCGACGGCACCACGACCGCCACCGTGCTCGCCCAGGCCATCTTTCGCGAGGGCAGCAAGATGGTGGTCGCCGGGATGAACCCCATGGAGCTCAAGCGCGGCATTGACAAAGCCGTCAGCGCGATCACCGAAGAGCTGAAGAAGATGTCCAAGCCGACGCGTGATTCGAGCGAGATCGCGCAGGTCGGAACGATCTCGGCGAACGGCGACGTGACGATCGGCAAGATCATCGCCGAGGCGATGGAAAAGGTCGGCAAGGAAGGGGTGATCACGGTCGAGGAGGCGAAGTCCATGGAAACCGTCCTCGACGTCGTCGAGGGCATGCAGTTCGACCGCGGCTACCTCTCGCCGTACTTCGTCACGGATCCCGAAAAGATGGAGGCCTCGATCGAGGACCCGCTGATCCTCCTCCACGAGAAGAAGATCAGCAGCATGAAGGACCTGCTCCCTCTGCTTGAACAGGTCGCGCGCCAGGGCCGGCCGCTGCTGATCGTGGCCGAGGACATCGAGGGCGAGGCGCTGGCCACGCTGGTCGTGAACAAGATCCGCGGCACGTTGGCGGCCTGCGCGGTGAAGGCGCCCGGCTTCGGGGATCGCCGCAAGGCGATGCTGCAAGACATGGCCATCCTGACCGGTGGGCAGGTGATCGCGGAAGAGCTCGGCCTTAAGCTCGAGAACGTGACGCTCAAGGATCTCGGCCGGGCCAAGCGAGTCAAGATCGACAAGGACAATACGACGATCATCGACGGTGCAGGCGCGAAGAAGGACATCGAAGCCCGCTGCAATGAGATCCGCAAGCAGGTCGAGGAGACGACGTCCGACTACGACCGGGAGAAGCTCCAAGAGCGACTCGCGAAACTCGTGGGGGGAGTCGCCGTCATCAAGGTCGGCGCAGCGACGGAGACCGAGATGAAGGAAAAGAAGGCACGCGTGGAGGACGCGCTCCATGCCACGCGCGCCGCGGTGGAAGAAGGCATCGTGCCGGGCGGCGGCGTCGCCTTCCTTCGCGCGCAGAGAGTGCTGGACGAGATCGACGCCTCCGAGGAGCAGCGGGCCGGCGTCAACATCGTGCGGCGAGCGATCGAGGAGCCGCTGCGCATGATCTCGCAGAACGCGGGCGTCGAGGGCTCCATCGTGGTCGACAAGGTGAAGCAGGGCAAAGGCGCCTTCGGCTTCAACGCGGCCACCGAGGAGTACGAAGACCTGCTGAAGGCCGGAGTGATCGACCCGACGAAGGTCTGTCGCACGGCGCTGCAGAATGCAGCCAGCGTGGCGGCGCTGCTGCTCACGACCGAGGCCATGGTCGCGGAAAAGCCCGAGGAAAAGAAGGAAGGCCACGGTCCGGCGGGTGGCATGCCGGGCGGTATGGGAGGCATGGGCGGCATGGGCATGTAGCCCGCGCCTGCGCTTTGCAATCGCACAGGGCCTGGGAGGGCAGCCTCCCGGGCCCTTTCTTTTGGCCCGGAGGGCGCCTCAAGGCGGGCCTGCGGCAGGCCGAAAAACCGAGCAACGGGAGAGGGTTCCGAGGAGCCGGCAGCGCCCATGCAAATCGCTGAGGAAGGCCGGCGGCAAGAGGTCGTGCGCCGCCGCCTGGTGGGAATGGGTCTCGACGCGCGACCCATACCGGGCCGACGCGCCCTCGTCGCGACCCTCGCCCTCCGCCCGGACCCGTTTGAGACGCTCACGGGAGTTCCCCGGCGCTTTGCGTCGGTCACCTTCGTCACGGTGGGCGACGACCGAATCAAGTGCCTCAAGCCTGGCGCTCTCTTCCACCTTCCTTTCATCCGCATCGTGGATTGCCTCACCCCTTCGGAGATCGAAACGAGGATCCGCAGCGCGTGGCAGGTGCGCATCGAGGCGTTGCGTCGCGCGCGCCGCTGGCTCGAAAAGCTCGGTGCCGAGATCGAGGTCTGCGAGGACGGACCGGTGCTGGCGTTCCCGATCGGTGTCGAGGATCGGCACTCCCGGGGTCGCGTCATCGAGCCCGGTCGCGTCGTTCTGCCGGGTCGGGGCCCACTCTCCGGAGTGTCGCTGGGGCGAGCCGAGGATCGCATCTTCCCAGTGAGCCCGAGCTGGGCCAGCGCGCTCGATCTTGAGCTCGCGCTCACCACGCGACTCGAGGAGCTGGCACGTCTTGACGCGCGTCTCAAGCGCGAGGAGCGTCTTGCGCCCAAGGCGGAGATTGCGCCGCCGCCCGCAGCCCCGCACCAGCGCCCGGCCCGCATCCTGGTGGTCGGCGCGCGTCTTGCCAGCGACCGCGCGCTGCTCGAATCGCTGCGCCTGCGCGCCTATGAGACGGTGGCCGTGCGCACGGCACAAGAAGCGCTCAAGGCCTTCGAGAGCACCTCACCGGAGCTCGTCCTCGCGGAGACTCACCTCGGGCGATTCGAGGGCATCGAGCTGATCCCCTCGCTGCGCGGAATCCCCGGCATCGAAGAGGTTCCCGTCGTCCTGGTCGATGATCGCCTGCGACCCGAGCGCCGTGCGGCGTGCCGCAAAGCGGGGGCGGCGGGCTACCTCGTGCGGCCCATCGAGGTCGCAAAGATCGCCGCCGGCATTGCGAACCTGGTGCGGCAGCCCAAGCGGCGGCGCTTTAAGCGCTACCCCGAGCGCCTTTCCGTCCGCAACGCCAGAGGGGAAACCGCCTTCTTGACGGGGGACGTGGGGCGCGGGGGGATGTTCCTGTGGACGGACCGTGAGCTCCCGTTCGAGAACCTTGAACGATACTCGATCGCACTGCCCGTGATCGGCGAATCGCTCGGTGTCGAGGCAGAGGTCGTGCACCGCTGCTCAGTGCCAGGATCAGGACGACGCGGAGCGGGCCTTCGGTTCCACAGTTTCGACGCGGATGGGGAGGCACGCTGGATCCGCTACCTGCGCAGCCTCGAGCACGCACCGACAGCGTAGCGCCCGAAGCCGCGGAAACGGTTCGGGGTGAGCAACGCGCGCTGCGCAACTCCAGATCAGTGGCCGCTGTGGAGCTTGGCGCGCGCCTTCTCGATGTCGTTGTCCATCACTGTCTTGCGCTTGTCGGCAAGCGCCAAGGATTCGGCCTCCTTGGCCAGGCGCGCGATGTAGTCCTCGGCCGCGTCGACGGCACGCTCGATGGCGGCTCCCGACACCCGCAGCCCACCGCCGTGCTTGGAGAGAAGACGCTTCACCACTGCATTCGGAAGCTCACCCATGGAACCCTCCCATCTGGGCAAATGTGATGCGGCGCCGATCGTAGGAGGCGGCGCGCGAGGTTGTCAACGCGTCCGGTTCACGGCGCTCGGGGCGGCAATTTGGGTCGTCTCGATGTGCCGCAGCAGGAAACTTGCCGCGGCCTCGGCAAGCAGGGGCGCGTCCACGTCCACGGGCACGACGTGGCCCGAGGCGTTGCACAAGAGGAACTCGCGCTCCTGGGAAGAAACGCCCTCGAAGATCGCGCGCGCATCGGCGGAGTGGGCCGTTTGGTCGAGCGCGCCATGCGCCACCAGGATCGGAGTACGCACCCGGGCAAGACGGGCGCGTACCCAGCGCTGCAGTTTGATCAGCTCGTTCACGCTGCGCAGCGGCAACACGGGATAGCTCGGATGCCGCGCGCGCGCGGCGGCGTCTTGGATGTCGGAACCGCCCGACTTTTGCTGGAACGACCTCACGCGCCACGCAAGTGGTACGACAAGGCGGATCCCGAGCGGCAGCCGGAGCGGTGTTCCCACCACAACCAGCGCGTCGAACACGTCCTCAGCGGCGAGTGCAAGCGCCAGCAGACCCCCCATCGAGAGCCCCGCCGCGAACACCCGCGAATGACGGCTGCGCAGCACTTGGGCGTGGGCCCGGGCTGCCTCCAGCCAGGCGCGCCAAGAGCGGACCCGGCGGAGCGCCTCGGGCGTCTCGCCGTGTCCGGGGAGCGCAGGGCCGAACGCGGAGATTCCCCGTCGGGCGCAGGCCTCGCCGATGGTCCGCACTTCGTAAGGGGTTCCCGTGAGACCGTGCAGACACAAGACAGCGGCGTCGAGCACACCCTCGAGCTCGAACGAGCCCGCGTCGACGGATTCGGGGCTCCCCGTCATCAGGCCGGTGCCTCGCGTGCGGCCTGCTCTGCCGCACGCATCACCTCGCGCAGCGGAACGCCAGCGCGCTGAGCCGCCTTCTTGCAGTCGTCGTACTCCGCCGAGGGCACCAGCCTGCCCTCGCCATCCCATACGATCTTGACGGCGATCCGCCCGTAGGGCGTCCCCACGCGACGCGTCTTGCGGGGCAGCACCATCCGGTCGCACTCGATCGCGCGCACGCCGATCGCCGAGGAGTGCGTGAAGAGGAGCTGCGCGATCCTGCCCCGCTCGGAGGGACGAGCCAGCACCCGGAGCAAGAAGCCAGGACGGTTCTTCTTCATCTGTTGGTGCAAGAGCGCCACGTCGAGCGCACCGGCGCTGAAGAGCCGATCCATCAGATCGTCGAAGTGTTCGGGCACGAGGTCATCGAGGTTCGTCTCGAGCGAGACCACGCGATCCGACGACGGCCCGCCGTCTCGCCCGAGGATTGCGCGCAGCACGTTCGGCATGGGCCCAGGACGGTCATCGCCGGCGCCGTGCCCCACGGCTTCCGGGGTCATCGCGGGCATCGACCGGAACTCGTCCACAATCGTACGGAGGATCGCGGCCCCCGTCGGCGTCACCGTCTCCCAGGGCACGTGGGCGGGCACCGTCGGGATGCCGCGCAAGAGCTCGATCGTGGCAGGGGCAGGCAGCGGCAGGCGGCCGTGCGAGGTCTCGACCACACCGTGTCCGAGGCCCACCGGTGAGCAGGTGACGTAGGACACGCCGAGTCGTGCGATCCCGATCGCTGCGCCTGTGACATCGACGATTGCGTCCACCGCACCCACCTCGTGGAAGTGCACCGCGGCAAGGCGTGTACGATGGACGCGCGCCTCCGCCTGCGCCAACGCCTCGAAAATGGCGAGAGCGCGTGTACGCACCTCAGGCTCAAGACGCGCGCGCATCAAGACGCGGCGGATCTCCTCGTAGGACCGGCCCTTTCCGTGCGGCGCCTCAGGGTGTTGGTGGCCCCCCTCGCGGCCCCCCGCACCATCGGTGTGCGGGTGCGGGTGGGCATGGGCCGAGGAAGGCCGGGCCTTCGGCTTCTTGCGGGCTCTCGACCGGGCGTTCGCTCCGCCGGGTACCACGACTTCGACGTAGCGGGCCCCCAAAGGCCCGCGACGCACCGCGGTGACGCGCAGCGCATGAGCGACGCCGAGACCTGCGAGTTCCCGCTCGAGCTCGCGGCGCGGGAGACCGAGATCGAGCAGCGCGCCGAGAAACATGTTGCCCGCGGCCCCGGAAAAGGCGTCGAGATGAAGGATTCGTCCCGTCGGCCACCGCCCGGACGTGATCCGCGCCCTAGAGCCGGTTGATGAGCGTCGCGACATAGGCGGCTCCGAAGCCATTGTCGATGTTGACCACGGCGACGTTCGAGGCGCAGCTTGTGAGCATGCCGAGAAGCGCGGCGACTCCACCAAACGCTGCGCCGTAGCCGACGCTCGTGGGGACCGCAATCACGGGCTTGTCGACGAGGCCGCCCACCACCGAAGGGAGCGCGCCCTCCATTCCCGCCACCGCGATCAGGACCCGCGCAGAACGCAGCAGCGCGCTCGACGCGAGCAGCCGATGTAGGCCCGCCACACCCACGTCCTGGACAAGCTCGACCTTGTTGCCGAGGCGGCGGGCCACCCCTGCGGCCTCCGCCGCGACGGGCAGGTCCGACGTGCCCGCCGACACCACGGCGATGACGCCCTTCCCGAGCAGCGGGACCTCATGCGGCCCGAGCCAAAGAAGCCGCCCCTGGGGCTCATATTGCGCGTCTGCGAGCTCGGCTTGCACCGCGGCGGCCACGCCGGGTTCGACCCGCGTGACGAGCACATGCTGGCGGGCGGCGTGGAGCGTGCGCGCGATCTCTGCGATCTGGCCCGGCGTCTTCCCCGGTGCGTAGATCACCTCGGGGATCCCCTGGCGGACCGCCCGATGGGTATCGACCCGGGCATCTTGAAGTTCGACAAAAGGAAGATGGGTGAGTTGCTCGAGCGCAGCCGCGGTCTCGGTTTCTCCGCGTCGCACGCTCTCGAGAAGGCGGCGCAGGTCCTCGCGGCTCACGCGACGACGGTATCCCACGGGCCTCCGCGGCGCAGCGCGCGCTGAGCGAACGGAGCGGCCTGTGCGGGAGAGCGGAGCCGCGCAGCGCTCGCGGGAGCATTGTCTTAAAGGCCCCCGACGCGAGTGGAACGAGTGGACAGCGTGGCTGCGAGCCCCCGCTTGGGCAGGCGGGAAGCTCTGGCGAAAAAGGGGCAAGGGAGCGCAAGGTCTCCCGCAGGGCGTCCCGGCTCTTCCTTTCGACCGCGGGAGGCTTGGGGGGGAGCCTTGGGCGGGGCCATCCACCCCGTAACGTAGTCCCTGAGGCCCTACCCCCGGTCGGGCACCAGCACGACGAGGCAGCGCAGCTCGCCATCGCTATCGAAAATCTCGGTTTCGATGCGCAGGCCTGCGTCGCCACCACGCGCCGAGACGATGGACTGCAACACGGCACCCGCCGCCTCGGCGGCGAGCGTTGGAATCGAGGGCACGACACGGGTTCCGAGCACGTCGGCAATCGCCGACACGACGCTCGACGCAAGAATGTTGCCAACCTCCCGTAGCGCCGACTCCTCCTCGCGTCGCAGCGCGGCAATGGCCTCCTCCTTCTCCTCAGGGGTCGGCTCCTCCACCGCGCTGCGTTCGCCCACCAGCAGACGCAATAGGTTGTCGCGGGAGCGGACGGAGAAGAACACCGCCACAAGCCCGCCCAGGCCGCCCTCCACCTCGAAGAAGATTCCCGTGTCCCACGCCTTCAGTTCATGGGCCAGCGGCCGCGTACTCCGGCCCCGCACGGCGGGCACGTGCATGCGGATCGTGCGCCCCACGAGCTGTGCGAAGACGTTCGCCGCCTGTCCAGCGCCAATGCTGCCGAGCTCCCGCACCCGGTCCACTGCGGCGTTGCTCCAGACGGAGGGCTGGTCGGTGGAAGCACTCATGGCAACTGGTTCAGGTCGATCAGGAAGACCGGACTTCCGTCGCCCAGCACGGTGAGGCCTGCCAGCGCGCGAACGCCCGCCAGCAGACGCGACACGGGTTTCACGTAAATCTCTTGCTGCCCAGCCAGCCGTTCGACGATGAGCGCTACGCGCTCCCCGCGTACTTCGCCCAAGGCCAAAGTGACGCGTGGACCGGTCGGCGCGGTGGGCAGGCCGAGCTTGGCCGCGAGGTCCACCACGAGCACGGGCTCGTCCTCGACGAGGGTGAACGCATCGTGGCCCGTCCGTTCCACCTGCGCGGCCTCGACTTCGAAGATGCGCTCGATCTTGGCGATCGGCACAGCCACCGTTTCGGGCCCAAGTCCGACGAGCAGCACACGCTGCACCGCCGCGGTAATCGGGACAATGAGGGTCGTCGCAGTGCCGCGACCCCGATCGGTCTCCAGCTCGACACGTCCACCGAGGGCTTCGATCGTCGCGCGCACGGCATCCATCCCGACGCCGCGGCCCGACACATCGGACACCGCGGACGCGGTGGAGAGGCCGGGCCGGAACACGAGGCTCGCGATTTCCTCCGGAGGGAGGTCCTCGGCCAGGGCTGGCGGCAAGAGTCCGCCCTCGATGGCCTTGGCACGAACCGCGTCGAGGTCGATTCCCGCGCCATCGTCGACGACCGTGATCCGCACCTGGTCCTTCTCCCGACGCGCGTCAATCACCACTCGGCCCGCGTCAGGCTTCCCCGCCGTGCGGCGCACCTCCGGGGTCTCAAGCCCGTGATCGACGGCGTTGCGGAGCAGATGCACGAGGGGATCTCCCAAGCGGTCGAGGATCGCGCGATCGAGTTCCAGCTCGATCCCCCGCAGCTCCACCTCGACCTGCTTGCCCGCACGCTGCGCGATCTCGCGGGCGAGACGGGGCAGCGTCTCGACCACCCGCAGGAGGGGTGCCGTGCGCAAGTCCAGGGCGCGACGCTGGAGCTCACCCACCACTCGGTCCATCCGGTCGAGTCCGCCCGCAAATCCCGCGTCCTGGGTCGGCCCGACGCTCGCGACCGTGCGCAGCTGGCTCGATGCCAGGATGACCTCGCCCACCGCGGACAAGAAGCGATCGAGGGTCTCGGTGCGCACCCGCACCGAGGGAGGAATGGCCGGTGAACCCACGCGCCCCGGGCGCGAACTCGGGGCCGCCGGTCCTGCAGGAGGCGCCTCCGCTGCTAGCGGCGTCTCAGGGCTTTTTTTTTGAGCCCAGGCGCCGAGCCGAGCACCTGCGCGAGCTCGGGGTCGGGAGGGGGAGGCTCGCCGGTCTCGCGCACCACGTCGACCATGCGCTCGAGCGTCTCAAGGCCGCGGAAGAGCAAGGGCAGGTCTGCCGCGTCCTCGATCCGACCCGCAGAGCGGACGACCTGCATGCGGTCTTCGAGCCGATGCGCGATTTCGGAGATCGCCTCGTAACCGAGCGAGGCCGCCATGCTCTTCGTGGAGTGCGCCATGCGGAACACGAGGTCGATCGAGTCTGTGGACGCCGGGTCTTTTTCCAGCACGAGAAGCGCGCGACTCATCTCTGCGAGATGTTCACTCGCTTCCTCGAGGAAGAGCGTCCGATACTTCGCGAGGTCCAACGCCTAGCTCTCCTTTTCGAGCACCTTCGTGAGCGTCGCGATCACGTTGTCGGGCTTGAAGGGCTTCACGATGAAATCGCGGGCTCCGGCCTGGAGCGCCTCCATCACCAGCGTCTCCTGCCCGAGCGCACTGCACATCACGATGCGCGCATGCGGGTCGAGCTCGAGAATGCCCTTTACCGCGTCGATCCCCGAACGGCGGGGCATCACGATATCCATCGTGACAAGATCGGGATGTAGCTTCGAGAACTGGTCGATTGCCTCTACACCATCGACCGCCTCGCCCACCACCTCGAGCCCCTCGGCTTCAAGGATCTCGCGGATCATCTGCCGCATGAACGCGGCGTCGTCCGCCACAAGGACGCGACCCTTCATCACTGCCCTCCTTGGCCCGGGCCAACTCGACCCGAAGCCCTGTCCACGGCCCGTTCGATCGCCTGCGAAGCGCGGGCGAGGAGCTGGGACGTGGAAAGAATGTGGACGACGCGGCCGTCGATCGGCCTGCGCCCTGCGACGAGCTCCGTGGCCCTGCCGGCCACGGGCCCGTCGGCAAGCCCGAGCACGCGATCCACCGGAAGCCCGAGCCGGCCTGCGTCGGCGGGACGCTCCCCTACGACGAGCAGGTGCTGGGGCTCAGGCAGCTCTTCGGTGCTCAACTCGAAAAGCGCCTCGCGGCTGATCACCGGAAGCGCGTCCCCATGATGATTGACGACCCCAGCCACCTGTCGGGGAAGGGTCGGGATGCACGCGGTCCGGGTCACCTCGGCCACTTCGAGCACGTCCGCGATGGGAAGCGCATAGGCAGCCGTACCGATCTCGAAGGTGAGCAGGCGCTGCCCCGAGGCATCGCCACTCGCCGTCTGTGTCACCGCCTTCAAGCCCGCGCCTCCTCTGCGAAGCTGTCGTCCGGAGCGCTCGTTTGGAAGCGTTGAAGCACACCGCGAAGCGCTTCGGCGAGGGCAGCGAGCTCGCGCGAGGAGGCGACCATATCGGCGGTGGCCGACGACTGCACGGTGGCCACGCCTGAAACCTCTTCCACCGCACTCGCGTTGTTGGTCGCCACTTTGGAGATCTCCGATACCGAGGAGACCATGCGTTCGGCGTCTCGGGCCTGGCCATCCGCTTCTTGGAAAATCTCTTCGGCGCGGGTTGCGGCTTCAGACACGGCACCGCGGATCTGCTCGAGGGAGAGCGCAATCGTGTTGACGTCTTCGCGACCTTCGCTGATCACCTGGCTCGATTGGCGCATCTCGTCCGCGACGCCGTGGGTGTCGGACTGGATCTGGTGGATGAGCTTCGAGATATCGTCGGCGCTCCTTCCCGCGCTCTCCGCAAGCTTGCGGATCTCGTCCGCCACGACGGCGAATCCCCGGCCCGCCTCCCCGGCACGTGCAGCCTCGATCGAGGCGTTTAACGACAGGAGGTTCGTGCGGTGAGCGACGCTCGTGATCATCTCGATAATTTGGTGCACGTGACGCGTCTTCGCTTCCAGCCGGAAGACCATCTCTCCGGCCTGCTCGACTCGCTCGAAGACCGTGCGCATCTTCTCGAGCGCGAGCCGTGACACATCCACACCCGCGTTCGCTTTCTGGTTCGCCTCGGCGGAGAAACCGAAGGCCTCACGAGCACGGGAGGCTGTGAGTTCGATCGCTGCGGCGATGTCTTGGATTAAGGGAGCCGCCCCCCCGAGGAGCTCTTGCTGGTGGGCCACACCCTCGGCGACGTTCGCGAGAGTCGTGGAGATCCTGCCGTTGCCGACCGAGAGATCCTGCGCGGAGTGTGAGACATCGCCGGCCGCCGCGGTCACCTGGTCGGCGGTGCGCTGCACATGCCCGACGAGCTCGCGCAGGCTGGAAAGCATCCGGTGCACGCTGCGTGCTAGGTCGTGGGTCTCGTC
>DATFYN010000649.1:0-5999 GCA_035315025.1 Myxococcota bacterium
TCGGCCCAGTGGTCCATCACATTCTCGGCGTCACCCCACTTCCACTGCGCCGCGGTCGTAATATTCCCGCCGCCGATCCTCCGATCGACACCAGCCGCGAGAAGCTCGCCGGTCTGCGAATCCGTCGCCTCGAGTTCTCCCCCTATGCCGCCAACGAACGGATAGGAGTCCGTCGCAAGAAGCTTCAGGGTGGCTAGAGCACGTACCTGCGGAACGACCATCGACACGGTGCGCAGGATGGGGACAGCAGCCTCTGGGTCAACCATGGCCGCTTGAACCTTTATTACACCTGGACCGGGATCCTCTACGACTTGGAAGCCTTTGGCTGCGAACTGCTGCACAAAAGCCTGATGCATGTAGTTGGCGAGGAACTGGGAATCTTGAGCAGGGATCTTGCGGTCTTCCCCCCCGTAGCCGAGAACAGGACTCACGAATACCTTTGAATACTTCTTCCAATCCACGTTGGGTGCCCTGTACCGCAGGGCGACGTCATCCCCCGCGACCAGCTTGGAACAGACGCTGGGAGCAAGATACGCACACTTACCACCCGGCAGTTCCGGCTTGGCAGCTTGGGTCGTCGTACAGGCGGTGAACCAAGACGCCAGGGCAAGAGCGCCCAGTACGACGCCGATACGAGTTGCAGTCATAGAAACGCTCCCTCCTAGCGTCGGGAACAGATACGTCGGCCGTCATCAGCTCTTTGCTGCGAGGCGGCGACGGTATCGTACTGAGAGCCGTAGAGCAGGGCCGTCTCCGAGAGAAACCGGATCTCGTCCCACCAACGTCCCACCACCCTGGATTCGGACCCGCAAGAAGAAGCCCCCGGAACCATCGCGATTCCGGGGGCTTCGTCAGGTAGCGGGGGAGCCGCTACATCCCATACGACGCCCAATTGAGGCCGGTGTCGCACTCGCGGCGTAGCCCAAGCGCGATGCCCAGCCGCCGAAAACTTCAACGTTTTCGAGGTGAACCAGCTTTTCCGAAACCACAGGCGCCAAACGGATCCGGTCCCGGAGTGGCGACGTCGAGGACCGCAACTCGATCTGCAGGGTATGAACCGGACCGCTACCGGCGTTCACTTGGTGACGACTGCGCTAATTCCCGCAGCCCACGGGATCGCCCTGCTGCGTTGGCCCTCCCATGCGCGCAGGTCGCGGTCTCTGCCCGGCTCCAGCGGTTAGAAGTCGTCGCCGGCGGTCACCACGATGCTGGCGTGCCTGACGACCAGGATGACAGCCGTTCAGTCTGCAGCTGCGGCCGAAATGCAGGAGGCGAGTGTCTTTTCCAGCAGACTCACGTCGATGCTGCCGGCCGCACCAATCGCTACGATCTGCGTGCGCGGTGCGCGCTGGCCCCACTCCTCTTGAATTGAAATGTCCACGCGCCTGCCGACCACCTGCAGCACTGCCCGCCGTTGTGGAGCGTCGGTGGTGTAGACAACCCCTTTGGCCCGATAAACAGTCCCCGGCAACTTACGCATCGTTTCCCGCAATGCTTCCAGCGCCAGCGGCTGGTCTGTCTCGTAGCTCCAGGTGCTGAACACCTTCGAGTGGTCGTGTCCGTGGTGATCGTCATGACAGGTCGGGTTGGTGCAACCCTGCTCAAGGGCGTGCGAGTTGGGGCCTGCTCGCGCAGGATCGAAACTCCCGACACCCAACAGGATCTCGTAGGGCACCTCGCAGTAATTGGTCTCGACGATGCGTAGACGATTGAAATGGTCATCGAGCCAAGCCCTGACCTTCTCGACCTGCTCGGGACCGGCAAGGCCCACCTTGTTCAGGATCAGCATGTCTGCGAACCCGACTTGGCGGAGCTTGAGGTCCATCAGAGGGGGATACTCAGGGTGCGCGAAGACCTGGTCCGCATCCACCACGCAGATGACGCTGTCCAGCCTGATCCGGTCGCGCTGATTGGGATCGTTGAAGGTCATGAAGATCCCGGCGGGATCGGCGACGCCGCTGGCTTCGAGCAGGATGTATTCGACGGCCTCTGGGCGGGCGAGCAAGGCTGCAACCGACTCGACGAGGTCGTCGCGAATCTGGCAGCAGACGCAGCCGTTGGCCAGGCTGATCATGTTCCCGTCCACCCCGACGACGAGTTCGGCGTCGATATTGATCGAGCCAAAGTCGTTGACGAGGACACCCACGCGCAGGCCGTGATTCCCGGTCAGGATGCGATTCAAGAGCGTCGTCTTTCCTGCCCCGAGAAAACCGGTCAGGATGGTGATCGGAACGGCATTGCCGATGTCGTCTATGAGTTCCATTGTCGCTCTCCAAAGGCGTGTGCCCGGAAAAGATCATCCGCGACGCGGCCCCGGAGCGCCCCGTCGCGACGAGCGCGGCGGGACGCCAGGACCCCCCGCTATTTCTTGAATTTACTCAGGTCAATTCCCAGCGCCTTCGCCATCTCGAGGAGATCGACCTCCTCCGGGTTCGCAAGCTTGAGGAGCGGCTCGCGCCAAACGTCCGGCGGAGTGTACTTGTGCGGATCGATCTCGAGGTCGCGCGTCTTTTGCTCCTGCTGCTGCTCGCGCGGGAACCGGGGCTGTGGGACGATGCCCTTGCCCGTAGCGATCGGCAGCGGGTCGCCGAAGAGGAGGGTGGGATTCGGCAAGGACTGGCCCGCGAACCCTGGGAGGGCGGCCTCCCGGTGCCAGATCGCGTCCTTGGTTACGTTGACGACCACGACGTCCGGCGCACCGTACAGGAAAAGCCCATCCCAGTGGGCGCGAACGTCGGCGCTGGTCTCATTGAGCGTGTCATTGTCGAACGCGAGGTGCGTGGCCATCGCGCAGCGCGGGTTGACCTGCTTGATGAGGTAGCCCGCCCCGTAGGTCGTCGTATGGTGTATGTCTATGGTGTAGTTGTAGAGGAATTCGGGCAGCCCGTACTTGTACAGGTTGAGGCGCGCCAAATCGGGCTGGCTCTCGGTGACAAAGACATCGACCCCCTTGGCGTACTTGGCCGTCAGCTCGTCAGGCTTACCGTCGCCGGTCCAGACGAACGAAAGGCCGTTCCAGTCCAAACGGTACGCAGAGGCGCCGTCCTTGACGTGCGAGCGCCGCCAATGGCGGACCGTGACGCCATTCTTCTCGTAGCAAATGCCATTCTCGTCCTTCCAGTCGAACTCGTTGACTTCGACCTCGTAGCCGTCCCCGATCGGGCAGGCGTCGAAGGCTTCTAGGTGCCACTTGAGCATCTGCTTCATGCCGGCGACCATGCCCTTGGTCCCGAGGTCTGCCTTGCGCCCTGAGGGCCCGGTGACCCGCAGTGGCTGCTTCCATCGTCCTGACCACGCTGAGAACGGGAGGAGATAGGAGAGGTCGTGGTAGTGGTCCACGTGCAGGTGGGTAATGAAGATGTCGTTGATCGACGGCACCGGGACGCCCATCGCGAGGATGTTCTTGACGCAGCCGGGACCGAAATCGAAGAAGAATCGGTCGCCGTTGCCGAGTTCGACCATGATGCACGTACCGGCCTGGTCGCGCCGCGGCGGGAAGGGGCAACTGCCAACGAAGGAGATCCGCATCTCGTCCGGCCCGAGCGCCTCACTGCCGGGGAAGTAGTTGTTCCGGCTGCGGACGGACGGCGTGGGCTTGTAGTAGGGCGGGAACTGCAGGCCGCTGCTTGGCTTCCCGCCGTACGGATTCACGGGCATGGTCAGGCCGGCCGGGCCTGCCGGATCGGGCTGCGCCGCCTGCGCGGAAGTCAGCCCAGCGGTGGAAAGACCAACCGCCGCCGTACCCGCGATCGCGCCAGCGCCTTTGAGCACGTCGCGTCGGCTTAGATCGTTTTGGGGCGTACTCTTCGTGCTGTCGTCGGTTGCCAACGGTGTTCTCCTTTATTTTGAGCGACGATGAATCCTGAAAATCCTGACTGCAAGGTTGCGCGAACCATGAAGAAGTCGCCGGGTCTACCCACCACGAGACGCGAAGGGCCCCAAAATGACACTATCGAAAGTGTCCGCGTTGGGTTCGATCCCTAGCGCTTCGACCACCATTTATCCTCTTCTCCTCCAAGGACTACAGCGCGATCGTTTCCACTCGCGTTGGCGTCCTACGGGCCGCGGCAGAAAATCCCCAAGGCGCTCGAGGAGCAGGGCGCGCACTAGTTGCCGAGTGGGGGAATCGAGGGAGGCGGGCGTCGAGCACCCAAAGCCTGCTCGAGTTCGTATGCGATGCCAAGCAGTGTAACGTCTCCGAATCGACGACCGAGCAGCTCGACGCCGACCGGCATCCCCGCCACCGTGAAGCCCGCTGGGAGCGAAACCGCTGGGAAGCCCGAGTCCGCTGCGAGGTGGGCGTTGTTCGCGAGCTGCACCTCCCCGTGCCGAGCGGCGACCCTCCCCATCGACGGATAGGCGATCGCATCGAGCTCCAGGTCGTCGAAGTGCGAATCGAGCAATCTCCCCAAGCGCGCGCGATTCCGACGCGCCGTCTCGTACGCTTCACCCAGGCCAGCTCCAACAGAGACCGCCGCGGCAACCAGCGGCGCAACCTCCGGGTGAACCAGCCCGCTCGCTGCGATCTCGGCGACGGATCGAACTGGCGCGGAGGGCTCGGTCGCCAGCCAGCCATCGAGATCGTCTTGGAACTCAGCCAAGATCGAAACGAAGCCCAGGTCGAGAAGCGCCGCGATCTCTTCGATCTCGATCGGAACGGTCGCCACGCCGCAGGCTTCTGCATGCCTCAACGCAGCGTCCACCACGTGCGCAACCTCCTCGTCCTCCTCGTCTTTGTCGAACCGCGACGCGAGCAGGCCGATCCGACGTCCTCGCAACGGGTGTTTCCCGAGTGCCTCCGCGAAGCCGAACGAACGTCCGCGGATCACCGCGGTCTGCTTGTCTCGCGGATCTTCACCGACCATCACGTCCAGCAGCAGTGCAAGATCCTCCACGGACCGCGCGATGGGACCCAAAACGTCCTGTGAGAGGGCGAGCGGAACCACTCCGTGACGGCTCGTCATCCCTTGGGAGGGCCGGAGGCCGACGGTCGCCGTGAAGGCCGCGGGGATCCGGATCGAACCGCAGGTGTCCGAGGCGGTTCCGGCGGCGGCAAAGCTCGCGCTCACTGCCGCTGCCGTGCCGCCGCTCGACCCGCCCGGTGTGCGCGTCCGATCGTACGGATTGCGAACGCGGCCGTGCACGGAGCCGACGGACGTGATGCCGGCCGAGAGCTCGTGGAGGTTCGTCTTGCCAAGCAGGACCGCGCCCGCCTCGCGCAGGCGCTGCACAACGAAAGCGTCTTCGCGCGCGACGAGGCCCGCCAATGCGCGACAACCTACTCGGGTTGGCAGGCCCTCCACGTGCTGGTTGTCCTTGACGAGGACAGGAATGCCGTGCAGGGGCCCGCGCTGCCGGCCCTGCCGGCGCTCGCGATCGAGCGCATCAGCCTGTGCGTGAGCATCCGGGCTCGTCAGCAGGATCGAGTTGAGGGCAGGCCCTCTCTGATCGTAGGCGTCGATCCTGGCGAGAAAGGCTTCGACCAACCCTCTCGCTGTCGTTCGGCCCTGCCCCATCGCTTGCTGGAGCGCGCTGATCGATTGCTCGGTCGGATCCATCGCCCTACCCGGCGAAGGCCGCGGCCATGGCCGCCGTGTCGTTGTACTCGCGCAGCCGAGCCAGCCGCCCGTCGCGCACGTGCACGACGTGGACCCAGTCCATCGTGTATCGGCGACCGGTCTTGCGGACGAGGCTCGTCTCGCGCCCGAGCAGCACGACACGATCCCCCTCGCCGATGGTTTCGCTGATGTTGAAAGCTTCCATCTGGATCGCTTCAAAGAGCAGTGCCAGGTAGCGCGCACACCCCTCGCGCCCCTCGTACCGGCCACCGAAGGAGATCACCTCGGGAAGCGGATTCTCCCACACGACGTCCGGGGCAAGGTGGGTCGCGATCGCTTCCTCGACGAGGCCCGAGAGAAGTCGTTCGTAGAAGGATGCGACCAGGTCTACCGGATTCGGATCGCCCATCATCGGGGCACCTCCATGACGCGAACCGCTGC
>DATFYN010000650.1:0-10737 GCA_035315025.1 Myxococcota bacterium
GCCGTGGAGATCCGCACCAGGGAGGCGTGGCGCAGCACAAGCCGCTCAAGCCGGGGCGTCACCGCAAAGCCGAGCTGGTGGGTGTGGCGCGAGAGCACGTCGCTCGCCACGCGCATGACCGCGTCCCCGTGGACGTCCTCCATCGCATCGGCGATGTCCCGCCGCTCGTAGTCGCCGAGATCCCGACGGGCGAGGAGCTGCGTCACGAAGACGCGGAGGCCGAGCTCCGTGGGCACGCGCCCGGCGGAGGCATGGGCTTTGCCGAGGAGACCGAGCTCCGAGAGCTCGGACATCACGCTGCGAATCGTCGCGGCCGAGAGGTTTACGGGAAGGAGTTGGGCGATCGTCGACGAGCCGACCGGGCTTCCGCCCCCGACATAGCTTCCCACGACCGCGCGCAGCACGCGTTCCTGGCGCGCAGAGAGCCTAGGGGTATCGGTGTCCTGGGCCGCCGGAATCACCTCGCGCCTCGCCATAGATCCCCCGAGACGTCGGGAATTCTCAATGAAATCCGAGCGATGCTTACCAACGGGGGCGAGGATCGTCAACGCCGCGCCGACCACGCTTGGCTAGACGAGCTGCGCGAAGACCGAGTCCGAAAGCAAGCGCCCGCGCGCCGTGAGGCGCAGATCGCCTCCGCTGAGCTCGGCCAGGAGGCCTGCCTTCGTACACGCGTCGATCGCGCCCGCAAAGAAGCGGCGCGGCGGACCACCGAACTCCGCCGCAAAGCGCGCCGCATCGAGGCCATCCACCGTGCGCAGTGCGAGGAACATGGCTTCACCCCGCGCCGTGCGTTCGTCGAGGACCTCGGGCGCAGCGGCTGCGGGCAGCTCGCCCTGGGAGATGCGCTTTAGGTACTCGGCCAGGCCCCGCACGTTGGAGCTCCGCGCGCCGAAGGGCGCCGCGGGGGTCGGCGGCTCAGTCGACCAAGCGCCGACCCCGATCCCGAGCACGGGACGTCGTTCCCAGTAGCGACGGTTGTGCTGGGACTCAAAGCCCGGCCGGGCGAAGCTCGAGATTTCGTAGGGGGCGAGCCCCGCCGCCGTGAGCCGCGCCGCTGCCAGCTCCATCATCGACGCCACAGAATCGTCGTCGGCAAGCGCAAGCTGGCCGCGCGTTGCCGCGAGGGAAAAGGGAGTTCCCGGCTCGACGGTGAGTCCATACGCCGAAACGTGTTGAGGTGCAAAGCCGATCGCCTCGTCGAGATCGCGTGCGAAGTCTTCTTCGCGCTGTTGGGGGGCTCCGAAGATAAGATCCAGGGAAAGGTTCATGAAGCCCGCGTCGCGTGCGGAACGCAATGTGGCGCGGGCCTCGGACGCGCGATGCGCCCGACCGAGCCGGCGCAGCACGAGATCATTGAAGGACTGGATCCCGACGGAAAGCCGGTTCACGCCCGCGGCCCGGAATCCGGGGAGCCGCGCGCGCTCGAGCGTGCTCGGGTTGACCTCGAGGGTCACCTCTTTCGAGGCGCCTTCCGCGAAGGCGGCCCGTGCCGCCGCAAGGATGCGCGCCAGCGATTCGGGTCTTACGAGCGAGGGCGTACCTCCTCCGAGGTACACGGTCTCAAGACGCCGCTGCGCAAACGCTCCCTGGCGCGCGCCGAGCTCCTCGAGCAGGGCGTCGACGTAGGTGCTCTCAAGCTTGGGCTCAAGGACCCGCGTTCGCACCACGGCGAAATCGCAGTAGGGGCAGATGCGTTCGCAGAACGGTACGTGGACATACAAGCCGACCGTGGGATCGTGCACGGCGGCATGGTACCTTTCCTCGACTTTGACGGATTTCCCCACCCACTGTGAGATCCTTTCGAACGGGCTCACCTTGCTCCTTCGGGAGCTCCATGTCTCGCCCGTCGCCGAGCTGCAGATTTGGGCCAAGGTGGGCTCCGCGGACGAGCGCCCGGGCGAGGAGGGGCTTGCCCATTTCCATGAGCACATGCTCTTCAAGGGGACCGAGCGCCGCGGGGTAGGCGCCGTCGCGGGAGAGATCGAAGGCGTGGGCGGACGCGTGAACGCCTACACGTCCTATGATGTCACCGTCTACCACGCCACAGTCCCGAGCCATGGGCTCCCGGTTGCCCTCGATGTGCTGTCGGACGCAATACGCTTCTCGGTGTTTGACCCCGCTGAAATTGCGCGGGAGATCGAAGTCGTACTCGAGGAGATTCGCCGGGGCGAAGACTCTCCCTCACAGGTCCTCGGCAATGCGGTGTTCGCGCACGCCTACCGTGTGCACCCCTACCGCGCCCCGATCCTCGGCACGAGGGAAAGCGTGGCTGGATTTGACCGTAGCCGTGTGCGGGCATTCTTCGAGCGCTGGTACGCGCCTGACAACCTTCTCGTGGTCGCCACAGGCGATTTCGATGCGGGCGAGCTGCGCGAAGGCATTGCCAACGCGTTTGAGGGCGCGCGTCCGGCCAGGACTCCACGCGAGCGCTCCAGCGAGCCGCCGCGTACGGAGTTAAAAGGGGCAGTGGTACGAAGGCCCTTCGAGCGCGCGAGCTTCGAGCTCGCCTACGGCGTACCGAACTTCCGCCACCCCGATGCACCGCTTCTCGACCTCCTCGCCTTCGTGCTGGGTGAGGGCGAAAGCAGCCGGCTTGTGCGCCGCGTGAAGGAGCAGGCGGGGCTCGCAGATCGCGTCGACGCGTCCTCCTACACGCCGCTCGATCCAGGTCTTTTCGGGGCAAGCGCGGAGCTCGACCCGGCGCATGCCGACGACTGTCTCGCGGCGGTGGCCGCCGAGGTAGAGCGGCTTCGCGCGGAGCCTGTGACGCGGGACGAGCTCGAACGGGCGCGCGCGAACTTTCTCGCGACCGAACACTTCGAACGCGAGAGCGTCTCGGGGATCGCTCGCAAGCTCGGAAGCTTTCAGGTGCTGGGCGGCGACTGGCGAGGCGAGGAGCGTTATCTGGCGACAGTCCGGGGCGCCACGCCCGAGGATTTGCAGCGCGTGGCGCAATCCTACTTGGCGCACGAGGCGATGACGGCGACGTTGCTCTATCCATCTCGGGTGCGGGTCGCGCCTGACGAGGAGCGCGTGGTGGCCGCAATCTCGCGCGGCGTCGAGCATACACGCCGCGCCTTTGCGCGGCCGACGGCGCTCCCGGCTTCCGGGCGTTTGGGTTCGCGAGCAGCGCAGGCCGTGCCAAGCGACGAGTCTGTGGTAGCTCTGCGCTCGTACCGACTCCCGAATGGCGCGGCCCTCCACGTGTTGCCGCGCCGCGAGGTGCCGGTGGTTGCCGTGCGCGCAGCCTTTCTCGGCGGGCTCCTCGCAGAGAGCGAAGAGACTGCCGGCCTCACCTCCTTTCTCACCTCGATGTGGTTGCGCGGCACACGCGCGCGCTCGGCCGCCGATTTCGCGCGGTCCGTGGAGTCGCTGGCCGCTGACATCGACGGTTTCGCGGGACGGAGCTCCCTTGGCCTTACGCTTGAAACCCCGACGCCGCAGCTCGCGCCGGCGCTCGACCTCTTCGCCGAGGTCTTGCTCGAGCCGGGCTTCGATCCGACAGAGCTTGCCCGGGAGAAGCGCGATACGCTGGCAGCACTCGCGCGGCGCGAGGACCGCGTCGCCGAGCGTGCCTTTGACCTCTTCACACAGACACTTTTCGAGCGCCATCCCTACCGGCTTCCACTGATCGGTACCAAGCGCTCGGTGCGGACATTTCGAGTAGAGGGGCTCGAGGCCCACCACGCACAGCTCGTGCGTGCCCCGAACCTCGTGTTGGGGGTGGCCGGCGACGTCGACCCGGATGCGATTGCGGCGCGCCTGTCCGCTCTGCTGGCCGACCTCGACGGCGGCGAGTTCGAGCCGCCTGCCCCGGCTCCCGAGCCCGCGCCGCGCGAGATCCGCATGGCAGAGCTACGCAAGCGGCGCGCACAGGCGCATCTTGTGCTCGGATTCCGGGGACTTGATGTGCGTGACGAGGACCGCTTCGCCCTCGAACTCGTCGCGCAGATCCTCGCCGGGCAAGGAGGGCGGCTCTTTCTCGAACTGCGGGACCGCCAGAGCCTGGCCTACAGCGTGAGCGCCGTGAACGTCGAAGCTGTGGCTCCGGGCTTTTTCGCGGTGTACATGGGAACCGCGCCCGAGAAGATCGACCTCGCGCGCGAGGGCATCCTGTTCGAGCTCCGAAAGGTCGTGGAATCCCCCCCTGCCGACGAAGAGCTGCGCCGTGCCCAGAGTTATCTCACGGGCAACTTTGCGATCGACCAGCAGCGAAGCGCCGTGCGGGCCGGACAGATTGCCCTCGACGCGCTGTACGGACTCGGTGCGGACGCCTACACCCGGTATGTGGAGCGCGTCCTTTCCGTCGGTAAGGAGGACGTGCTGCGGGTGGCGCGACGTGTCCTCGACCTCGATGCCTACACGCTGGTCCTGGTGCGTCCCTAAACGGCTCGCTGGGCCCGCGCCTCGCGCACGAGCGGGAGAGATACCGTAAGGGCGATGCCAAGGGACACCCAGCCCGCATGGCGCAGCGCGCCCGCAGGCCCCAACCGGTCCATGGCGTATCCGAAGAGCGGCCCCACTGCCGCAAACAAGAGTCGCATACCGAGTGCGGCGACGGAGTTCGCGGTGGCGCGCATGGGCTCGGGCATTCGCACGTTGATGGCATGGCGCATCACGACCTGGTTCATGGCGCGGCAGGGCGAGAATGCCAGCCCGCACGCAACACCCGTCCAACCTCCGCAGAGCGCCATCCCGAAGAACCCGATGATCGCGAGCCCAGCGATGAGTGCCGCCGACGGCGCAAGGTTCGCTTCTCCCTCGGCGCGATGCGCAACGCGCGCCGTCAGCGCGACCGCCAGGTTCTGCGTCGCCCAAAGCCATCCGAAATGGAGCATCGGGATCGCTTGCGCGCTCCAATAGGCCTGGAAGGCCCAGACTGCGACGAGGGTGGCGGTGCTGTAGAGCACCTGGTTTGCCAGCAAAAGGCGCAGCAGGCGCCCCTGCCCAAAGAGTGCCCTTGCGACCGCCCGCAGATTCTCCGCGTGCTGCCCACGCTTCATGCGTGGAGCCGTAGGCTCATGCAGGGTGAGCGCGATCCCGAGGGGCAGCCACGCGGTGGCGGCGTTCACGGCCACGGGAAGGTGCAGCGACACTCCGACGAGCACGCCGCAGAGCAGCGCGGCCGCCGTCTCGCCAAGCTGTGAGGCGAAGAGGAGGCTCCCGATGGCCCGGGCGCCCTGCCCGCCGCCTTCAGACCTTTCATCGAGGCTCGCGTACAGGAGCGCCACGTCCGTGCCGGAGAAGAGAGCAACCCCCACCGCCGCGAGGAGCTCGAACACGACGAATCCCAGGAATCCGTTCGCAAGCGCGAGCCACGTGAAAGAAACGCCATAGAAGAGCGAACCCGTGATCAGGGTCTTCTTTCGCCCTAGGAGGTCCGCCGCATATCCTGAGGGAACCTCCAACAGCAGCGTCGCGACAGCGAAGACGGACTGCAGCAGATAGACCTCGCGCATGTCGAGCCCATGGGCGCGATAGAACGGCACGATCACGGGCATCACGACGAGGAACATCTGGCTCGCGCTGAGCAGCGAGAGCTTGCGAATGTTTGCCTGGAGGCGCTGGGCTTCGCTGGGCGGCGCGCTAGTCACCAAGGGCGAGGCCGTCGCTGCGCGGGTCGCTCCCCCCAAGATGGAGACCCGTCGCTGGGTCGATCACGATGGTCTGCGCACTCGACCAGTCACGAGGTGACACCTCGATCGTGTGACCCCGGCGCTCGAGCCCCTCGATGACATCGCGTGGGACCGCGCGCTCGACGGTCAGGGTATCGGGTAGCCACTGGTGATGGAATCGCGGCGCACAGACCGCCTCCTCGGGATTCATGCCGTAGTCGACGATGTTCAGGATCGTGAGCAGGGTCGTGGAGATGATGCGCGGACCCCCGGGGCTTCCCGACACGAGATACGGCTTTCCGCCGCGGAGCACGATCGTCGGGGTCATGCTCGAGAGCGGACGCTTGTCGGGTGCCACGGCGTTCGCTCCGCGCACGTCCACGAGCCCAAACGCGTTCGGTACATCGGGTGCAATGGAGAAGTCGTCCATTTCATCATTTAATATGATGCCCGTGTGAGCAACGGTAATTCCGGAGCCGAAGATCAGGTTGATGGTCTGCGTGAGCGAGACCGCGTTTCCAGAGCTGTCGGTGACAGAGACATGCGTCGTACCCGCATCCCGCGGCGGCTCGCCCGGTCCTGTCACGTGAATCGCGCGCTCTCCTGACAGCCAGTGCCAGGGCGCCCGCCGCCACCAGGGTGGATTGATCCTTGCGCGCAGGGTCGCCGCATAGTCCTTCGAAACGAGACCGCGCGCCGGAACGTCCACGAAGTCGCTGTCACCGAGCCAAGCGGCGCGGTCGGCGAAGGCAAGCTTCATCGCTTCGGCGATCACGTGGATGCTGGCAGACGATCCGGCGCCGCGTGCGGCAAGGTCAAAGCCCTCGAGCACATTCAGCGTTTCGATCAGTGCGATCCCGCCGGAAGAAGGCGGCGGAAACGAGACCACTTCAAGACCGCGGTAGCTGCCGCGCACGGGCTCGCGGAGTTTCGTGCGATAGACGTCAAGATCGTGCGCCGTGAGGATTCCAGCTTGACGTTCCATCTCGGCGGCGATCGCCTTGGCGATGGCCCCACGGTAGAAGGCGTCCGGCCCTTCGCGGGCGATCGTCTTCAGGCTGCCGGCGAGCTCTGGCTGCACCAGTCGCCAGCCCGGAGTGATCGGCCGCTCGGGCGGCGGGAGTTGGATGTGCGCGGTCTCCGGAAAGCGCTGCGCGAAGCCAGTGGCCCGCACCGATTCAAGGATGCGTGCGTGGCGCGGCGAAATCGGGAAGCCCGCCTCGGCGAGACGGATTGCGGGTGCCATCGCATCGGGAAGCGACTTCGTACCCCAGCGAGCGAGGGCTTCAGCGAGCCCGGCCACGAGTCCAGGTGTCGCGACTGCAAGCGGACCGAGGCGCGACGCATCTTGCGGGACGCCTTTTCGCACGAACATGTCGCGTGTGGCCGCGGCGGGGGCCGTCTCACGAGCATCGAGCGCGATGTCTTGTCCGTTCGCGAGATGGATGAGTGCGAATCCACCGCCGCCGATGCCGGAGTGATAGGGCTCGGTCACGCCGAGCACGAAGGCGGCGGCCACCGCGGCATCGATCGCATTCCCGCCCGAAGCCAGCATCTCGACACCCGCGCGGGTTGCGTGCTCCTCGGCGGTGGCCACCATGCCATGCGCGCCGGTGGCCGGGGCCGGTGCCGCGGCGGCCGCATCCGACGTAGAGAAGGCAAGGATCAGGAATAGGGCGAGTCCCGCGGCGGGGCGGAAAATCACCGCCGCAACCTACCACACGCGCGCCCCCCTGCGGCCCGAGTCGGCGCGAATCTCGCCGCCTTGCCCGCGTCCCGTTCGTTGGTTAAGCCAGAGGCGCCGAGGAGGTGCGCGATGGGAGGTTGCCGGAGAGACGGATTTCGAACCGCGAGGGCTCCGGTCGCCGTTGCGGTTCTCGCTGCGCTGGCACTTGGCACGAGCTGCGGGGGTCAGAAGAACGAAACCGCAGGTGCCGCCAAAGCGCCCAGTACAGCCGCGCCAGCCGCATCGGCGCCGGCGCCTGACGTGGCGGTGCTCGAGGTGAAGGGCTTTGGCACCATCCGTTTCGAGCTTCTCGCGAACAAGGCTCCGAAGACTGTCGAGAACTTCGAGAAGCTCGCGACTTCCGGCTTCTACGACGGAACGACATTCCACCGGGTCATCCCAGGCTTCATGATTCAAGGCGGGGATCCCAACTCGAAGAACCGCGACCCTCGCGACGATGGGCAGGGCGGACCTGGCTATATCATCGACGCGGAGTTCAATGACACACCTCACGTGCGGGGCGTCGTTTCCATGGCCCGGGGCGACTCACCCAACTCTGCGGGCAGCCAGTTCTTCATCGTGGTCGCCGATTCGCCGCAACTCGACGGCCAGTACACCGCGTTCGGCCGCGTCATCGATGGCATGGACGTGGTTGACAAGATCGTGGCTGTGCCGCGCGACGAGTTCGGACGCCGCGGTCCGCCGGATCGGCCCCTTGAGAACGTGGTCGTCGACCACGCGCGAATTGACCATCCAGGGGCGGCACAGGCCCCCTCGGCTGCAGCTGGAGCGGTTGGCACGAAGGCCACCTCCGCTTCGCCAGACGCTAGGGCGGAGCCGCCGACCGAAACCGAGGGCGCGTCGCGCTCAACGTTCCGAGAGTAACGAGCCCGCAGTGGCCTCCTCCCGTGCGTGGGTCTCGCTCCGGACGGTGGGCCTTTCGCTCGTGGCCTGCGCCCATGTGGCGGCGGACGCTCGTGTCACTGGAAGTGTGACTTATCTTCAGCGCATCGCGCTCTCGCCCGCCGCCGTAGTGCAAGTGGAGCTCGTCGACGTCTCACGCGCGGACGCTCTCCCGGTGGTGCTCGCGGAGCAGGCCATTCGGCCGCAACACCAAGTACCGATCCCGTTTGAGCTCGTATACGACCCGTCGAGGATTGATCCCGCCCACAGGTACGCGGTGCGGGCGCGAATCACCGATGGCGACCGGCTTGCGTTCATGAACGACCATGCGTTGCCGGTCATTACCCACGGCGCGCCCACCACGGTCGAGGTGGTGGTGCGTCCGGTCGGCGGCCCTTGAGCTGGAGTAGGGAGCACACGACAAGCCCAACCGGACGCCGGGGACAATCCCGAACGAGCGCTCGACCCGCTCGCACCAAAAAGCTAGGTTCCGCGCCCGCGTGGCCCGGTAGCTCAGTTGGTAGAGCATGCGACTGAAAATCGCAGTGTCGGCGGTTCGATTCCGCCCTGGGCCACCGTAAAATACCTATCAAATCAAAGTCCTTAGGTGGCTTCCCGAAAAAACATGAGTGGGCTCAAATTGGAATGGGTCACACGAAGGTCACATCCCGGAATGGATTCCCCCGGGGCAGTCGAAGAAAGAAGCGACTTCGCGCGGTAGAGAGCCGGCGCCGCGTCGGCCTCAGGTGCGACCGCGGGTATGGCGCGGAGATCCGCGTCATCTACCGCGGGTAGATCGCGTAGGTGCGTTGCGACCCAGAGGGCCGCCACCAGCACCAGCGAGGCGCCCGTCACACCGATCGCACCGAGAATCCGCCAGACCATCCATATTTTGATCGACCGCTCACACTCTTGGCCTGAGGCTCGCATCGTTCTGTCGCGCTGCCGATGACGTGTTCTGGAATGGCCAACCTCGCGACTCGTCCTTGGCCTGGCGAGCGCTGACAGATGGTCGCGGTGCCTGTCGAGATCGGGACCAGAGAGCAGTCCGTGCTCGTTCTCAGCCTGGGCTTCCCGAGCGACCCTGAGATGACCCGTGCAGGGTGCGCGAAGCGCCGCGGTGCACGCCTCGAGGGTGCCCTGCACCAGGCTCCGAAGGCCGTTGGCAAGACGCTCCAAGAAGTGCGCGCGCTCGACCTCACGATGTGGCTGCTGCCCCCCGCGCCGTTACCTGAGCCCGTTCACGAGCCTGCTATGACCAGGTCCAGGGCCCTGCCAACTGTCGGCACGAGATCAGCCCTACGGGGCGCTCTCTCTCAGGCCAACTCCCGGCCTTCGAGCACGCTTTCGAGCGATCGCACATCGTGCGCGCCGGCGTGCACGGTGCGTGTCTGGATCGGGGCCATGGCGAGGTCGAGCCCGTCGCCACCACGAGCTTCCCGAGCGACCCTGAGACGGGTGCGGGTAGCGCCGCGGTGCGCGCTCGAGGGTGCCCGCAGCGAGCTCGCTGCTCGTCTTGCAGGATGCTGGCAGAGGTGCGCGGCCTCGACCTCAGCACGTGGCTGCCGCCCGCCCAGCTCGATGCCTGGGCCCGCCCACGAACCTGCCATGACCAGGCCCACGACCCTGCCGACTGTCGGCACGAGATCAGCGCTACGAGCGGTTCTCCGTGAGGTCACCTCCCTGACTACGACCTGGCCTTCCATCGATCGCGCATCGTGCGCTCGGCGTGCTCACGGTGATGCCGGTGCCGATCACAAGCTGTGTCCTGCCACGCGCGGACCACAGACCAGCTGAACGATCGTGGCGAGCGTGAGGATGCGGAGCTGAAGAAGAAGACCCGCTGGGGGAGGCGCGTGATCGGGAAGCCACGCGAGATAACGACGGATGGTGAAGACGAATTCGTTTGCGCGACGGGCACTTCGCGTCGGAATTCTTGCACAAGCGCAGTTTTGTGACGGAGGGTTCGCGAGATTCGCTTTCGGTGCCGCAGACTTCGCGTCGGAATCGGAGTCAAAACACGCATCCGCTGCCGGCAGAGGACGTCGGAGCGATCCTCCCCTCGCGTCTCAGCCAGGCGTTCGCGGCTCCGCGGTTGGGGGGCCGCGCCCTCCCAACCCGTACACCGCACCCTCGATGGCGCCTCTCAGGGCAATCTCGCCGCTCTGAGAACCATCCCTGAGCCGGGAGCGAGACTTCTCAGGCCGGCCATTCTGGACGCCGCTCCGAAACGGCGTGCCCCACGCGGAACTACCGATCGATCGCAAGCTGGAGTGCTGCGGCGAAGATCCGAACGAAAGTGATCGTGTGCATTCAGGAATCGGAGAATCAAGGCGGTGTCAGTTTGTCGCCCATGTCGAACCCTCCGGCCCCAACTCAGCGATGTGTCTCGCGATCTTGGTTTTCCCTCCGGAGAAAACCGCGCCGCATGTCACAACATCCGGTTGGACATCCGCGTGATCGCTCGGGAATCGCGAGAACACTACGGAC
>DATFYN010000651.1:0-7811 GCA_035315025.1 Myxococcota bacterium
GAACGATCACAAGCGACAGCAGGTGTTAGCGCTCGGCCGGCTGGGATGGCCGCTGCGGCGCATCGAGGAGGCGACGGGCGTTCGTCGGGAGACCGCGAGCGCCTATCTCAAGGCGGCGGGGATCGGCGTGCGCCCTCCGCGTGGATGGGGCCGCCAGCCACCTTCAAATCCGGCCAACGAAGCGATCACCGACCCTGCCCTAAGCAGTCGCACCCCGGCTGAGGCGGCGGGGACGTGGCCCCCGCCCCAGCGCTACAGCCTGCGCGGGAGCGCCTGCGAGCCCTATCGCGAGTGGATCACGCTCGCGGTCGGCCGCGGGCGCGACGCCTTCGCGATCTACCGCGATCTCGTCGACGACCACGGCTTTACGGCGAGCTACTCGAGCATGCGGCGCTTCGTGCGCCGGCTGCGCGGGGAGCAGGCCGGCGATCCCGAAGCCCATCCCGTGATCGAGACCGCGCCGGGGGAGGAGGCCCAGGTCGACTACGGCGGGGACGGGCCCATGGTGCGCCACCCCGAGAGCGGGAAGTACCGCCGGATGCGGCTGTTCGTGCTGACGCTCGGCTACAGCCGCAAGTCGGTGCGGCTGCTCACGTGGCGCTCGAGCAGCGAGGTGTGGGCACGCTTGCACGAGCAGTCCTTCCGCCGCCTCGGCGGCGCTGTCCACACGGTCGTGCTCGATAACCTAAAGGAAGGCGTACTCACGCCTGATGTCTACGACTCGACACTGAACCCGCTCTATCGCGATCTGCTCGCGCACTACGGAGTCGTCGCACTTCCGTGTCGGCCGTACCATCCCGATCGCAAGTCTCAGGCTTCACACTGCAACTCCTTCCGCACGTGCGGAGCAAGCTTCTCGCAGGTGCGTCGATCCCGAAGTCGCTTGCCCGGATGGGCTGAAGGCGGGGGGCCGGTGAGGGGCGCAATGAGGATTTCTCCCTTGTCGTTGGCCCGAACCGCGCGCACGACGCCCTCGAGCGCGAAGCGCTGGGCGGTGGATCGGTGGAGTCCGAGCGCGAGGGCGGTCTCGGGGACGGTGCGCCAGCCTTCGCGACGCAGGCGCTCGTAGCGGCTCTCGATGCCATAGGCCTTGCGGAGCTGGCGCACGAGGCTCCGCGTGAAGGGCTGGCCCGTACCCGAACGCAGCCAGCGTCCCCGGAGTGCTTGGGCGATCTGGCGATCGGTCTTCTCGGGGGCCAAGGCGCGGATGTGTTCGACGATCGCTGCCGGTGTGCGTCGAAGGTCCGGCGCACGGAGCGGGAGCGGGCGCTCGAGCGAGGTCGTGGCTCCCCCCTTCCAGCGCATCTCCACGCGGATCCTATCGGTCCGCGTGAGGGTGACGTCTTCAAGCAGGAGGCGAAGCATGCGCTTGCGCTCTCGGGCGGGGGTGCGCGGATCGTTCCAGACCCGCGGCAGATCCGAGGCCAGCGCCTGGATACGCGCCTGGGTGTCGGCACTGAGCGCGGGGCCGTCCTTCTCCGCGCTGCGCCGGTATTCTTCCTCGGCCTCCGAGAGCCGCGCGAGCGTCTCGTTCCACTGGCGCTCGAGAGAATCGGCCACCAGGCGATGCTCCGGTCGCACGAGCAGGAACTGGCGCTGTGCCAGCGCGGCCTCCTCGCGTGCCCGCTCGACGCGTGCGCGCCGCAGCCGATCGACGTCCGCCTTGCGGGCCCGGAGCTCTTCGAAGACCTCGAGCGCAACCTCCAGGGAGGCCGGGCTCACGGCCGCGAGCACCACCTCGCTGATGGCCTCGTCGAGCCCCGTCCCCGGGATGCTCTGACACGAGGGCTGCGCGAGCTCGATGCCGCGACGCTGACAGATGTAGTCGGGCACGGGGTGGCCTTTGCGAACGGTGTAGCGCACCGTCATCCGAGCCCCGCACCTCCCGCACAAGACCATGCCTTGGAGCAGGGCCGTTCCCTCGCGCGGGGGGCTGCGGCGGCGATCGGTACCGTAGCTCGCGGCATTGGCGATGAGCGTCGCCTGGTGGGCCTCAAACTCCTCCCAAGTGATGTAGCCGGGATGCACGCTCGGCAGGAACACCCGCCACTCCGAGCGAGGCAGCCGGCGATAGCGCAGCTGGCCCCCGACGACGACTTGGCGCTGGCGCGTGCGACCGAAGACGAAGGCGCCGCGTAGCGAGGATTGTGAAGGATCTGCAGAACACGATGATGTGCCAGGGGGCCGAAGACGATCTCCCCGGCGCGGGGTCCCGTGCGCACGCGGCGGGGGAAGAGGATCCGCTGGCGCGCGAAGTGGCGCACGACCTGACCGGCCGAGCCCGTGCGGCGGAAGGTTTCGAAGATCAGGCGCACGCTGTTCTGGATCTGCGTGTCGGGATCGAGCACGACCTGTCCGCGTGCGTCGTAGACCAACCCCAGGGGCGGGGGCATCCAGAGCTCGCCGCGGCGGGCCTTATGGAGCTGGCCGCCCAGCAAGCGGGCGCGCAGCACATGGAGCTCGGCTTCGCTCATGGTGCCTTTGAGGCCGAGGAGCAGGCGGTCATTGAAGTGGCTCGGATCGTAGAGCCCATCCTCGTCGAGTTATGTGGAGCTCCACATAACTCGACTAATGGTGAGACCTCAATAATGTGGAGTGGGCGACGATAAGTTGCCGGAATCTCTCACCGTTCGTCTTCTCCGACTTCACATTACTGAGCGTAGCATCGGGACCGTGCCAATCCCGGCACTCGAGCCAGGAGGTTCCCGATGCTCAGCGAGTTGTTCCCGAAGGCGCACGGCCGTTTGCGGTCGCTGCCGATTCTAGGGTTTGCAGTGGACCGCTTTGTCGGGTGGTTGTCCCACGGAGGCTATCCGCGGCCCTGTCTTCTGCGGCACGCTCGGACCGTCCGACGGGTCGATCTTGCGCTACACGCGCGTGGAGTCCGGCAGTTGGCCGCCGCTACGCGAGAGGATCTGCGAGCATGCCTCCCGACAGCCTCGCAAAATGACCCTCAGCTCGCGGCGACACTGCGCTGCCTGGAGCGATTCCTCACGGAAGCGGGACTTCTGGCTGTCCTCCCTGAGCAGCCTTCCCAAAGTCAGAGCCTGCTTTCGACCTACCGAGATTACCTCGGCCAGGTCCGCGGACTCGCCATGTCGACCATTTCGAATCACCTGCAGACCGCCGCGGAGCTTCTCGCGCACATTGGATACGAAGTCACCGTGTCTCGCCTCGGCGATCTTTCAACCAGTGACCTCGAAGATTTCTTGCGAGTCGTCGGCGCGCGGCAGGGTCGTTCGTCGCTCCAGCATGTAGTGGCACATCTGCGAAGTTTCTTGCGATTCCTCGCCGGACGAGGCGACCTCCGCCAGGGGCTCGACATCGAGATCGACACTCCACGCGTGTACCGGCTGGAGCAACTCCCGCGAGCTCTCCCTTGGGAAACAGTCCGAGCGTTCCTGCGCTCGATCGACCGGCGGACCCAGCCTGGCGTCCGGGACTACGCGATCTTTCTTCTCATCGCCACCTATGGCCTACGGGCGAGCGAGATCGTCGCCCTTACACTGGACGACATCGAGTGGCGCAGCGGTCGGATCGACATCCTACAGCGGAAGGGAAGGCATCGGCTCCTGCTTCCGCTGACGGATGACGTGGGCGCTTCGTTGGTCGAGTATCTCCGCCGAGGTCGCCCCAGCCTTCCCTACCGCGAGGTCTTCCTGCGCTGTAAAGCACCGGCGGGGGTGCTCAAGCCCACGGCGGTCACCGAGGCGTTCCAGGGCTGGGTGAGACGAAGCGGGCTCAAGATTCCCTTCCAGGGCGCGCACTGCCTGCGGCACTCCTACGCCGTCCACCTTCTTCGGCAGGGCGTCTCGCTCAAGACGATCGGCGACGTGCTCGGCCATCGCAGTGCCGACGCAACCTGCATCTATCTGCGGCTTTCCGTCGAGGATCTGCGCGACGTCGCACTCTCCTTGCCGAGAGAGGAGCTGTCCCAAGGGGTGCGGCCATGACGGCGAGGATGAAATCTTTCGGATCTCTGCTCGGTCCGAGCCTTTCCCGCTATCTGGCACTCAAGGAGGCGCTCGGACGCCGCTACAGCGTAGAGCGGGACGTGCTTCGGCACTTCGACGCCTTCCTGGCAAGCAGGGGCACGGATCTCTCCTCCGAGACCTTCGCTGGTTGGTGCCAGACGCAGCAGCATCTCGCGTCAGGTGTCCGCCGCAAGCGGATGAGGATCGTGCGCAACTTCTGCCTCTATCGGAGGCGCAGCGAGCCTTCGTGCTTCGTGCCAGACCCGGTTCTCTTTCCTTCCTCCCATCAGCCGGTCCGGCCGCACATCTTCACCGAAGCCGAGATTGTCCGTCTCCTGCACGCCTCAGACACGCTCCAGCCCGCGTCCAAGTCGCCTCTGCGGCGAGAGACGTTCCGCCTCGCGATCGTGCTCCTCTACACGGCGGGGCTTCGCCGCGGGGAGCTCGTCCGACTCATGATCAGCGACTATGACCCTCAAGAGCGCACCTTACTCGTCCGCGAATCCAAGTTTCACAAGTCCCGTCTCCTGCCCTTGTCGGAGGACGCCTCCCGCGCGGTCGACGCCTATCTCAAGGCGCGCCAACGCCGCCATTTCCCGATCTCCAAACAGACTCCGCTGCTGTGGAATCACGCGACGGACCGCAGATCCTATACCGGTAGCGGAGTTGGCCAGGGCGTAAGTTTGCTCCTCAGGGCGGCGGGAATCCGCACTGCCACTGGCCGCCTGCCGCGCGTGCACGACCTGAGACACAGCTTCGCGGTTCATGCTCTTTTGCGCTGGTATCGAACTGGAGAAAACGTCCAGGCGAAGCTCCCCTTCCTAGCGACCTACATGGGACACGTCTCGATCGTCTCGACCGAGTACTACCTGCAGTTCACCCAAGAGCTCGCAGACTTGGCGAGCGAGCGCTTCGCGAGACGCTACGGCGCACTTGTCACGCCTCCCCCGAGCGGAGGTGCGGCATGAAGACCTCAGCGCACCCCAACACCCTCGCGCGCGGCCTGCGGGATTTCTTCGCCGATCACCTGCCTCGACTCCGAGGGCTGAGTCCACACACGGTCCAGAGCTACCGCGACAGTCTGAAGCTGCTCCTTTGCTTCGTGGCATCGCGCCGCAACCAAGCGGTCACGGATCTCGACCTCCAAGACACCGGACCCCAGGAGGTGATCGATTTCCTGCGCTACCTCGAGGAACAACGCCGCTGTGGGGCCTCGACTCGAAATGTTCGCTTGGCGGCGATTCATGCCTTCTTCCGCTACCTCGCAGCCTGCGATCCCGAGCACCTCGGCCACTGTCAGCGGATCCTGGCAATTCCCTTCAAACGCACCCGAGCCCGCTCGGTCGACTACCTCGAGTACGAGGAGATCCAGGCGGTCCTCGATACGATCGACCGCGCGACGCTCGATGGCCGGCGTGATTACGCACTCCTTGCGACGATGTTCAACACCGGAGCGCGGGTGCAGGAGATCCTGGATCTCCGCATTTGCGACCTTCGGCTCCAGCGACCTTTCCAGGTGCGGCTGCTCGGCAAGGGTCGCAAGGAACGACTCTGCCCGCTCTGGCCCCAAACCGCGGCGATGCTTGCGAGCTTCTGCAAGGAGCGGGGTGTCGATTGCAGGTCTACCGACCGGCTCTTCCTCAATCACCGGCGCGAGCCGCTCACGCGCTTTGGAGTGCGCTATCTCCTCTTGAAGTACTGCGATCGAGCGCAAGCCGCAGCTCCCACTCTCGCGGGCAAGCGACTTCATCCCCACACTATGCGTCACTCGACCGCCGTCCACCTGCTCAAGGCCGGAGTGGATCTCTCCACGATCAGTCACTGGCTGGGGCATTCAAGCATCAACACGACGAATCGATACGCCACGGTCGACCTTGAGATGAAGCGCGAAGCCATCGCGAAGGCAAAGCCGATCACGCGCGTCACCGCAGGTGCGGAGGCATGGCGCAGAGATGCTTCCATCCTCGAGTGGCTCCAAGCCCTGTGAGACATCTTAGTAATGTGGAGTCCGAGCGCAGGAAACCTCGACTGATCGTGGGCTTCCGACCTTCACTCCACATTATTGAGGTCTCACCATTAGTCGAGTTATGTGGAGCTCCACATAACTCGACGACCTAGGAATGAGAAAACTCCCGCCCACCACCGCCGAAGATCTGCTCGAGATCGTGATGCGCCGCTATGAGCGTGCCAGCACGGTGCTTACCTCGAATCGACCTGTCGACGACTGGGGCAAGCTCCTTGGCGATACCGCGGCTACCACCGCCATGCTCGACCGCCTCCTCCACCACGCCCACGTCCTCAAGTGCGGGCCCAAGAGCTGGCGGACCAAGCTCTCGACGACCACGGCCTTGCAGGAGGCACAGGCGAACCGCTAAATCACACTCGTCCCGAGCCTCTCCGTTGGCCGGTTTTCACCCGACCATCGTTGGCCGGTTTTGAAGTGATCACCGAGGCTCCCGACCAGACGATTGCTTCTACGCGAGGCGAAGCTCCCTGTTTTTGCGCCAGGGCCTGTGGCACCGGCAGCAGCGCGAGCAGGAGCAAGAAGCGCAATCGCATCGAGTAGCTGAAGAACCTCAGATGCCCGGCATTTCGGGCGACCCTCGTCGATCGTCGGGTCTCAGCTCGGGAATCTAAAACGCGTCCCCGCGTGTTCCGCACCGGGACATTTCCGGCGGGAATCGCTTCGTCGGCCGATCTCCTCAAGGTATCTCGAGTATGTCGGGCGTGAACTCTCGGTACTGAGCGCGTTTCGCGCCTCCGCGGCTCCGTGTGGCGCGCTTCCTGGAATGAGTCTTCCGAATCGAACCGCCCCGCGCCTACGCCGCGATCTTCGAACATGTGGTTCGTGAAAGCCGCTTCCCTTGCAGCTTACTCGCTCCAGTTAGATGCAGCCGCTACAGCGAGCATCTTTGCTCCCCCGGCGGCGCGCAGGGCGGCATCCCACTCTTGTGCCAGGAGTTCCGCACCTAGCCGAGCGCTTCGTCGTAGGCAAGCACGGCCTTCGCACCGGTTCGAAGGATCTCCTCGGGCTTCGTCGAAGCGAAGGCCTGGAGGAGCTTCGCGGATGAGCCCCGTCCAACCGGTCTGGTGGCTGGCACCGATGCCTGCGCCGTTGTCGCCATGGAAGTACTCGTAGAACAGCAAGCAGTCGCGCCAGTGCGGGTCCGTCTGAAACTTCTTCTCATCGCCGAAGACCGGCCGCCGACCCTCGCTGTTGCGAAGGAAAATGCCCGCGAGTCGCTGCTTCAGCTTCCGCGCCACTTCGAAGAGTGTCATCAGAGAGCCGGAGCCAGTGGGACACTCGATCTTGAAGTCGTCTCCGTAGTAACTGTAGAGCTGGACGAGGGCCCGGATGATCATGGCGTTCACGGGAAACCAGATCGGCCCTCGCCAGTTTGAGTTTCCGCCGAAAAGACCCGTCGAGGACTCCGCGGGCTCGTAGTCCACCCGATACTCCTCACCGTGGACATCGAACTCATAGGGGTGCTCGAGGTGATAGCGGGAGAGAGCGCGGATCCCGTAGGGACTTAGAAACTCCTGCTCGTCGAGCATGCAGGCAAGGACGCGGCGCAACTTAGCCTCGTTGAGCACGGACAACAGGAGCCGGTTTGCGACGCCCGGACGGTCTGGTCTGGCGATATTGGCGATCAGGTCGCCTCGGTACTTGATGAAGCGGCGAGCGCGCTCGATGAGCCGAGGAAACATCGTCGGGCGGGGACGGGTTTTGGGTCGGCATAGGTGCAATCCCTCATCCAAGAGCATCGCTCTTGGTTAAACGCCGTAATCTCTCGCTTCAAGAATAGAGCCGCATTTCCCATGGACGGGCTTCGAACG
>DATFYN010000652.1:0-4307 GCA_035315025.1 Myxococcota bacterium
CGAAGCCCAGGCCTCAACGGGACGTGGCAGGTCGCCATTATCTGACCAAGGCAGAGATCAATGCCCTGTATTTCGCGACACACAAGATGGAGAAGCCGCGAGGCTGGAATGGAACAATTCCCGTGGGACGGTACTGGCGTAGCGCGCTTGTCGTGTTCTTCAATTACGGGGTTGACACGGGAACCGTGTGGAAGTCGGCGCCGTTCCACGAGCCGATCCTCTGGCGGCATGTCTCGTGGAGTCGGAAATCACCAGACCGCGAAGTTAAGGAGCAGTCACCATGGGGGTGGCTCTTCTACCGCAGGGTGAAGACGGGCAAGGCGTTCTACCGGCCGATGAACCGCGTCGTCCACGCGCACCTCAAGAGCATCATGCCGGACAACCCGCGCCCCGACGCTCCCGTCTTCCTCGGCGGCGGGGCACGCCCGAACGCCCGCTTCCAAGCTCTCTGCGATCTCGCCGGTATCAAGCCAAGGACGGACGTCGAAACGGGTAAAGACGAGCCCTGGGAGCTGAAGGATCTCCGGAAGACCTGTGCGACGTACTACGACGAGCATCTCCCCGAGTCGTCGGTCGAGATCCTCGGCCATTCGGTCGGCGGCATCACCTATCGCCACTACGCCCATCGCGCCCCGTTGGCCTTCAAGGCGATCATGACCCTCCCACAACCGACCGCGTTCTCGGCTCTTATGAAAGGGTGCGACGGCGAGTGTCCGTGTTGCCGGAGGCTGTTCGCCGACGTCGGCTGATGAGGCCGATGTGACCGACGCGCGCGACGCTCAGGCACGCCTGATGCCGCACTTCTTTGATGCTTGTTCCGGCGGCTCGCCTGGCCGACATCGTCACCTTGGTGCCGGACGACTGGGCGTAGGACGCCAGCCGCGTCTGCGGCAAGCACGTCGATCTCGTCATCGGTGGACGCCCGGACGCCCGCAGTCCCGCTCGTCATCGAACTCGACGACAAGTCACACCTGGAATCGAAACTCAGGCGAAGGCAAGAGACGGGCTCGTAGACGGACCGCTTGGAGCGGCCCGCATTCCGGTACCCCGGGTCCGGGCGGCGGCTTACGATGTCTCATAGGCTCGCGCGGCTGGCCGCAGTTACAATTCCCTCGGAGTCCAAGTGGTGAGACCAAGCGAGCGCCGACAGGACGGGTACAGTATGGCCCAGAAGACGAACGTGTTCGACACGGCTCTGCGGAAGCTCTTCGACGCACTGGCCGACATCGTGCTTCTGTGCCGCGCGACTCATATGCAGATCGAGAACGCCGCCTCCCTCGCGAATCAGGCGCTCGAGGAAGGACGGGCCGAAAGCGCGAGTTCGGGACGGCAGGCCAGCACTTCCATCGAGATCTCGACGGCTCTGTCGATCCCCGACCTCTTTAAGCCGAGCCACCACCGTCTGTCGTACCAGCCTCAGAGCCGGCACGACGAGGAAATGCTCAAGCTCATCAGGGAGCTCGACAACCGGCTCCAGGCCCAGTGCATCGGCCTTGCCTACGAAGCCTTCGCGGCGTTCCTAAAGGAAATGTCTGCCAACTTGTTCTTCTGCATGCGGAAGACGTGGACCCCTATCGCGGCCAAGGCGTTCCACAAGAGCAAGCCGAAGTACGCGAAAGCGGCCGCCAAGAACACGCCCGAGTACTTCTCCGCCTACGTCAAATACCTCGCCAACTACAACTCGAACGAGCTACTCAAGGAGCTTCGGGACATGCTGCCCGACATTGTCTCCACGGGAGAGAAGAACTGGTTCGGGGACCTGTTCGAGCACTACTACCTGGTGAGCGTGATCCGACACCTTACAGTCCACCGCGGCGGAGAGATCGGGCCTCAGTCGTTTCGGAAGCTCGGCGCATGGGGCAAGGGAGTCGCCACCGATGTCACACAGCAAAGCGCTCTCACGGGCCGAGCTACGCTCCTTCCGACGGTGACGCTCACTGCTCATCTCATCGAGGGGCTGACTGCGCTCGCACACGTCATCTACCGAGCGGTGTCGAAGAAACTTGGGATGAAATCACACCTATAGCGGTGTGGCGACCGGCCGAATTCCGCCACCGGGGCCATCACCTCTGATTCTGCGGTCGAGCATAGCGACCAGTAGCTCGCGCGTCGATCCGACACACCACGGGCGATGTGACCGAGGCGCGCAGCGTTGCCGAACTCTGCTTCACGCACGATGTCGCCCGACATAATGGACTCCTTTATGAAAAGGAGTCTCTTGTTCCGCAGGGTGCGGGCAGTGTCTCGGAAGATTAGACACGCCCCCTAGATACCGAAAGCGTCCGCGCGGCGTGTCTCGCTCCTAATCCTTGCCGGCGGGAGGAAGGAATATCTGGCCGGCAACATCCCTCGATTCCACCGCGGCACAAGATGCGCCGCCTCGGCGTGCGGCATGACCCTTCAGAACCGGGAGAACTTTACCTTCTCGGTCCTCCCGCGCGTCTCGAAGGTTACGTGATAGTTGTTGTCCGTTCGGTACACGCGTCCTCCGATGGCGGCCTCCAGAGCCTGGATGACGTTCGCATCGGGGTGCCCGTGGGGGGAGATGTGTGTGCTGAGGCCGGCGTACGTCCGGGCTGCGTTGAGGAGCCCGTTCCACACTGCGTTTCCCTGATTATCGAACAATCCGTTGTGGGCACCATGGTGGGGCACCTTGAAGAACCGGAGGGTCGGCCTGATGGACGGGAGGATTTGGGGCCAGTTAGGCGCCTCGCAATCGCCGGAGAGGAGAAGCTTTACCCGGTCGAGCCTGATGCCGAGTACCACCGAGTTGTTGTTGGGATTACCGGGATCGTAGGGCTGGCCAGCCGGCGTAGGCGGCGGCCAGAGGACGTGGAGGGAGGCGTCGCCGAGCGGCGGCAGTTGGGTCTGGTTGTTCACGATTTGGTGGCGCCGCACACGGCCGTTTGGGAGATTCGCGGACCGGGTGACGTAGGCGATGAGGTTGGCGAACTCGACCGATGCCGCGGATTCCGGGTAGTAGAACCACTCCGTGCCGAGCTCCTGCAGCAAACGCTTGAGGCCGCTCATGTGGTCGGAGTGCGCGTGCGTGAGCAGGACGAACTCAAACAGACGATTCGGCGATCCGTACGCGAGCTGCCTGCGCTGCAGATGGCGGAGGAGGAAGATCTCCGTAGACCGCCAGTTTGGCTCGTCGTTGGAGTCGATGAGGGCGTAGGAAGTGGCACCCTGCCTGTCTTCCGCTTCGATGAACAGCGAATCGCCCGCGCCGACGTCAATGAGGGTCACGGTTAGTCTCGGCATGACGGCTCAAAACCTCCGCCCGCGATTGTGCCGTTGGGGTGCGTCTGCCCGTCAGCGATCCAGGCGTCGAGCTGGCGGCGCGCCTCAGCGAGACGCTCCACGCTCCATTCTTGGAATGCTCTGGTTTCCTCGGGAGACCAACGGAGCGGAGAAGGACGTCCTGACTCAAACGCAATCGCGGTCAGCTCATCCCGAACCGCCCGGATGCGCTCATCGAATTGAGAGCGCGAAAGCCTATATTGCCTGAAGCTGAGTGCGTCGATGAACAGATCATTGCGGACGCGGAAGACGTCCTGCGGCCGCAATTCGCCGACCTTCAGTCTCTCCTGTAAGAGCGTAAAAGGCAGGAGAATATGCGCTGTTTCGACGAGCAGGTTACCGGACGCCTCAATCGCGCTGAACGTCCGCTCGACGTCATCCGGGCTCCGAAATTCGGGCACGACGGAGTCCGGGATCTGGGCAGGCATGAAGATGATCCCGGAGAGACCCAGCATAAAGAACCGGATTTGGATGTTCCCAAGACCGAGAAACCACCCGGGAGCCGGCTGCGGGGCGTCGATGGCGAAATACACGCAACGAACCAGCCGATCGGGTCCGGGAACGCCTTCTCCCGCCGGATCATCGACGATGACGGGGACCGTGAGGAACTCTTCTTCCGGCATATTGCCCCCTAGTATCATCTCCTCCCGCTGGCCGTCCGCGTCTCGTGCCTACGCTGCTTTGCCAATTCTACCCAACTAGCCGTCTGCCGGCATCGATTGCTCGAACATCGCCAGCGCCACTTACTTGAACCATTCCCCCGCACTCCAGATTTGTTCCGCGCTTCTGTCGAAGACATCACCATGACGAGGCTCTGCCCGTGTGACGGCTGCATTGTGCTTGCTTGTGGCTAGGACGTTGCACGCGTCGGTCCGACACGCCGACGCGCATTCGGGATACGGGCACTTGAGAACCCGACCTCCTGATCTGAATCCACGATGCTGTGCGAATCCCGCTTCTGGCCTCAATCGCAGCGATTCCGTGGTTTTCCAGTTGGTGCTCAA
>DATFYN010000653.1:0-3318 GCA_035315025.1 Myxococcota bacterium
CCGGGTGAACGCTTCGAGTACGTCCTCACTGAGGGCGCGCCGCTGCGCGATCACATCGCAGAGATGGTCCTCGAGCCGGCAGAAGGCGGCACGCTCGTGCGCTGGTGCGTGCGGTTCCGACCGCTCGTCCCCGGCACGGGGGCTTTCCTTGAGCGCCTTGTGCGGGCCGGTCTCGCCCGGGGGCTCGTGCGCCTCAAACGGATGCTCGAGGTGAGCGAGATTACTGGCTAGAAAGCCGCGATGACTCTCGAGACAAGGAGCCCCCATGTCCTCCCCCACTGTCATTCCCAGCGTGCGCGCGCTCAAGCAATTTGTCGGAAAGTCCCTCGGCACCTCGAGTTGGGTCACGGTGAGCCAGGAAAAGATCAACGCCTTCGCCGGCGCCACAGGTGATCACCAGTGGATCCACGTCGACACCGAGCGCGCGCGGCGCGAATCCCCGTTCAAGGGCACGATCGCCCACGGCTACCTCACGCTCTCGCTTGCACCAAGCCTCTTGCCCGAGATTTTCCGAGTCGAGGGCGCTCGGATGGGAGTGAACTACGGCATCGATAAAATGCGTCTACCGGCTCCAGTCCCCGCCGGCGGGCGCGTGAGAGTGTCGGCCGAGTTGAAGGACGTGCGCGACATGCCCGGCGGCGGCGCGCGCGCAACCTTCGGGCTCATCTTTGAAATTGAGGGCGGCGGTAAGCCGGCGTGCGTTGCCGACGCCATCTACGTCTACTACCCCTAGCGACCACGAGGTCAGCGTCCTAGTTGTAGACCGCTAGTCGACGAGGAACTCGCGCACCACGCGCAGGAACTCCGGTAGCCGGTCGTGGTGTACCCAGTGGCCCGCGCCCTCGACGTTCATCACACGCGCGTTCTGAAACGCTGCGAGGCGGCCGTCCTTGCTTGGATCGCTGGCCCAGCTTTCCGTGCCGCGAATCAGCAGCGTCGGGCAGGAGATGCGCCCCCACAGCGTCCGCATTTCCTCGACGTCGAAACGGTACGGTGAGAGGGCGCGGACGTAGTTGTCGAACTTCCAGCTGTAGGTTCCGTCCTCATTGCGCGCCACGCCGTGAATCGTAAGGTGTCGCGCTTGCTCTTCCGAGAGAAACGCGTTCTCGTCCCGCATGCGTCCCGCTGCTGCCTCGATCGACGGATAGCGACGCGGCTGACGTGTTGCGAGCTTGCGCATCTCGTCGATCCAAGTCTGCATGCGCTGCCAGGGGTTCACGTGGCGCATTCGTTCGATGATGGCGGGCGGCGGGCCGAGGCCCTCAATGGCCACGACTTTGCGCACGCGCTCGGGATACACCGACGTGTACTGCAGCGCAATCGCTCCTCCGAGGGAGTGACCTACGATCGTCATCGGAAAGAGTTGGAGACCCTCGAGCAGCTGCGCGATGTCGAGGACAAAGTCGACCATGGCGTACATGCCGCCAAACGCCCACGCGCTATCCCCATGACCTCGAAGGTCAGGGGCGATCACATGGTGATCGCGGCGCAGGTCCCGTGCAACCCAATCCCAGCTCCGCGCATGGTCGCGCCCGCCGTGGATCAAGAGCAGGGGCGGCGCACTCTCGTTGCCCCAGTCCACCCAATGCAGACGCAGGCGCTGGGAAACGTAGAAACTCGAGGTGGGGCCGATAAGCTCGACGTCGCCGCGCGGGGACACGGACTAGGGAGTGGCGCCGGCGGCCTTTTCAGGGATGGCTTTCACGTTTTCCGCTCGCGGGCCGCGCGGCCCCTCCTGGACCACGTATTCCACGGCGTCACCTTCGGAAAGGACGTCGTACTCCCCCCCGCCAAGACCGGAGCGATGAAAAAAGACCTCCTTGCCGTCGTCGCCGCGAATGAACCCGAAGCCGCGCTCGCGCACCATCTTCTTGATCCGACCCTTGCACTTCGGGCCGGCCGGCGCGCGAGTGGGACCCCCTCCCGCGGCGGGAGCGGCACCGGGAGGTCGCCGGCCGCGGCCGCGCGGTGCGCTGTAGCGCTCGCTCGTCACAAATTCGGCGCGAAAGAGCTCGACGGGAACCACGAGGTCCTGAAGGTCGGCGCTCTCCGGCGAGAGCAGCACTTCCTCATCACCAAGGTCCACCACGGAATAGCGAAGGCCCGTGTTCTTGTGGGTGACCCGGGTGCCAGCGGCAATTTCCTCGACAGACAACATGCGGTCGACCTCGAGCGATCGATGGGGAACTGTCTCTGGCAGGTGCCGTGAGATCCGGGGAGCCCCTACGGTAGGGAATTGCCCGGATCGGGTCAAACCAAGGCGGTGGGCCTCTGGTACGCTGGGGATCGTGCGCGCGGGCCGTGCTCTTCGACCTCGCCGGGACGTGCTCCGATCGGGCTCCCTGTGGCAACGGTTTGCTGGACTCGCAGCGCGGAGAACGAGCGGCTCGGGGGTCCTGGCGCCGCACCCTGGCCTCGCGTCTACACGGAACAGGTGACATGGGAAGGTTCGCCGCGTTGCAACGTCTCTACGCGTGGTGCAGCGCGTGTCCGTCTTGTGGGCGATCCCCCTTGCATGGGGTTCTTGGTGTACACCCTGGCGTACGGGAAGAGGCGCACCTGCCTCGCTCGCGCGCTGGGCGATCGAGCCTTCTCCCTAGGAGTACCCCACAGTGCATGAGCCTGGGCCTTGTGCAGCGTGAGGTGGGCCTGGCCGAGCGCCGCGTGCGCGCTACTCGCTGGGGCCGCTGCAACACTCTCCACGCCAGGGGAGACGTCGACGGCCCCGCCGCTGCGGATCGGGACGAGCGGCGACTACGCACCCTTTAGCTTCGTTTCGGACACGGCGGCCGGGGGCTTTGACGGCTTCGACGTGATCCTCGCGCGCGCCTTCGCGCAGGCCGAGGGCCGGCCGCTCGAACTCGTGCGGTTTCGCTGGCCGGAGCTAGAGGCTGCGCTGCGGGACGGACGCTTTGACGTCGCCATGAGCGGCGTCACGGTGCGCACCGACCGCAGCTTGGTCGGTCGATTCAGCCTACCGGTCGCAGAGAGTGGCGCCGTCGCGTTGGTTCGCGACGGTGAGCGCTTCCCTGACCTCGCGGCGCTCGAGCAGGGCCGCCCACGCATCGTGGTCAACGCCGGGGGTCACCTCGAGCGTGTCGCGCGCGAGCAGTTTCCGAATGCCCAGGTCGAAGCCCTTTCGAACAACGACCAGGTGCGCCGCACGCTCCTCGAAGGACGCGCGGACGCCGCCGTCTCGGACACGCTGGAAGCGCGCGAATGGCGGCGTGGGGCTGGCGAGCTCCGCGTACTGGGGCCGTTCTCGCGTGATCGAAAGGCACCCCTCGTTCGCGCCGACCTGCCCGAACTCGCCGAGCA
>DATFYN010000654.1:0-2388 GCA_035315025.1 Myxococcota bacterium
GCTGTCCCTCTCGGGTCGGCAGGTCGATCGAGTCGTCACCCTGCGCCGATCCCTCCCCGGCGCGCGCGACCATCGAGTAGGTGCGGAGCGCGATCGGGTAGGATTGCACCTGGGTGATCCACGGGATCCGCCAAACGACGCCCTGACCCGTGGCGCGCAGACTCCCCGACCAGCGGTTGAAGACGACTCCGACGTTACCGGGCTGGATCACGCTGAAGGAGCTGTACACGGCGGCGAGCGCGAGACCCACGATCGCGATCGAGAGGAGGCTGCTCGCCGCACGCGCCTGCGCGCGGAGATCGAAGCCAGGGTCACTGTTCGTCGGCATCGGTCTTCCTCGTAGGCGGCGTATAGACGCCATCGCTGTTGCGGACGAGCGGAATGACCCGTCTGGTCCTGTCTCTCCGCCGCCGCAGCATCCACCGTTCGACCGTGCGACGCAGCGGCCTCAGCGCGGCATAGCATGCGCCGCCGATCATCAACAGGACGACAAGCTCGGCCGCGCCCATGGGGGGATTGTCACGAGCAACGGGCGAAGGGTCAAGCCGGACACAGCCTTGCCGGCCCACGGCGTCCGCTTGGCGTCAGGAGGATGTCGCTGTCCTTCGCCAAAACGAATACGCCTTGAAACCGCTCAGCATTCCGGAACGCGAGACGAGAGACTACCGACACGATCGAGTCACGTCGCCCCTTGAAAGGACCGTCGCTCACGCGTTAGTCAGATGTCGCGTCCAGGCCGCTCAGCGGTTTGGATCGGAAGCGCTTCCCGGTCGTGCGTAGAAGGAAATCCAGCGCTCTGGGTCGTTCACGGTGAGCTGGATCTTGGCGATGCCGTTCACTCTCACGGTCATAGGATGCGCTCGGGAGAAGCTTGCGATGAGCTCAGATCAAGCGGTGTAGCGAGCCGCTTCAGAGCGGTCCTCGCCGAAGGACTCGTGCGCGAGATCCGCGACGATGGACCCTTGACCTTCGCGTGGATTCGCACACCGATTCATCCCAATGAACGAGCGGTAAGAGACCACCAAGTATCGCTTCGGATCGGACACGACGCGGGTGTCCTGCGCTTCTGCGAGGGCCTTGGTCCGGACCTGCAAGTGTCCGGCTGGGCTCGCCGCTGCACAGGGCGAACATCATTCCGCGCATGCGGAACGTGGGCTCTCCAGGCGCCGATTTCTCTGTTGCTTCCCTGGGTGCGAGGCGAATCTTTTGCAGCTGATTTGGCGCATCGCGGACCCTCGACATGCCCGGAAGCTTCACCCGCTTGCGGTGGAAGTAGCGTCGCACGCCGAGCGCGCTCCAAAGGCGCCGTCACGACGGCCGGTCACGCAGCGAGAAGACTACGGCGAGCCGTATTCGAGATGCGTTGCCGCCTCTCTGCGGAGCCCCGTCCACTATCGAGGCCGTGGCGTTGATTCGCGGGTCAATTGCTTTGGTGATCAACGAGATTGCGGCGCTCCAGGCGATGAACACGAGCGGCTGGCACCGCGCGAATCTCCACCGGCGTGCCTCAGGCGGGGTGATTTTTCGCGCAGCAGCCAGCTCGACGAGAGGTCCCGAATGCACACGGACGTCGCGTCCTAGTGGTAACCGAGCGTAATCAGCTCGAGAACACAGTCTCTGCAGGACCTACGAACTCGCGGAACGAGAGTGGAGCGGCAAGATAAAGAGCCACCGTAGTGTTCTCGCGATTCCCGAGCGATCACGCGGATGTCCAACCGGATGTTGTGACACGCAGCGCCGTTTTCTCCGGAGGGAAAACCAAGATCGCCAGACACGTCGCTGAGTTGGAGCCGGAGGATCCAACACGGGCGACAAAGTGACACCGCCTTGATTCTCCGATTCCTGAATGCACACGATCACTTTCGTTCGAATCTTCGCCTCAGCACTCCAGCTTGCGATCGATCGGTAGTTCCGGTTGGGCACGCCGTTTCGGAGCGGCGTCCAGAATGGCCGGCCTGAGAAGCCTCGCTCTCGGCTCAGGGATGGTTCTCAGAGCGGCGAGATTGCCCTGAGAAGCGCCATCGAGGGTGCGGTGTACCCGTGGTGGCGAGGAGGGCGCAAGCCCCCCGACCGTGGAGCTGTGAACGCCTGGCTGAGACGCGACGGGAGGATCGCTCCGACGTCCTCTGCCGGGAGCGGACGCGTGTTTTGACGCCGATTCCGACGCGAGGTCTCCGTCGCAGAAAGCGAATCCCGCGAACCATCCGTCACAAAATTGCGCTTGTGCAAGAATTCCGACGCGAAGTGCGCGTCGCGCAAACAAATTCGTCTTCACCATCCGTCGTTATCTTGCGTGCGCTGGGAAACTTGGTGAGGGAGGTACGCACGATGACGTGATCAAAACCCTCAGCTGGGACCCAGCGGGTAGCCAACCCCGCCCGGTAGCGC
>DATFYN010000655.1:0-6963 GCA_035315025.1 Myxococcota bacterium
TGATTCAGCTCGCAGGTCACGAGCTTCGTGATCGAAGCTTCGATGCCTGGCTTCCTTCCCTGAAGCGTCGCCGTCAAGTTCCGGCATGCATTGAACCGCATCGCTTCGACTTGGATCTTCAGCCCCGCGAGCCGTTGGCGCACGATCGGGTCCTCTGTCGCGGGGCGCCCGCCACGCTGTGCGGCCCGCGCCAGCCGCAGCAGTGCCTCGAACATGTTCTGCGTTTGCGTCGTGGAGCCCAGCATGTTTCGTTCGTGGACGAGCGTCGTGTTGGCCACGGCCCAGCCCTGTCCGAGGCCTCCGACCACGTTCTCCACGGGTACGCGCGCGTTCTCGAAGAAGACCTCGTTGAAGCCGGCGTCCTTGGTCATCTGCAGGAGCGGACGGATCGTAATACCGGGCGATTTCATGTCGATCAGCAGATAGGAGATCCCCGCGTGCTTGGGGGCCGCCTTGTCCGTGCGGACCAAGCAGAACATCCAATCCGCGATCTGGGCATTGCTGGTCCAGATCTTCTGGCCGTTCACGACGAAGTGATCGCCCTCGCGCAGGGCGCTCGTCTGGAGCGAGGCGAGGTCGCTGCCAGAGCCTGGCTCGGAGTAGCCCTGACACCAGAGCTCGTCGGCCGTGAGGATTCGCGGGAGATAGCGCCGCTTTTGCTCTTCCGTGCCCCAGTGGATCAGCGTCGGGCCGACCATCTGGAGTCCCATCATGCCGACCAGCCCCGGTGCCTTGTGTCGCACCAGTTCCTCGCTGAGCAGCGTCTGTTGCATGAGCGTGGCACCCTGCCCGCCATACTCCCGTGGCCAGCCAATCGCGACGTAGCCCGCCGCGTGGAGCTTGCGCTGCCACGCCTTCATCGCGGCAAGGCGGGCGCCAGGGTCCTCGCCCTGGGAAACACTCCTGCGCCTTGCCGCTTGGGGCAGCTTCGGCTTGAGCCAGGACCGCAGCTTGTCGCGGAACACCGCGTCCTCGGGCGAAAGATCCAGGTCCACGACTCTCCTCCCCACCGATCCCCGGCGGCCTCCCGAGCTTGCCGGACCGTCCCCGCCTTTGGCAAAGAGCCCCCCCCCGCTCCGGAAGGCGCCGCCTGGACCCCGTGCTCACCCGCCCGCGAACTACCTAATCCGAAGAGGCGATCTATGCTGGCCGGATTGGGCGCCCACCCGAGGAGGACTCGATGAGGCTCGCAACCTTCACGCACGCAGGAGCGACGCGCGTCGGCGTGCTCGCGGGTGACGATCTCGTCGACCTTGCGGCCGCTGCTCCCGAACTGCCCCGCGAGATGGTCGGCTTTCTCGCGGCGGGAGCGCCAGCGCTGCGCCGCGCCGGCGATCTGGCGTCGAGCGCGCGGGAGCGCATCCCCCTTGCGCAGGTGCGCCTTCGAGCGCCCGTTCTTCGTCCGCCGAAATTCCTGGCGATCGGCCTCAACTACGCCGATCACGTCGCGGAGTCGAAGCTCGAGATGCCGAAACTCCCCACAGTCTTCAACAAGCAATCGACCTGCGTCACCGGACCGGGCGATCCGATTCACATGCCGCGCGTCTCGAAAGCACTCGACTACGAAGGAGAGCTCGGCTTCGTGATCGGGCAGCGCTGCCGCCACGTGCCGCGAGATCACGCGAGAGAGGTGATCGCCGGTTACCTCGTGGTGAACGACGTCTCCGTGCGCGATTGGCAGCTGCGCGTTCCGACATGGACGATGGGAAAGTCGTTCGACACCCACGGACCCATCGGACCGTGGATCGTGACCGAGGACGAGCTCGGCGATCCGCACAGTCTGCGTCTGCGCACGCTGGTGAACGGCGAGGTGCGGCAGGACTCCAACACGAAGAATCTGATCTTCGACTGCTTTGCCATTGTCGAGCATCTCTCGACGGCGTTTACCCTTGAGCCCGGTGACGTGGTGGCCATGGGGACACCTGCGGGGGTCGGGATCTCGATGAAACCCCCTCAACTGCTCAAGGTAGGCGACGTCGTTCGGGTGGAGATCGAACGCATCGGCGCAATCGAAAATCCGGTGATCGACGAGCCTTTGGACTCGGCGCGCAGCCCGCGCTGACGCGTTCCGGCGAAGCCCGAGGGAGGAGCGTATGGCTTTGCACCGACTCGCGGCAATCACGCTCGGGGTACCGAAGCTCGATGAGGTACGCGCTTTCTACCGGGAGTTCGGGCTTGTGGAGACGGCGCCCGGCCGGTTTGCCACGAGTGATGGAGGAGAGCAGCTCTCGATCGTAGCCGCGCCACGGCGGAACCTCCTGGCGCTCGAGGTCGGCGTCGACGACGCCGAGGACCTCGCCCGCATCGCGGCCGCGCTTCAACGCTTGGGGAGGGACGTCAAGACCGGTCTGGTTGCGCTTGATTGCGTCGAGCCGACGACGGGGGTGCATGTGCGTGTCAAAGTGGAAGAGCGCGTGCAGCAGCAAGGTGAGCCCCCCCTGCCGCTCAACGCACCGGGCCGCACGCCCCGCACCAATGCCCGCTCGCCGGCTGTGCTCGCGAAGGAGCGCCCGCGGCCCCGCAAGCTTGGGCACGTCGTCATTGGCTCTACGGACGCCGCGGCCACTCGGCGGTTCTTTGTGGAGGGCGTCGGCTTCCGGGTGAGCGACGAGGCACCGGGCATCGGCGCAGCGTTCCTGCGCTGCTCGACCGACCACCACAACCTTCTCGTGCAGCCCGCACCGCTGGGCTTCCTGCACCACACCGCGTGGGAGCTCAGCGACGTCGATGAGGTGGGGCGCGCGGCGAGCGAGCTCGTGGCGGCAAAGCCCGAGCGCCACGTCTGGGGCCTCGGGCGCCACGGCATCGGCTCCAATTATTTCTGGTACCTGCGCGACCCCGCGGGCAACTTCGTGGAGTACTACAGCGACCTCGACGTGATCGTCGACGATGAGGCATGGAAGGTCGCCGCCTCGATCGGCGCCCATCCTCTGGCGGCGTGGGGGCCCGCGGTGCCCCGCTCCTTCCTCGCGCCCGACGACATTGTCGCGCTCGCGCGAGGCTAAGCGCCCTCGCGCAGCCGCTCGAGGTCGCGCTCACAGTCGGCGTCGAGCTCCGTCGGGAGTCCCCCGCTGAAGGCGCGCCACCAGTTCGCGAGCACGGCCCGCAGGTCGGGTTGCGAATACATGATGCAAGCGGGATTGGTGCAGTGGGCAGCATGTTCGTGGCTTTCATTCGAGACGAGGCCCAAGAGGTGCCCGAGCTCGTGCTGCGTCACGAAGCGCTCCACCTCGTTGCCGTTGATCGCGAGAAAGCCCTGCCCGCGCACTTGATCGGTGGCGACGACCGCAAACGACTCTTCCACGAAGGCTTCGCCCCGTTCGCCTTGGCCGCTGCCATCGGAGGCGCGATGCGGGATGAAGAGCAAATAAATCGACTGGGCTTCCCCCTGCAAGACCAGGTTTCGGTGTCGCCGCGCGAGCTCGTGGATTTGCACATCGGAGAGCATTCGGGTTTCTGGGATTGGGACACCCGGGGCGAGCTCGCCGATCTCTTCGTCGAGGACCAAGCGCACGCCGCGCGGAGGCTTGGCGTAGCGCTCGAGGAACGCGCGGATGCCTTGTTGGGTTTGGACCGAAGGCACGCAGCCCGTGATCCAGTCGATCTCGACCGCGAGCTCCGGCGCGCGCAGGAGCCGCGCCGCCTGCGTGAGCGCGCGGGGACCGGGCGGAAATGGAAGTCTTGGCGCGGGGAAGACGCAGCCCGCTGCAGCGCCGAGCACAAGCACCGCTGCGAGTCCGCGCTTCAGGCCCGCGCCGGGGCGAGTTTGTAGCGGATCGGGACGCGTTTGATGCCGCCCACAAAGCTCGAGCGGACCCGGTCGACCGGTCCCGCGAGCTCGATGCTTTCAAGCCGCTCGCGCAGCGCCTCCCAGGCAGCGCGGATCTCGAGCCGCGCGAGATGTGCGCCGAGGCACACGTGCTCGCCGCGCCCGAAGGCGATGTGCGGATTCGAGGCACGATCGATGCGGAAGCGGTGGCCGTCCGGGAAGACCTCCTCGTCCCGGTTCCCCGACGCGTAGAACAGGCACACGCTCTGCCCTCTTCGAATGGTCGTCCCACGCAGCGGGTAGTCTTGGGTGGCGGTCCGTGCAAACTGAATCACGGGCGTCGTCCAACGCACGGTCTCTTCCACCGCCGAGTCCAGCAAGGACGCGTCCTTCTGAAGCTTCGCCCACTCGCCGGGATTCTCGATGAAAGCCAGAAGCCCCCCCGTCATAGCATTGCGCGTGGTTTCGTTCCCGGCGACCACAAGCAGGAAGAAGTAGGAGAGCAGTTCCAGGGGGGCCAGCGGCTTGCCGTTGACAACGCCGTTCGCCACCACACTCACGATGTCGTGCGTGGGCTTGCGGCGGCGTTCTTGGGCGATCGCATTGAAGTACTGGAAGAGCTCGATGCGCGCGCCGTTGATCGTCTCCTCGATGGAGGCATTGCGCTGAAATTCCGGATCCTGCGGCGCGATGATTTCATTCGTCCAACGGAAGAGGAGCTCCCAGTCCTCTCGAGGCACCCCCAGCATTTCGGCGATCACCGCGATCGTGATCTTCGCCGACACATCCTGCACGAAGTCGCCATGGTTCTTCTTCGCAGCTTGATCGAGCACCTCTCGCGTGATCCTGCGCACGTGGGGCTCGAGCTCCTTCACCACGCGCGGAGTGAACTGCTTGCTCGCAACGTTTCTGTACTTGCCGTGATCCGGCGGATCCATGTTGAGCAGGTGCCTTGCGGCGACCTCCTCCGGCGGTGCGAAGTCCGTGGTGAAGATGGCGAGCCTCGGCTCGTTCAGAAACTTTTCCGGCTGCTTTCCGATCTCGACGATGTCGGCGTACTTCGTGATCGCATAGAACGGTTCGACGTTCGGCCGGTCGTACCAGAACACAGGGGCGTGCCTGCGCAGATACGTCCACTCGCGATGTGGATAGCCGTTCCGCTCGTAGTGTTCGGGGCTGATGATGTCGAGGCTCTCGAGCGAGAGCTCGGCGGAGGGGTCGGCGGTCGCCATGCTGCGGGCCTCCGGACGCGGGGTAGCAGGCACTGTACCTCCCGGTGGGAGTGAGGCCAGCGCGTCGGACCGAGTTAGGGGGCGGGAGGCGGGAGCCCATCGAGGAACTCGCCGAGGGCCGCATTGAACTCCCTAGGCGCTGCGAGGTTCACGATGTGACCGGCGTCGGGGATTACGACGAGCCGCGCCCCGCGCAGGGAGCGCGCCAGCACCTCGGAAGGGCCGCGTGACAGGCGGTCCTGCGCGCCGACGACGACGAGCGCGGGAATCCGAAGCTCACGCAGCTGCGGCGCGAGCTCTGCGGCCGAGCGCTGCTCCGTTAGCACCTGGCGCAAGAGGTGCGCAAGTGCGTGGGGTGAGTGCTCGAGCATGCCCTGGCGGACGAGGCGTGCAGTGCTCGCGTCGAAGCCGGAACGTGGACCCCAGGCGAACTCCGCTCCCGCAACCTCAAGACCTTTGGCCTCGATCGCGTCGGCGAACGCGAGAGCCCAGTCCGCTTGCCGCAGATTCTCCTCCCGTCTCTGCTTCGCGCCCGGCGGGAAGGCCGCGAGCATGAGGGCACGCACGCGCTCGGGCCACGCGAGCGCGAAGCCGAGTGCGGTGCCCGCGCCCATCGAAAGACCGCCGACCACTGCCTGCTCCGCATGCTCGCGATCGAGGACACGGCCCACATCCATCACCAGTTGCTCCGCGGTGTAGAGTGCGGGATCCAGCGGGGTCGCGCTGCGGGCGTGGCCGCGAGCGTCATAAAGGACGATGCGGTAGCGGTTGCGCAGCGCGCGGGCTTGCGGGCGGAAGTTGCGCGCGCTCCCGCCGAAGCCATGCGCCAGCACGACGGGTGGCCCCGTTCCCACGGTCTCGATGTGAAGCTCCACCTCGCCCGGATCCGTCACGGCCGTCTTCCCCTGCAGTGTGCAATGATTGCGGACCCGCAGCGGAGGATCCATGAGCGAAGCCCGGCGCACAGGCACCCCACCGATCGCCGCGGCCACCGTGCTCCTCGTGCGGGATCGCGTCCGCGCAAGCGGCCTCGAGGTCTTCATGGTGGAGCGCCACCACGAGATCGAGTTCGCGGGTGGCGCGACCGTCTTTCCGGGCGGGAAGGTTCATCCGAGCGACGCCTCGCCCACGCTGCGCGGGCGCTGCCGGGGCACGGAAGGGCTCGAGGACGCCGCCCTCGCCGTGCGCGTGGCAGCGATTCGCGAGAGCTTCGAGGAGTGCGGGATCCTGCTCGCCCGCCCGCGCACCCCCGTCACGAGCGAAGCGTTGGTCTCGGCCGCTCGTCTTGCCGACCTGTGGAAGCGCTACCGCGGCGAGCTTGAGCGGCACGAGGTCTCGATGGAGCAGCTCGTCCGACAGGAGGATCTCGAGCTCGCCTGCGACCTGCTCGTACCGTTCGCGCACTGGATTACACCCGAAGGCATGCCGAAGCGTTTCGACACCTACTTCTTCATCGTGTGCGCGCCCTCGGACCAAGTCGCCGCTCACGACGGACACGAGCTCGTGGGCGCACGCTGGCTCACCCCCGCAGAGGCGCTGGCCGACGCAGACGCTGGCCGACGCAGCATCATCTTCCCGACCCGCATGAATCTCGCCAAGCTCGGGCGAAGCCTGAGCACGGAGGATGCGATCGCCGCGGCGCGCGCTCACCCCGTGGTCACGGTGCTCCCCCGGATCGATCGGGGCGCGAAGGGAGCCGTTCTGCGGATTCCCGCCGAGGCGGGTTACGACATCGTGGAAGCGCCCCTCGACGAGGCGCGTCGGCGCTAGCCCACGAGGTTCGACCGCACGAGCTCGCGCAGCGGCCGCATGCCGACCGTGCGGATCCCGGCCTCCCGAAACGCGCGCCGGCCCGCCTCTCCACCGTAAAAAGTACGCTCGAAGTCGCGTGCGTGGGCCGATCCTGGGGTCACCGCCGTGAGTTCATCGCCGCCTTGGGCAGCGTTGCAGAGCAGCCAGTTC
>DATFYN010000656.1:0-4267 GCA_035315025.1 Myxococcota bacterium
GAGATGCTGCGGGTGTTCAACTGCGGCATCGGAATGGTCCTCGTCGTTCCGCGGGAGCAGGTCGAGGACATTCAGCAGCGGCTTCATTCCCTCGGAGAGCGAACCTACCGGATCGGCGAGATCGAGCGGAAGGCACCCGAGGACCCGCCCCTGCTCTTTGGCCCCCTGCCCCCCCCGAGCGCGCCTCCCGCGGCGCGCGTGCGCTGATGCGGGGGATCGGCGCACCGAGCTCCACGGCTGGCGTCCGGGCTCGGCGCTGGGATGCCATCATCCTTGGCGGCGCGCTGCCTGGGCTGATCGCCGCTGCGCGGCTCGGCATGGACGGCCAGCGCGTCTTGGTGGTGGAGGAGGAAGCGGCCGCGCGAAGACACCCCGCGCTGCGCGAGCCATTTCATCTCGCGGGAGCTGGCAGCGGCGGCATCCTCGACGCGTGCCTGCGAACGCTCACGGTTCCCCTGATTGATCGAAAGAAGATCGAAGCCGATCCGATCGCCTACCAGCTTGTGTTCCCGCACGCGCGCATTGACGTTGGCGAGCCCCAGACCACCGCCGAAGAACTCGTGTGTTGGGGGTTCGCGAAACCCGAAGAAGCGCGAGAACTTGTGCGCGCACTGCTGGAGGCGGCCGCGGCCGAGCGCGCCGCAATGCTCGAGGCCTCGGTGGTGCGCGCCGGGGGTCTTCGCGCGCTCGCCCGTGGAGCCAGCACACCGCGGCCGGCACGCCACGGACGCGGGCTCCCGCTCGAAGTGGCTGCACCGAGCCCGGCTCTCGTCCCCGTGCTTGATGCCCAAGTGCGCGCGCTCTCACAGCTCGCGGAGGCGACTCCGCCGCCTGAGGCCAGGGCACGGCTTCTCGGGAGCGCGCTGGAAGGCGGCTCCGCGTTCCTGCCCGCAGCCGAGGGCGAGCTACGAGGCCTCTTGCGCCGTCGCGTCCAGGCCCTGTTCGGAGAGTTCCGGCAAATCAGCGGCCGCTTCCAGCTCGTGGCCATGGGCAATGCCCCGGGAATCGCGGTGGAGGGATCGCATGATGTCTGGCTGGGCCGGGTATTGATCGTGAACGCTCCGCGGAGCGCGCTCGCAGCGGCGCTCACCGATTCTTCGGGCGGAGCCCCCTCCTTTCTGGACGGGCCACCCGCCGCAAGGCGCCGCGCCTGCATCCTATTGCGAGGACGCCGCTCGGTGTTACCCGAGGGCATGGCACGGCGGATTGTGTGCGTTGGCGACCTCGGCCAGCCCACCGATGGGACGAACGTGGTGACGCTGTGTGTCCATCCCTCCCCGCAAGGGAGCGACATCGTGGATCTCGTGGGGTCGGCCATCGTGCCTCCGGCTTACACGAGCGCGGCCGAGGACCAGATCGAGACGGCGCTGCGGGCCCTGATGCCTTTTTCCGAAGGTGTTCTCCGGCGCGAGCCAATCCGAGCGGTTCAGTGGGATGAGGACTGGCCCGGGGACCCGGCGCTCGGGGAAGGCTGGCCCGGAGACACGGAGATCCGCGTCTCGTCGCGCCCCCCCATCTACGTCCTTCCCCGCGAGAGCGTGGCCTCTTTGGGCTTCGAGGGAGACGTGCTTCTCGGATGGCGGGCAGGAGACGCGATTCGAGCCGACGTCGCCTAGAACCGGTTGCTCGCCCCCCCCGCCTGGGCTAAAACCCGGCTGTTGCTGGGGTTCGGCGGCCAATGCCATTCCCTGGCCCCCCCTAGGATGCACCGGGTTCAAGTGAGGACGCCATGGCTCAGATCTGCGATGTCTGCGGCAAGCGCCCTTCCACGGGCCACAACGTCAGCCACTCCAACCGCAAGTCACCGCGCCGATGGAACCTGAACCTCAAGGTGACACGTGCGCTCGTGAACGGTGCGGCCAAGCGCATCCGGGTCTGCACGCGCTGCATTCGCTCCGGCCGCGTGATAAAGGTCGCCTGACGCCGGCCCAGGACGAAAACCCTTCGTCGCGGCGGTCTACCTTCGCGCTTTTCTCTCGCATGCTCCGCTTCGCGCGTCCTTACGTGGGAGTGATTGCGCTCGCGCTGGTGTGTTCGCTCGCTTTCTCCGGCGCGCGAAACCTGCGCAACTATCTCATCAAACCACTCCTCAACGAGGTGCTCGTACCCGCCCAGGGCTCCGCCTTGCCGTCGGTCGGGTCGTCGATCTGGCCGTCCTTTTTCGGCGGCGCGAAAAAAGCGCAAATCGCGCGTGCCGCGCCGGCCTCGCCCGAGGAGGCCGAAGCACGCACTCGCCTGCAACGCAGGGTGCAGGATCAGCTGCTCAAGATTGCCCTCGTGGGCCTCGTGCTGGTGTTGATCGTACCGATCGTGGAATTCGGGAAGAACTACCTCATCGAATACGCGCTCGGCCGCATCCTCGTGGACATACAGGCTACGGTCTGCAGCAAGCTCCTCACGTTACCGCTCGGATTCCATCACGACACGACGCGCGGCGACACGATCTCCCGGACGCTGAACGACGTGGGACGCGCCCACCGTTCCCTGGACGTCCTGTTCACCGATGTCATCCAATCCATCCTTGCCATCCTCGTCGGCGGCGCGATGCTGATCTCTATCTCCTGGCAACTCACATTGGTGTGTCTCTTGGTGCTGCCTCCGGTGCTGATCATCGGGGGCGTCTACGGGGGTCGTATCCGCAAGCGGGCGCGTCGCCGCCAAGAGCGCATGGGCGGCGTGACGCAGCGGCTGCTCGAGATCCTCGCCGGAATCAAGGTGATCAAGGCGTTTCGTGCGGAACGCGACGAAGAGCAATCGTTCCGGCGTGAGAACCTGCATCTGTTCCGGTCGACGATGCGCGTCGTGCGAAACCGGGTGACTGCCAAGGCGCTGATGGAGGCGCTGAACAACGGCTTCGCGGTCGGCCTGATGTTGGTGGGGACGCTCCTCGTGGCGCACGGCTTATGGGGGCTCACCGTCGGCGATCTCGCAGCATTCTTGTTCGTGATGCAGGCGGCCTACGCGCCCACGAAGGACCTCTCGAAAGGCTGGACGGACCTCATGGATGCCGCGTCCTCCGCTGAGCGCTTCTTCGAGCTCGTCGACGCACCTTCGGAGACCCCGGACCCGGCGGACGCCGTGCAGATCGATGGCGTTCACCACGGCATCCGTTTTTCCAAGCTCTCCTTCTCCTACGGCCGAGAGCCTGTGCTGCAGGACTTTTCCCTCGAGGTCAAGGCCGGCGAAGTCGTCGCGATCGTGGGCCGGACAGGCGCGGGCAAGACGACCCTCGCCGACCTCTTGCTGCGCTTTTACGACCCGGACTCGGGCTCGATCGAAATCGATGGCGTCGACCTGCGGCGCATCTCCCGCGACTCGCTGCTCCAACACGTTGCGGTGGTGACGCAGGAGCCCTTCCTGTTCGCGGGTACGATCCGTGACAACATCCGCTACGGCCGCCGCGATGCCTCCGACGCGGACGTGCTTGCTGCCGCGAGCGTGGCGCACGTCGATGAATTCGTCGAAGCACTGCCGGACGGCTATGACACCCAGGTAGGTGAGGTCGGCGTCAAGCTCTCGGGCGGCCAGCGCCAACGCGTGACAATCGCGCGCGCAATTCTCCGGAATCCTGCGCTCCTGATTTTCGATGAGGCCACGAGCTCGCTCGATACGAAAAGCGAGCGCTATGTCCAAGAGGCGATCGACGCGCTGCTGGGTGGTCGCACGGTATTCGTGATCGCGCACCGACTCTCGACGGTCCGCCATGCCGACAAAATCGTCGTGCTCGAAAGTGGGACGGTGTCTCGTGTCGGCACGCACGGCGAGCTCATGGGGTCAGACAACCTCTACCGCGAGCTCGTGGGACTCCAGACGCGCCAGGAATAGCCGCACCAGGCAGGCGGATCACGAGGACGGCGAAGCGGGGCCAAGCAGCAGCAAGTCGTCGTCCAGCGGCCGCGGCCACTCGAGCACAATCCTCGCCCCGCCCGGCATCCCCTGCCGATTAAGCCGCGAGCGCATCACCATGAGGTAGGCGTTTGCGTGCTTGGCCAGGAAGTCCGAGGCAGAAGTCGGATCGACAAACCACGGCACCACATCTCGACGAAGCACCCAGTTCGCTGCGAAGTCGATGCCGCCGTAGTCGGCGAGCGGCGCGTCGCCGACCAGCTCGCCCACTCGTTCGACAAAGGTACGCGTCTCGAGACTGGGTTCGAGGGCGAGCGCGAGGGCGCGGGTCCGGAACAAGGCATGGGCCGCCATCACGAGTGCAAGACCCACCCCTCGACGCTCGATCGTGGCTCCGCGAAGTGTCGCGACCGAGCCGATC
>DATFYN010000657.1:0-13241 GCA_035315025.1 Myxococcota bacterium
CTAGCCGAACTTCCGCAGTTGTGGGGTCAGATTGCTGGCTTTTCGCGGGGTTAGCGTCGCGAGTTGGCACTACATTTCGTCGATCCGCGGGGGGATGCGGAGTCTGCCGTTGCGGCGCACCAAGCGCACCAGTGGCCAGTAGACGTGGTTCTTGCCGTTCTTTCGAATGGTCGAGTGCCGGAGATACATCCCGGCTTCACCCCACCCTTCTATCTCAAATCGCCGCGCGAACCTGCAAGGGGGTAGGTTGGCACTACACGCTGCTACGTCGCACACCCCGTGCAAACTCGCGCACTTACGCGACCGGATCGCTCGGAACTCGTCGCATTTTCCTTGGAGCTGCGGAACTTGGGCTAGGTGTGGCCCGCCGCTCTCCAAGGCTCGCCAAACTGGCCGGCTTCATTTTCGGGGGCAAATGCGGTCGAAACCAGTCTTCCCCCTGAACTCGCTGGGGGGGGTGTCCACCGGGTCCACCGCCGGACCGTTGCGGAGCTTCGAGAGGATTTTGCGCCGCGCCTAGAGGGGAGGTAGATCCGCGGCGCCCCATCCGCCCCCCAAGGCCATGATCAGCTGAACGCACGAAGTCATGCGGCGACCCAGGACATTCACGGCGGTGATCTTGTCCCCAAGAGCGATCGCCTGCACGGTGACGACGTCGATGTAGTTCAATGTCCCAGCTTTGTACTGATTGATGGTGAGTACGACCGAAGTCTCCGCGGCCTTTACCGCATCCGCTTGGACCTCCGCCTCGCTCTCGAGGATTCGCAGCGCAGCGAGGCTGTCTTCCACCTGCTGGAACCCGGTGAGCACCGTTTCACGATAAGTAGCGACCGTTGCATCGTAGGTCGCCCTCGCTTGATCCGTCTGCGCTCCTCGCAATCCACCGTCGAAGACCGTCTCCGTGAGAGTTGGTCCAACGGACCAGAATCGACTGGCCGCAATGTTGAACCATTGAGACGTATCTCCAGTTTCGAGTCCACCCGTTGCACTCAGGGTGACTGTGGGATAGTACGCCGCGATGGCAACACCAATCTCAGCGTTGGCGCTCGCGACGCTGCGTTCCGCTTGCGCGATGTCCGGCCTTCGTTCGAGTAGCTCCGACGGGACCCCGATCGGGACTGGGGGAGGCGTGGCGTTGAGTGGCGCCGGCGCCAGGGAGAAGGTGGATGCAGGCTCGCCAATCAGCACCGCGATGGCATGTTCAAGTTGGGCGCGCTGTACCCCGACGTCGATGGCTTGTGCCTGCGTGGTCTTGAGTTGGGTTTCTGCTGCCGCCACATCCGTTCGGGCGGCCACACCGGCATTGTAGCGATTCTCCGTGAGCTGGAGGGATTTCTGGTAACCGGCGGCCGTGTCCTCGAGGAGCTTCATCTGGGCATCGAGGGTACGAAGTTGGAAGTAGTCGACGGCGAGCTCTGCCTCAAGAGTCAGGCGACTCAAAGCGACGGCTGCAGCGCTCGCCTGTGCGGTCGCGCGGTTCGCCTCGACGGCTCGTCGAATCTCGCCGAAGACATCCAGAGTCCAGGCGATGTCGAGGGGCAGGGAATACACCATCCTCGTTCCCTGAGGCGTGAAGGTGCCCGGCGAAAACGTCGACGAGGCGAGGGAGCGCGTGACTCCCACGCCGACCGTGGCGGTGGGGAAAAAGGCGGACCGTGCAACATCGACGAGCGCCCGCGCTTCTCGGAACTGCGCCTCTGCCGTAGCGAGGGTCTGGTTGGAGGCCTCGATCCGCTGTTCAAGCGCACTCAGGTCGGGATCTTCGAAGATCTCCCACCAGGCTCCCCGAATGACATCGTCCTTCGGCTGGGCAGGCTGCCAGCCCTGGATCTCCTTATACGCAGCAGGAGGCTCGACCGTCGTCGGTCGCACGTAGTTTGGACCCACTGCGCACGCCGCAAAGAGCAGCCAGGCACAGGTCGGCAATGCCCGCAGCAATCCGGTCGGGGTCACCTGGCTCCAACCGGGCTTGCCCGGGCGAGAGGTCCAAAGCAGGCCTGCTCTTTCCGGCAGATCGGCCTTCGTGGTCTGCGGCACTGTCCTGAACTGCAAACATCGAATCGCCATCTGCTTCACACCTCATCCTCCCGTGGAGCCCAGGGCCTTTCCCTCTTCGATCCGGAATCTTGTCCTCGCGCGCCGGTGCGAGAACCAGTGCCTGGCCCGATCTAGATAGAGATAAACTACGGGCGTGGTGTAGAGCGTCACCATCTGACTCACGATCAACCCGCCCACGATCGAGATGCCGAGCGGCCTGCGGAGTTCTGCTGTACAGCAGGCACCGGCACCACTGTCGCTGCGCGGTGCACGTCGACGAGGAGACGAGCATTGACAAACTGTTGGGGAAAGAGCTCGTCATTCTCATTGGGGAACTGTGCTTTAAGACGCACAGTGCCGGTGGTTGGGTCGATCTGATTGTCGACTGTCAGCAAAAAGCCTGCCGCCAGCAGTCGCTTGTCCTCGCGATCGTAGACCTCGACCTTGAGCTGTTCCCGCGCCTTCAGCTTCGCGAGTACCTGGGGCAGGCCGTCCTCCGGGATGGTGAAGATGACGGAAATGGGCTGAAGTTGCGTGATCACCACCAGACCACCCGGATCGGTCGCATGCACGATGTTGCCAGGGTCCACGAGGCGCAATCCCAGCCGCCCGCTGATCGGAGCCGTAATGCGGGAGTAGGTGAGCTGGAGCTTCGCGTTATCGATTTGGCTTTGATCGGCCTCGATGGCGCCTTGGTACTGCTGCACCAGGGAGGCCTGCGTGTCCACTTGTTGGCGAGCAATCGAATCCTGCTTGTCGAGCGTCCGGTAGCGCTTCAAGTCGAGTTTCGCGTTCTTGAGGAGAGCTTGGTCCCGGACCATCTGTCCTTCGGCCTGTGTGAGCTGGACCTGGAATGGGCGTGAGTCGATCTGGGCGAGGAGGTCTCCGCTGTGAACCAGCTGGCCTTCGCGGAACCGGACGGTCATTAGCTGGCCATCGACTCGGCTTCGCACGGTCACGGTATTGAGCGGAGTCACGGAGCCAAGTCCCGTGAGATACACGGAGATGTCGCTCGTCTTCGCGGCCGTCGCGACATCCGGCACGCTCCGCTCGCGTTTCTGTTCCGCAGCCCGCGAGGAACCCGCGCGTGTGGAGAAGACGTAGACCAGCGCGACCATGACGCAGACCGCGACAAGGCCAGCGCGCCAGCGCTCTCGCAATGAGGCCGACAAGACCTTCTCAAGCATGTTGCGGTGCTCGATCTCTTGCGGTCGCCTTGCCCCCTCTCCCAAGGGCAGCACCGGCCTTTCCGCCACGCCTTGCGATCGGCATTCGGACCCCTCCCTCTGAACCCCGCGCTGTCTTGGCGCTCACGCCGGAGCCCGTCCACCCGCGGCCAGCTCCCGGATGGGAAGGAGCGCTCCTTCGCTTTTGCACGGCGTTGGGGCGCGGTCAGGCAGCGGAATAGAAGCCCCTGCGGTCGAATTCCCCTCTAAGGCCAATAAGATGCCTTGCCAGCGACCAAGGGACCAGACCGCGCCCGGCGTGTGCTGACGGGGACAACCGGGAGACGCTCCAGGGCCACAGCGGGTTGACGAAGGCCGTCAGTGTTGGACGAGCGGGGTTCACCTTGCCTTCACGCTTCGAGCCGCGCTGCGGGCGGGACGACGCGTGGTGAACCGAGCGTGGTGGGGGAAAGCTCCGTCCTTTGCAGACGCTCAGGGCGATGGGCCAGGGGGAACGCGAATCGGCGTGGGCTCTCCAAGAACCGCGTTGTGGAACAGCGATCGCAAGAGGCGGAGTTGGGCGGAAGGGGAGGGCGTAGTATCGGCGGGGCGCAGGGGTTAGCGCCGGAACGGGTAAAGCAGCTGCGCCACAAGCCCACTCGGCACGATTTCATCTTCGGGGAGTCCCAACGCTTCGGGCACGCGGCCAGGCGGCATGTGGAACGTGCCAAACACGAGGTCGATGATCGGCAGGAGCCCGGCAAAGTTGCGATCGCGGCCTTCGGCGTCGGCCGCGTGGTGCCAGCGGTGAAAGGCCGGCGACGCAAGCACGTAGCGAAGAGGACCGAATGTCCATGGGAGATTTGCGTGCAAGACAATTGCATAGAGCGTGAGGAAGGGCACATAAGCGGCAAGGATCTTCGGTGAGAAGCCGAGCAGGAAGACAGGAAGCGCGGATGCGAGTCGCGACCCGATGTCATTCACCGGATGCAGGCGTACCGAAGAGAGCCAATCGAGCTCACGAGAGGAATGATGAACTGCATGGAAGGCCCAGAGCGGGCGACCATGGAACACGCGGTGCGTCCAGTAACCGATGAAGTCACCGAGGATGAGCACTTCCAACACTTGGATCCCCACGGGCTGGCGCTGCGCCGCACGTCCCGGATTGGCTGCAAATGCCTTCACGTGCTCGCCGTCGAGGGGAATCCCCGCGGCGGCGGCCAGGAGCAGTATGCTGGCCATCAAGGCTGCCCGCGTCAGCCAACGTGTCACGAAAGGCGTAAGAAACCAGTACGCAAGATCCGTCGTGAGTTCGCCGCGCAACCACCGTTGGCGACGGACAGGAAAGAGCTGCTCGAGCGGCCAGAGCACAACGCCAAGCACGACAAGGCCCGTCACGACCGAGGTGAGCCTGGGCACCATCCGTCGGCTAATCCGCTGACTGGCGCACGCGGTAGGAGGAGCCGTCGGAGACAATCCGCAAGAGGAGCGCTGCGGCGATCCGGATCACGCGACGCACGGTGGAGGTCCCCGCTTTTTTTGGCTCAGGCGATGAGCGCCCTAGACCTAGACCGGCGTTCGGTATCGGCCCGTGGTGCGCGGAGCTAAAGCATGGCGAAACCGCAATTTTCGAAGAACAGGGCGAGCGCAAGCGCCGAGGCGACGGAGGCCGGTCTCAAGGCCTGCCCCGCGATTCGCCCGTCGCGACGGCGCGTGCCACCAAGTGCGCAATGCGTAGCGCCTCGGGCAACTCGGATTTCCGGCGTACCGCCCGCACGAGGGACACGGCATCCTCCGGTTTCACCCCGACGGCAGCGACAAAGAGCCGCGGTCCCACGGCGTGTGCCGCAGGCGTCCGTTCGACGGCGGCCCGACGCTCTGCGAGCCCAGCCCGCTCGAGGGCGTGCACAAGACGGTCGTTCACCGGGGCACGGCGATTTACCACGAGCACCGGCCGGCGGAGCTCCCGCGAGAGCCGCTCGATCTCGACGATACCGAGCCCAGCGATGGTGATACCTCCGACGACCACGGCCTGGAGGGCGGGCCGAAGTCGCAGGCTGCTCACCCAGCCCGCGAGGAAGTCGGTGGCTCCAGCGCCGTCGACCGGAAAACGGGTGATGGCCACCGCCTCCACCAGATCCGCTCCCTCCATCATCACCCCGACCACCGGTACTGGCGCCCGCGATCGCTTGTCGACAGGTCCGTCGTCGATCCCGAGGACGTGAGGCCGCGACCGCGCACGCATGTGTCCTAGCCTACAGGAACCGGAGTCCGCGGGTGGCGGTATGTCCGAGGAAGGGAGGACGGGAGGCGGGCAAGGCGCCTCGGGTGCCGCACGCGGCCACTCGTCGGCGCCGCCTCTCGAAGCGCTCTACTCCGGGAGACCCTCGCGGATCCGCCGCGAAAACTCTGGGTCTTGATCCACGGCCTTTGCGCGCTCGTCGATCTGGCTCGCTTCCTTCAAGCGCGCGAACGGCAAGCTTCCACGTACACGGCGACGCTCGTACAGCATCTCGTCGACGTATCCAGTCAGCAGAAGCTTCCAGCTCCAGGGAACGCGACCGCCGGCATTTTCCACGTTGGTGCGAATCGCTGTTGTGCAGTTTTCCGTGAGCGCGTTGTAGAACTCGGGTTCTTTGGCCAGCGAGTTGATTTGCTGAATGTACTCCATGAGGAGGATACGAGCGTTGGCGACAGGGGCCGTCAGGCGGTAGAGGTATACGTCCTCGTGTCGATAGTTCGTTCGCAGACGGATCAAATCGCGTTCGTCTGCCACGATATAAATCAGTGCGTACTGGCGGAAGAATCCGTCGATCGCGGAGTACTCCTGGCCCCGGGTCTTCCGTGTCTCAATCGAGATTGCGAGTGGGGGTCCGTCCGAGAACTCCCAGCTCATGATCGTATGGGCGATGGCGGGTGATCCCCAGTGGGAGACAAAGAGATCCAAGCCCACGAGCTTCGAGAGGTCGTACGTGCGATCTTCGTATCGCGGATCGAAGTCCGTTTCCGAGCGGTAGTCAAAGTTCCGAAGGTTGTGGATTACGAGCTCGTCGCCCCGGATCTCTGCCGTCGGCATGCGCGCCACGTCAGGCGCCCAGTCACGATCGCTGGAGGGTGTGAGGGTGCCCCACCACGCAAGCAGGGCAATGAGGGTGACGAGGATTACGGCCGCAGACCGAAGGGGCGAGCGAAGCACGGCCCGGACGACGACCGTTCCCGAAAGAACGAGCACCACAAGCGCGGCGCGCACGCGCGGTGGGCCGGGTCCAGCGATCCAGAGCGCAAGACCACCCCAGGCCGCGACGGCAAGGGCCAAAAGCCAAGTGAGCACGCGAAGGATACGCACCGGTACTTAGGGCCCCTCGCCCAGGCGGTGGCCCGCGTTGGCGCGAACGCGCGCCTGTTCGATGGTGTCGCGCGGCACTCCATCGAAGCGCGACATGGCGAAGCGCAAAACTCCTGGAAACAGAAGCCGGAGCAAGCGCGCAACGACAAGCGTCGGGTTCCTGCCAGGGATCGTCACCTCGTACCTGCGCCGTTCGATCGCCTGAATGATGCCCTCGGCGACAAGCTCCGGGGGATATCGGCGGCCGCGATAGGGGTCGGGTTCATCCCCCTTCTGCCAGATCTCGGTGTCGATCGGGCCGGGGTGAATGAGAGCAACGTGGATATTCGAACCACGGAGATCATTCCAAAGCCCCTCGGAGAACCCGTTAAGCGCGCACTTGGCCGCTGCGTACATCGTTTCGTGGGTAGGGATGACCTTCGATGCGAACGAGGAAACGTTGACGATTGCGCCGCCGCCTTGTCGCAACATGGGCGGAATTGCAGCAAAAGTTGTCCAAAGGCAGGACAGAAAGTTCACCCGCATCGCATCCTCGGCCTCTTCGACGCTCATCCGATACAAGAGTTTCCGGACCGGAATCGCGGCATTGTTGACAAGAACGTCGATTCGCCCGTAGCGCTCGCAGGTCGCGAACACCGCGCGCTCTGCAAACTCCTTGTGGCCGAGGTCGCCGGCCAAGAAACTCGAATCCGGTGCATCGACTTGGCAATCCCGGGCGAGGGCTTCAAGTCGCTCCTTGCGGCGGGCCACGCCCACGATCGTGCAACCCCGGCGCGCGAGCGCTCGCGCCGTCGCACAACCGATCCCGGAAGAAGCCCCGGTCACGACCGCGACCTTGCCGCGCCACTCCACTGCTATTCCTCTTGGAAGGGGCTCTCACTCCCCGTGACGAGGATGCCTTTTAGCACCTTACCAGTGGCGTTGCGCGGAAGCCGCTCCAGGCGGATTTCCCACAGGGAAGGCACTTTGAAGTAGGCGAGGGTCTCGCCCACAAAGCGTGCCAGCTCGGCCGTATCCAGCGAGCGACCGTGTTTGGGCACGACGATGGCCTTCACCTCCTGGCCGAGTTCCGTGTGCTCGACCCCTACCACCGCCGCTTCCTCCACGTCAGGGTGGGCTTCGAGTCGATGCTCGATCTCTGCAGGATAAATGTTCTCACCGCCCCGCAAGATCAGATCCCGTGCCCGGGAGTTGATCGTGAGGTAGCCGCCTTCGAGCCGACCCCAGTCCCCCGTGCGCAGCCAGCGGCCGGGCAGAATGGTCGCGCGTGTTGCGGGGGGGTTCCGCCAGTACTCCTTCATCACGAGTGGCCCGCGGAGGTAGATCTCACCCTCCGTACCGTTTGGCACAGCCTTTCCATCCGCATCGCGGATCTCGACTTGCATCGTGGGGAGTGGCGCCCCTACTGACTCAGGATGACGCTCGAGCTCCTCGGCGAAGTTCAAGGTGACCATGCCCGTAGCCTCGGTGAGCCCGTATCCCAGCCCGAGCGAGGTGCGCGCGTTGGGAAAGAGCTCACGCATCCGCTGCTGCAACGAGGCGGAGATCGGCGATCCCCCCGAGCCAACCTGTCGCACGCTCGAGAGGTCGTATTTGGTGACGTCGGGATGAGACGCCACCCGGTGGAACATGGTGCCCATGGGCCCCCAGCTCGTCACTCGCTCGCGCTGGATTAGCTCCATCACCTGCACGGGATCGAAGCGGCCCTTCGTCCACACCGTCTTCACTCCGCTCGCGAGGAGAGTGACCGCACCCGTATAGAGCCCCGAGAGGTGAAACAGCGGCGTCGTCATGAGCGCGCAGTTCGCCAGAGGCGGCGGCGTGGTTTGGGTCGCTGCGCCCTTCGCCGCAGCGATCATGAGAAGGCGTATGCCGTGGAAGGTGTAAAGGCGATGGAGCGCGACGATGTTGCGGTGGGTATTGACGGCGCCCTTGGGGCGTCCGGTGGTGCCGCTCGTGTAAAGAATGCAGGCCGGGTCGTCCTCGGCAATGGGCTCAGACGGCAACGACGCCTGGCGGTCGTAACTCCACAATCCGCCGAAATCGCGCTCGATCTCGACGACCTCCGCCCGCACCCGTTCGCGCCGCAGCCTCTCGAGCCGCTTGGCGTCGCCCACCAGAACCTTGGGCTCACAGTCGGCGAGCGCATAGAGAATTTCGTCGCCCATCCACCATCCGTTCATGCCAACCGCGATGGCACCGAGACTTACGGCGGCCCACCAAGTCACGATCCACTCGGGGCAGTTCGCCGCGAGGATGCCTACGCGGTCCCCCGGTCCCACCCCGAATCGGTCGCGCAATGCCTTGGCCACCGAGGCCACGGCGAGGAGGTGGTCGGAAAACGAAATGCGCCGCTCACCTTGCACGATGTACTCGCGGTCGCCGAAGCCGGCCGAGCCTTCCAAAAGCGCCCGCAGGGACAGCACCCGCTCCCGGAAGACCGCCATGCGCTCGCCGAGGACATCGCCGACGACGGTCTCGAAGGGTGCACCGGGGCCGGTCAGCTGGGACTCAATCCGGGCGTGGAGGGGAAACTCGATTGCGCGTTCCACAGTCACCTCGTTGCGGCCGGCATCATCGCGCGCCGGCACGGTCTCACGCAACGAGGTCCCCCATCTGGCGCAACGCGCGCACCGCGTCTTCCGGGAGAGTGGGCGGGGTGCGGCCGAGAGCATGGCAGCCGAGGATCACCTCTGCCGATCGCTCCACAATTTCGACCATATCGGCGGCGCGTCGCAGGCTGCGACCCGCCACAAGCAGGCCGTGGTTCACAAGGAGGACAGCCCAGCTCTTCCGTACCGCCTCGCGGACAGCGTCGGCAAGCGCACTCGTTCCGGGCATGATGAACGGTACGCGCGGAATCTCGCCAAAGAAGGCAGCCTCCGTCGAGATCGGAAGGAAGGGAAGGCCGGCATTCGCAAGAATCGTCGCGTGCGGCGCGTGTGCATGAACCACGGCACGTGCATCGTTGCGCGCCTGGTACACCGCACAGTGCATGAGTCGTTCGCTCGACGGAGAGAACCCGCCTGCGCCAAGCGGCTGACCCTCGAGGTCAATGCGAACCAGGATCTCCGGCCGCAAGTCGCCTTTGAAGAGTTGGCTGGGTGTGATCCAGAGCTCATCGGTTCCGGGGATACGAACGCTTACATTGCCACCGGTCGCCGTAATGAGCTCTTGCGCATAGAGCTCGCGTACGATCGCGACAAGCTCCTCGCGCTCCTTGTCCGCGGGGCATACGGCCTTCTCCGCCGCCGGGACGGCCGCGCGGCCAACCGCAGCAAGGTCACCCGGATCGCCAACCGCCTCACGCGCTGCACGGTACAGCCGGCGGAGGTCCGCCTGGAGGTGTTGCAGCGTCATGGCCTTTGCGGCGTCTCCGGTGAACGACAGTTCGCCGCTCATGGCCTTTTCCATCGGGTTCACCCGGCCCGTAAACATCCCGTCGAGGACGTCGGCCTTGAGGCGCAGCTGCACTTCTGGCCGGCCGTCCGGTGCTCCGAGCCCGGAAGACACAGCGCCGCGGCGCAGACGGAAGAAAAGTTCGCGGCCAAAATCGCTGATCAGGAAGTGGAGCGTCACGTCTTGGTCCGCGGAGAAGGCACGCAGCCGTCCATCTTGCCCAATCTGTTCGCTGAAGGCCTGCAGGATGCGCGTGAACTTTTCGACGGTCTCACCGGTCGCGGGAGCCGCTGCCGCGCTTGCTACGGGGGCACGCGCACTCGGGATCGCGTCGCGTTGCAAATCAGACACGGCCGGGCCTCGTCGCGCCGCAAGCGCAGCGAGTGTCCCCGGCGCAGGGAGGCGCCGCGGGCGATCCAAGGCGAATTCGCGGAGCGCATCTGGGTCAAGGACGTGCTGAGGGCGCTCGCCGTGCACGATCCGCGCGAGGTCAGCTGCGATGATGCGGCCTTGGTGGGTAGCCACCTCCAGCGTGTTCCCGCCAATATGAGGCGTTGCAATCACATTCGGCAGGGCGAGGAGAGGATGGTCTGCGCCCGGTGGTTCGACAGAAAACGCATCGAGGGCGGCACCCGCGAGATGGCCTGCCCGGAGTTGCTCGGCGAGGGCCGTCTCGTCCACCAGGGCGGCCCGTGCAGTGTTCACGAGGAAAGCACCGCGCTTCATCCGCGCGAGTTCGCGGGCACCGAGCAGACCGCGGCTGTGGTCACTGACGGAGGCGTGGAGGCTCACGAAATCGCTCGCGGCCAGCAGATCGTCCAGCGCAACTGCTTCCGCTCCTGCTCGGATCACCTGATCGGGCGCCAGGTAGGGGTCATACACCAGTACCCGTGCCCCGAACGCGCAAAGGCGCTTTGCGACCTCACGGCCCACGGAGCCAAATCCCACGAGCCCCACGGTCTTTCGCCAGAGCTCCCGCCCGCGGAAGGTCTGAAAGGCCTGGCCCATGCGGCCAAGATCGCCCGCCTGGATTTCCGGATTCCGCAAGAACCCTTCCGCTGCCGGGAGTTTCCGCGCGAGCATCAAGAGGAACGCGAGCGTTAGGTCCGCCACCGCGCCCGCATTGCGCCCAGGCGCGTGGATCACGGGGATGCCGAGAGCGGAGCAGGCGGCCACGTCCACGTTCACTGCGTCGCCCCGACAGGCGGCGATCACGCGCAGGTCCGGGAGCTTCTCGAGGGCCGCGACGTCCACCACGTCCACCTCAGTCACGAACACCTCGAAACCCGCCAACGCCTGGACGAGAGCCAGGCCCGTTAGGAGCCGCATGCGTTCGCGGAAGCTTTCGTGCACGACCTCGCCGATCGCGCGGAGCTTGCCGAGCGACTCCTCGTCCAGATCTGCAGTCACGAAGATCCGCGGTCGCGCGAGGACGGGTGCAGAGGATCCTGCCCTTGCTCCAGCTGCGATCACTGCGGGAAGAATGGTCGATTGGGCTGCGCTCAGCGCTGGATCCTGCGCCTTTCGCAGGGCATGCCAACTCTGGTAAAGCGGGGCATAGGCTCGCTCGAGCTCCGAGGCGGGCGTCAGAGTCTGGGCGTACGGCCGGCGGCTGCGGCCGGCCTCAGCGACGTCGGAAAACGCACCCGCCGCCACGCCCGCGCACAGGGCTGCGCCGAGGGCCGTGGTTTCAGGGTGGGTGCAGAGCTCGACCTCGCGGCCCAGGACTTCACACAAGAGCTGGGCGAAGGCCGGGCTGCGGGACATGCCGCCCGCGATACGAAGCCGTGTGTGCGATTTTCCGCTCGTCGCCGTGATCTGTTCGAGGTTTGCGCGCAGGGCGAACGCCATCCCCTCTACGAGCGCTCTAGAGACATGGCGCCGCGCGTCGGGATCATCCGGCGCGCATAGGTGCGAGAACGTGAGGCTTCCCATGGGAAGCTTCAGGTCGCGGCCATCCATCACCTGCGCGCCGAACGTGGAGAGCATGCCCGCGGCACCAGGTTCCGAAGCCGCGGCGTCGGCGAGAACGCGCGCTGCGGGATTCGGTGCGTCGGGATACAAGACTCGCCCGATGAACTCCAGCGTCTCGCCCATGGAACCCGCATTGCTCTCGAGCACGTACCGGCCGGGCACCACGTGAGTTCCGATCCAAAGACGGCAGTCTGGATCCAGCACCGGGCGCTCCGTCACCTGCTGCACGGGCGCCGTCGTTCCCGCAACAACGGCCGTTTCTCCCGGATCCACCACTCCGGCGCCGAGAAGGCCGCAGGGCGTGTCGGCGCCACCCACGCCTACGGGAATTCCTGCAGGTACGCCGAGAGCGGCTGCTGCCTCGGCAGCGAGCGCGCCGACGCGTGTTCCCGACGCCACAAGCCGCGGGAACGCCGCGCGCGGTAGCTGAAACCGGTCGATCAGGTCCCACGCCCAGTCGTCGGCTTCGAAGTCGAAGAGCAGCGTCGACCCGGCGTGCGAACGCTCGGCGGTGATCTCTCCGCACAGCCGCCAAGTCAGCCAGTCGCTCAGAGCCAGCACTGCGGCGCCCGGTGCGCGTAGCTGTGCCCCTGCCTCGCGCGTCGCCAGCCAGCGCAGGCGTGCCGCCGTGCAAATCGGACTCGGCCAGTGGCCACTGCGGCGATGGAGCTCGGGGCCGTGATCGGCTGCGAGGCGGAGCCCCTCAAGACTCGCCCTTGCGTCACGGTTCGGGGTTGCGAGAAGGAGCTGCGCCCCGGGTCCGAGTACCACAGTGGAGAAGCGCATGCTCGTGGTAGCCACTCCCACCACGTCGCGGGACTTCAGCCCGGCCCGTGCGAGGGCTTCGTGGGTCGCGTCCGCGAGCGATGCCCAGAGCGCAGCGAGATCGAGGTCGCGGCCGAGTCCACCCGTCTCCGGTGTCACCGAATGCTTCCAAGGCCGAATGGCCGTCGTGACCGCGCCGTTCTGTGCGTCGAGGAGCAGGCAGCGCGCGCCGCCGCCGCCCGCGTCGAGGCCCAGCAGAACCGCCGGGCTCATGCTCGCACCTTCCCGGGGTCGAACCGCACGGGGAGCGCGGCCGGGGAGCGGAAGATCACCCCACCGATATGAACATCGGGAACCGCAGGATCGAGTCGCAGATTCGGGAGGCGATCCAAGACGGCCTCGAGGACAACCCGAGTCTCCATGAGGGCAAGGTGCATTCCCAAGCAGGTGTGTGGGCCGCTAGCGAACGCGAGGTGTTGCTTTCGCGGTCGAAAGATGTCGAAACGCTCCGGGTTTTCGTGGCGCGTATCGTCGTGGTTGGCGGCGCCTAGGTT
>DATFYN010000658.1:0-9174 GCA_035315025.1 Myxococcota bacterium
CAGCCACGGAAAGCCAAAAAAAGACGCGAGGGTCCTCCCAAAAGTCCCCTCACAATAGAGTGTGTTACCTGATGACCACGACCTCGTTGGGTGGCGACACTGGCATCCGAACGCCGATGCCCGTGACGGCAGTTGGCTGCCCGGATCTTCGCCGAGAACGCCGTTTGCCCGTCCGGAGGCGAGGAGTCGAGGAAGGCTCGGATGTTCGGGGCAATCGTGGCGACCGGCTTCGGCTGCGAGCTCGAAGCTGCCGCGAGCGGCCCGGCACGCGCCGCACAGGGGCGCGCCGGCGCACGAGGCAGGCTAGCCTCCGCGCCGTGCGGAGCGTTGCGCGTCGCCGTCTCGCTCGTCTCGCCGCGCTCGTCGCGCTGGCGGCCGCCGATCCGTGGGTCGCTGCGGCCGATCCCGCCTCCGCGGAGGACGTCTGCCCTGCGATCGCGGAGGGCTTCGCGCTCTGCGTGAACGATCTCCGGAGCGGGAACTGCGCCGAGTTCGTGCAGGCCGCCGATGCGCTCGCGCAGCTCTATCAGATCCAGGTCGCCGAGGCGCCCGACCGTGCGCCGATGCTGCTCGCGACGAACTGGTGGGGCTGCGGCAACGCGCTCCTAGGCGACATGAAGCTGCTGCTGCTCCGGTTGGGAAGCCCCGGAGCGCAGGTGGTGCTCCAGCAGGAGCCCTTCTCGCGCTTGCCGTCGCCGGCCCCCCCGGCGCCGCCGCCTCCTCCTGCCCGCGTCGAGGTCGACTGCTCGAACCAGCCGACACCAGACGCCTGTGCGGCCCGGGAGCTGGCCGCCGCCAAGGCCGCCTATCAGGCCGCGCTCGGGACGTGCCGTACGGCCGTCGCCTCCCCGCTGCGCGATGCGTTCGACGGGAGCGAGCAGGCCTGGCAGCAGGAGCTCCCCGCTCAGTGCGACGGGGCGGGACTCGAGTACGACCAGCCCCGGCTCCAGGCCTTCGCGCGCTCGCAGTGCTTCGCCAGCGCGTATCGCGAGCGGACGCGGGGGATGCTCCTCGCCCACCCGGAGTGCCGGGCGCCGGGCTGAGCCTATTCCGCTGTCAGGCCGCAGGTGCTCTTGATCTCAGCGATCTTCTTGTCGATCGCCGCGTTGTACTCGCCGGTCGCTACCTGGTACTTCGTGCCTTCAACCCCGGTAAGAATGCCGATCACGGCGCTCGCGGGATAGATCATCGTGACACCCATGGCGACCGGTTGCACGACGTTGGCTTTCTCGCTCTGCAGCACCCGGAGATCGCCCTGCGCGGTGCCGCAGTTGATCGGCATCGTCTTGGCTGACTGCTCTTCCTGCTTGAACTGCTGCGCGCAGCCCGTGTGGCGGGCGCAGTACACGCCGAGAGCGATTCCGACACAGAACACTTGGGACTCCTCCCCACACAACCTTCGGGCATAATCTGACCTAATCGCGACGAGCTTTCGCGCAGTACATCTTGCCCATCTCCGAGGAGATCCGACCGTGGTTCGAACCTTAATTGTCGCTGCTCTCATGCTGATGGCTTGCGCGGTTGCGACGCCGGCTTGCGCAGACTCGCCCACCGCTGCCACGCTGCTCGCTGATCTCGGCTACACCCCGGACAAGATCGCAAAGGTGCAGGCCGGCGAGTTCGTGCGTGGAACGGTCCAGCCGAGCGGCCCACGCGAGCTCGTAGCCGCGTTCGCGTTCCAGGTGCCGACATCGCCGGCCGATCTGATGGCGGAGGTCAAGGAGGGCCTGCTCGACAAGGTCGATCCCGGCAACATCGCGTTCGGCTTCGTGCAGGGCGCTGGCAGCCCGGCCGACTTCGCGAAGCTCACCTTCGGCACCGACGCAACAGATCGCGCGGCGGCGTACCTCAAAGCGCAGCCCGGCGGCCCCCTCAATCTGTCCGCGGCCGAGATCGCGAGCTTCCGGAAGCTCGGCGCGGACGCATCGCCGACAGAGGTCGAGCGGGCCGTGATCAGCGCGCTTCTGGCGCGCGTGCAGGCCTACCGGGCGAAGGGCCTTGCGGGGATCGCGCCCTACGTCCGCGACGGTGGCAAGACGCGATCGCCCGCCGACGAGCTGCGTTCGGCCAGCCAGGCGTTGCAGGTTCTACAGAAGTACGCGCCACACGCCTACTCGATGCTGCTCGAATATCCGAACGCGAAGCCGCCCAACACCGAGGAATCGTTCCGCTGGACCCACTTCACCGCCCAGAACGTGCCGACCATCGCCCTCACGCACAGCTTCTTTATCCCGGATGGTGCCGCCTGGATCGTCGGCCAGCGGCAGTTCTACGTGAGCACGGGCTACAACTGCGAGCAGGCGATCGCCGCCTTCCTCCCGACGCAGTCCGGCACGGTAGTGGTGTACGCCAACCGCACATCTACGGACCAAATCGAGGGCTTCGGTGGCGCCGCCAAGCGATCGATCGGCAGCAGGGTTCTGGCATCGCAGCTCGAGTCGCTCTTTGAGAAGGCGCGCCGCGCAGTGAAGTAGGCGTCGCGTAGTCTATGGCCGAGGGCACTCCCTGCGTCGGACGTTTGCCGCTGAGCTGCTCGGCAGCGGCGTGGACGTAGCGACAGTGGGACGGGCGCTTCGAGGGCGAAAATCTGAAAGTCAATCCACCGCGCCGGGTCGTCCAGAACTTCACGGCTCTATGGGGCGAGGACGTAAAGAGCGAGGGGACCTCACGGGTAACCTGGGAGATTGAGCCGGTCGGCGATTCATGCCGGCTGGCAGTCACCCCCGATCAGTTGCGCGAGGCGCGTTCTCCGAGCGAGGGGTACGCGTCACAGCTCGAGTAGAGCTTCGCATATGAGACGTCCGCTCGCGGCGTGCATCGCGCATCCGAACCGATGGCCGACTCATCCGGTGCGACCACTCCGCCTGGTTCGATAGGTCGTCGCGGCTACCGGCTCTATCCGGCTCCGGCTTCCGGGGTCTGCTGAGTCGGACGATGGCGCCCGTTCCCCTCCCCCGACTTCGACGGCCTGCGTGCTGCGGCCGCGAGGGCGCCCCACCTCCCATACTCCACCACAGCCGACTCGTTCGCGCATAGGCTTCCACGGGATCGGGCCCGGCCGCGGGCGCTTACCCCGAGAGCGCAGGGAAGAGCCTGACGAGCCCGTCGTACACCATCTCGACGGCGATGGCCGCGATGAGGATGCCCGAGACGCGCGTGGAGACGTCGATGCCCGTCTCGCCGAGGAGACGCCGGAGCGGGTCGGCGACGCGGAGCGCGCTCCAGGTCGCTCCACCGACGACGAGGATAATGCCCGCGAGAATCGCGTAGTCCAGCGGAGTGCAGCCGTTCCCGCGTGGCCCCTTGCTCGCATAGACGATCACGGTGCTGATCGCACCGGGCCCGGCGAGCAGCGGGATCGCCAGCGGAACGAGGGCGAAGCGCCGTGCGTCCGCGTCGTCTAGCGCCGCATTCTGCGCGGGCTTCGCGGCACCAGCCGGGCCGAGGACCATCTGCACTGCGATCAGGAAGATCAGGATCCCGCCCGCAACGGTGAACGCGCCGATGCTGATGCCGAATAGCTCGAGGAGAGCGTGGCCAATAACGAGCGAGAAGATGAGGATCGTCGTGACTCCGACCGCGGCCGTTCGCGCTACTCGCACCTCTCATACGGAGGAGCGCCGGTTGTACACTGCGAGTAGGTGCGCTCCGCCATCACGGCGTAAAACACGCCGAATGCGGCGACTACTAGCAAGCCTACAAAAAAACATCGTGTTTCGGTCCATGGCTTTTGTCACCTCCCTAATGCCAACGGGATAGCCCGCGGGCGACAATGCATGCTCCTCCCGGGAAGGATCGGATCTTGTTCAGCGCCCCCGCCACGAAGCAGCAAAGGTACTTCACGCCGTCCACTTCGTAGAGCTCGGTCGTATGTACGTGACCATTGAAGACGACGATGTCGGGGTCCTTGGCATCCGCGGCAATCGTCTTGTGTGGATTTTGAGCTTCGGGGATGGGTCCCATGCCAGAGCGGCAGAAAGTCGGGTTATGGAAGGCCATGAAGACGTTTTTTATCTCTGCAGTCTTGGCCTCATCCAGCCACACCTGTGGCTGCTTCATCTGTTCTCCGTATGCGGGCACGCCAGGCCGTGGGCTCGCGATAGTCGTATTTCCCGGTCCACAGGAAGATGAAGCGAACGCCGTTGTAGTCAAACTTGTAGGTCAGTTGTTTGTCGGAAACCCCAAACTTTTTCAGATAGGGGAATGAGGCCAACAGGCCTTCCACGTCGCTGTCGCCCCACACTTCGTGATTACCGACCGCGGGGAACACGCGCCCATCGAGACCGGCGGCCCGCATCTTCTTGTCCGGGTGCAGCAACTGCTTCAATACGTCCTCGTTCACCAGCTTCCAGTAGGGATTGTCGGAGGGTTTGCCGCCCTGCTTGCCCCAGCAAACCAGCCCCCAGTACTGAGAATAAATTGGTCTGTCCACTTTTGACATCTTTCACTACCTCGCGGGCAACCCAGTCGCCACCTTGCAGCCAGAACATCGTGTGGCGTACGCCCGGCATCAGTTTCACGTCCTCGACTGAGGCTTCCGTCACCCAGCCCTTGTCCACGGTCAGCGTGGTCGCTTCGCTGGCTGACATGAACGGCATCATGATCTGCACCAGCTCGTTGTTGGACGGGTCATGTGAACATCCCTATTGACGTCAAGCTTCAATTCGCATTCTCAGTCCATTTATCACTGGCGAAGTCCACCAGAATCAAGCGCAAAGCAGCCTTCACCGCCTTCGGGACATACCACGACGTATGTGTTGCGTTGCCCGCAGCCGGCCACACCGATTGTGAACTCCCCGCGCTGAATGCCGGCGACGTAGGGACCTTGCAAGGCGGGTTGGACGACTTCCGAGCTCAGCACTTCGCCCGTTGCGTCTGGACAGTTCATTTCGAATCGTCCGCGGCTCAACGCAGTCCCGAGCGCTGTCGCCTGCTTACTCGGGCAGGCCAAAGTGACAGCGATGAGTCCCGCAACCCAGGCCCCTCTCCAGATCGGTCTCCACTCGCATTGCTGGTCCATCGTTTCCTCTCCCTTCCAATGCGGCCCCGCCCCCTCGACTCGCTTGGCAGCGCACGAGAAGGTCGGTCCAGGAGTTGCGCGCCTAGTCCCGGGCTGAGTCACCCGCCAAAACACCACAAACCGTGCCTTGTGTCGGCGAGCCCCCATTGCTGGCTCCAGTGCAGCGGGTTGCCAGAGCGACATGAACTGCACGCTTTGGGAGCGCCCATTTATCTTCTTAGGACGGGAATGTATCTTTGGGCCATGCGACGTGCCAAGATCTGGAGTCTGCTTATTCCACTTCTCTTGTGGCTGTTCGGATGCATCGTCGCGAACGGGCCACCGCCATTTGCTGGTATGGGGCCGCCGGCACCACCTCCGCAGGGTCCGCCACCGTTTGGAGAGGGGGGCCCGCCGCCATCAGCTCCTCAGGGCTCTCAGCAATCCGGACCGCCGCCCAGAGATCTCCTTCAGCATGGCCTTGCCACCTGTCAGTCGGTGCAATCGCTGCAATCGATTCCCGTCAGATGCGAGGCACAGATTGTCGGTGAGATCCCGACGCTTTTTCTCTTGTTCGCGACCGAAGTCACTCGGGACCAGTGGATCGGAGTCCTGTCTCAAAAAATCCGTTCGCCGTTCTGCAACTATGCCAACGGCGGCGGCATTGTCGCGGCGGTCGCCATTCTTCTCACGGACAAGAGACTGATCGACACCTACTCGTGTGCGACGGCCCAGACAACGGGTTGGACGCCTCTGGACGCAAGCGCGCATTCTAGATCCGCTCTTGGCAAGTCCGGTGTGAACCGGAGGAGGATGCCCTTTAGCTGATCGTAGGGTTTGCGACGTGAAGACTCTAATTCCCGGTGTCTACCACCGTGATGTAATGCGCGATGTTCTTGCCGGTGATATTGTCGAAACTGACCTCGACGTGCCAGCCCTTCTTCAGGTCAGCGAGGCTAACGTTCTTATCACCGTTCATGATGATCGTGTCCTTGTTGGTCACGAACATCCCGCCGTCCTTGTTTGGCCCGATTACGATCAGGGTCTTCGCGCCGAGGTCGAGCGCCGTGATCTCACCGGTGACACCTAAGTTGGTATTTTGCTGCGGAATCGCCTGGGCTTGGCTCCTCACAGCGAGGAGCAGGAGCGCGAGTGAGCAGAGCACGGAGACGAGCGCTTTTGTGCGAGTCATGACAATCCTTCCAGTCTTGTACCCGCGCGATGGCCGCGGCTTTGGGCCCCATCCACAGAACTGATATCATCGCACGTTCGAGCGTCCGCAGCACACCAATCGTGCTGATACCGGGCCGTCCTATTGCCTCTCCCTCGTCGGCCGAGCCGTGGTAGGCTGGTCTCCCCACCCGAAAGGAGATCACATGCGACATACCACCTTGCTCATCGTCATGGTAACCCTGTCACTCTCCTCTTTTTCCGCTTGTGGCAGCAATCAGTGGTCCCAGTCGACGCCGACCTCCGACAAAGAGTTCGACTTGACAGGAGAGCAGCGGCAGGCGCAGAACGCGCAGCAGTATCAGCAGAAGTCCGACCAGGAGTTCGATGCCGCCCAGGCACAGGCCGAGAAGGCGGCGGAAGACGCCAAGAAAGCGCCTCCCGCGAACGCACAATGACGAGGCCCACTGAGTGCGAGCCGCCTGACGTGGGAACTTTCGTATCGTCGCTTATTGCGCGGGCTCGAGTTCCTCCTCCGCAACCGTCTCCACAAGCCTGGCCGAGACCACCTTCACGACGGGTGTAAAGTCCCTCTTGGCCGCACTCACCCGGTCTTGAGCGGTGAGGACGTCCTTGTGATCGAGCGAAACCATTCCACGGGTCAGCTCGCCGTAAACCTTCTTTAGCGGAAGGTCAATCTCGATGTACGTGATATTCGCTCGGGCTGTGTCGATATCAGTGATCGCCAGGTCCGTTTGTCCCGCGCTGAGATGGCCTTTGGCCTTTTCAACGTAGGGCCTGACATCAAGTACGCCCTTGAGACTTGTATACTCATCGAGCTGCTCATACACCGGCGTGAGAGCACCCTGGCTATTGCCACTCTTGATCGCCTTCTTCGCGGAGCCAAGGCTGTCGTCGAGGCGTGCAGCCGGGCTCACCTGGCGCAACGTGCCCACCAGTTGACGCGCCTTTGCTACCTCCCACCGTGCATTGACGGGATCTGTACCTCCCATCGCCTTGTTGGCATCGTCAATCTGGGCCGCGGCCACTCCCGCAGTCTGTGTCACAATCTTTTGATTGGTGGGTGTCAGCACCGAAAACGAGACTTGCTTGAATTGGGCGCTGTCCTGCGCCTTGACGACCTGTGCACCAAGAGAGAGAACGGCCACGACAAGTGTGCCAACTGCAAACTGAATCGTCCGACATCGCATTGGGGGGCTCCTTCTATTTGGTGGATGACATCCCATCGCTGCAGGGTGACTTGCTCGCAAATCGCAATCGGTCTACTTACCTCTCCCTCGCCGCCACTGGACGCCTTCAACTACAGACCGCTAGGTGCGCTTGATCTCCGGCGATCTTCTTGTCGATCGCCGCGTTGTACTCGCCAGTCGTAGGCAATCCTGTGCCCCACCTCGAGGTCGGGCCAGGGCGTCAGTTGTTGGATCTTTGGCCGGTCACCTCATCCATCACACGGTCCAGATTGAAGCTGCCGGGCTTCTGGCGCGGTGGGAATTCGCGGAAGCTTTGCAGCCACTGGGCAACGTAGAACGCTGCCGGCCCGATCACGTAGGCGTGGTCCACAAACCAGCGGCCGTAATCCATCCCCTCATACTCGGCACGCTCGAATGGATCTGAGCGCAGATTGGCGACCATGGGGGCGCGCAGTTCCTCGAAAGGCTCCTGCCAGACCGCCAAACCGTGGGCATTTTGCTTCAGGAAGGTGACTTTCCAGTTGTTGTAGCGCAGCGCCGCAACGCTCCCGTCGTCGGTCCAGTAGATAAACTCCAGCCGCGGCCAGGCGCCCCCGCCCTTGAAGGCCGGGAGTAGATTGTAGCCATCGAGGTGGACTTTGAAGGTCGTGTCGCCAACTTTCATACCTTTCAACAGGTCTTCTTTCACCGTGGGATCGCCTACCGCGGCCATCAGCGTCGGAAGCATGTCTTCGTGCGAAGCAACGTCGTTGATGGCCGTGCCGGGCTTGAGGACCCCGGGCCAGCGAATCGCGCACGGAACGCGGTAGCCACCCTCCCAATTGGTGTTTTTCTCGCCGCGGAAGGGGGTGGTTCCGCCGTCCGGCCAGCTCATGGACTCCGCGCCGTTATCGGTGGAGTACATCACGATCGTGTTATCAGCGATGCCAAGCTCATCGAGCTTCTTGAGCAATTGGCCGACCATGCCGTCGTGCTCGACCATGCCGTCGGGATAAACGCCCAGCCCGGTCTTCCCCTGGCTTTCAGGCTTGAGATGCGTCCAGATGTGCATGCGGGTCGAGTTCCACCAGATGAAGAACGGCTTGCCGTCCTTGTGCGCCTTTTGCATGAACTCGAGTGCGCCCTTCGTGACTTCCTCGTCCACCGTCTCCATGCGCTTAATGGTGAGCGGCCCGGTGTCCTCGCAGGTCTGCTTGCCCCACGGACCAAAGCGGGGGTCAGGCGGCGCAGGATTGTCCGTGGCCGTGGCTTTGCAACGCAATACGCCGCGCGGGCCGAACATCGCCTTGAACTTGGGATCTTTCGAATAATCGGGGTGTTCAGGCTCCTGTTCCGCGTTCAGGTGATAGAGGTTGCCGAAGAATTCGTCGAAGCCGTGAACGGTGGGAATGAACTTGTTGAGGTCGCCGAGATGGTTCTTCCCGAACTGTCCGGTGGCGTAACCGAGAGGCTTAAGCAACTCGGCGAGCGTGGGGTCCTCCTTTTGAAGGCCTTCCTTCGCGCCCGGTAGGCCTACTTTGGTAAGGCCGGTGCGGATGGGGGACTGTCCGGTGATGAACGCGGCGCGGCCGGCCGTGCAGCTCTGTTGGCCATACCAATCGGTGAACAGCGCACCTTCGTGCGCGATGCGGTCGATGTTCGGCGTCTTGTAGCCCATCATGCCCTGGTTGTAGGCGCTGACGTTCCAGTAGCCGATGTCATCGCCCCAAATGACGAGGATGTTGGGCTTCTTGTCCGCTGCCTGCACCGGTAGGGGGCCGTACATAAGCGCTGCCGCAGCGGTAAGCACGGTCA
>DATFYN010000659.1:0-2937 GCA_035315025.1 Myxococcota bacterium
CTACCAAGCCGCCGACGCCGTGACAATGCCTTCACGCGCGCCTTCACCTTCAGCGGCTGCGCGTGCGGCCTTCAATCCAGTGCAGTTGTCCGAGCGTGAGATAGACGACCGCGCCTGTCGCTGGGCGCCTTGGCGTGAGATTGCTGGAATTTTCCCCAACGCGAGCATTTTGGCTTGAGACCGTAGCGCGCTGAAATCTCAGGTTAGCTGGGTCTTCCTCACTTTGCGTGCTGGCTGAAGCCACGTTGAACCCATAACACTCGGAAAACACGTCAGGATTTGGCGAAGGACCTCGCGGGACGATATGAAACGAGAAAATCACGGCATCGGATCAAATTTACCGTGCGTTATCAATCGTCTTCCGAGAATTCGCGGTTCCGGCCAGCACGCAAAGTGAGGCAGACCCCAATTAAGTGCCAAGCGACAAGGCCGCTCCGCTTCGCCTCGTCCCTGTCCTCGCCGATCGTGTCGAAGGCACCGGACAGCAGCGTGTCGATCGCGCACCAGACCCGGGTATTCCTGTCGAGGTTGCCCGTCCTCATCGGCCACGCGGGCCGCATCGGCGGTCCGAGCCCTTGAGGCGCAACGAGGCCGATGGCTGGGGCGGGGCGAGCGTCGGCAACACTCGCTGGTACATTGGGGGCATACTGGACAAACGGAACAGATGACCCTATGTAGTTCCCATGGAAAGGACGTGAACCATGGTCGCCAAACGGATGCACGCCACTGCGGCTCCTCGGACAAACGTGGCTCGTCGCGTTGCCGTCAAGGTAGCAGGCGCCTTGAAGGGCGAAACCTTGGTTGAGCCCGGGGCGATCGAGATCTCCGCGCGAATCGCCGGAACGGCGATCGCCGTCGTCGCGAGCTTGACGGAAGAGGCTCGGCGCAAGCTGAACAGCAGGGAAGCGGAGCTGATTAGCCGAATGCGCGGTCTTCTGGAGTCGTTCAGCACCGATGCCAGTGGCACCAAGATTCAGGTCGATCAGCCTCAGGAGGTCGAAAAACACAAGGGTGTCGGTCTCGGTGAAATCCTCAGCGACGAGGATGGACGTCAGGCGCTCAACGCATATGCCGTCGCCAAACGGCTCGAGGACTGGGCGGGGCCCGTTGCGGGCGCGACCGAGCTCAGCCGGGAGTACGGCGTCGCGCGCTCAAGCCTGAATCGCTGGCAGCATACCGGCGACATCATCGGTTTGCTGAAGGGAACGCACAAGCATGTCTATCCGATCGACCAGTTCGTCGACAGCAGACCTGCCAGAGGCATCGCCGAGGTCAACGCTGTCGTCTCCAATCCACGGGTCGCCTGGCTGTGGCTGAGCCGCGGTAACCCCACTCTGGGCGGACAGCGGCCCATCGATCTCTTGAAGCATGATCGCGTCGCGGAAGTGGTCGAGGCAGCTCGGGCCTATTTCCAGCAGTGACGAGCCTCAACACAGCAATCCTGCGGCACCTCGTCGTGCGGCTGGACGTGAAGGACTATGTCCGGATCGTCCACCGCGCCTACAAGGACTCGCCACTCGGCATGGGTTTTGGGAAGACGCGCTTCTCGAGCCCGAAGGATGCGTTCAAGCTCCTCTACCTCGCTCAGGACACACGAACCGCGATCGCGGAGACAATCATCCGAGACCGATTTCAAAGTAAAGCGAAGCGCGAATTGCTCGAGGAGGAGTTTGACGACTTTTCGATCGCCGCAATCAGGAACGGGGATCCGCTTGCCCTGGTCGACCTTCGGCGGGAGGGAGCTAGCCTGCTCGGCGTATCGACCGATGCGGTGCGCGCGAGGGCGCAGCGGGCAGGCAGGAAACTCAGTCAGGAACTCTACGATCGCACCGTCCTCGACGGCATCGTCTACATGTCGCGCATCACCAACCGCGAATGCGTCGCAGTCTACGATCGCTCCGTCTCCAAACTTGACGCGGATGCGCCGGCACTGGATCTGTCGCGGCTACGGTCGTTGACAGCGGATCTCGCCGCTTTGCAGGTGACCGTCGTCAGGACACCGCCGTAGCTCGGGTTGGCCGCTGGGCCCGGCGGCACACGGTTTGGCAGCTGACGGTGCTTGGTCGCTCAATGGAGAGCATCGTGGAGAGCGCCTCTCCGCGTCGCTTGTCAGGCGCAGGTGGATCGGACGCGCAAACCGAATCAGCCGGCACCGAATAGAGGACGGTGGGAAGTAAGACTTCATTAACCAAAAATCGCTTGCACGGATCGCCAGAATCATAGGATCGGTGGATATGTAGCGCTTATCGGCCACAGTAAGCGATGGTTCCGCAACATGAACATTTCAACCGCCGCGCCACCCCTGTCTCTGAACCGCGTTGTCAGGGCTCAGGCGCTCGCGATTACCGGGCAACTCGCGAATCACCGACTTGCGAGTTTCCCTCCTACCGCGACAAAAGAGTTCCGGAAGCTCACGCCCTCCGAGACGATTCGCTACCTCGGGGTTACCGACAGCTACCTCCGGCGCATCGCCTCCGAATTGAATGGCCCGACCGAACCTGGCCATCCACGGCGCTCATACACTCTGGAAGACGTTGCGACCCTGCGCCAAGTGATGGACCGGTCCGCGAGGACGCCTGGAAAGTATGTGCCGCACCGACGGGATAACGAACATCTTCAGTGCATTGCTATCGTCAATTTCAAAGGTGGCTCCGGAAAGACGACTACGGCCGCGAATCTGTCTCAATTCCTTGCGTTGAACGGCTTCCGGACTCTCGCAATAGATCTTGATCCGCAAGCAAGCCTTACAACGCTATTCGGTTTGGCCCCGGAAGTGATTGCACCCGGGCAAACGCTATACGGGGCTCTCCGATACGACAGCGAACGCCTCCCTATCCGGGCCGTCATTCGGAAGACTTACATTCCCGGACTTGATCTCATCCCAGCGGCGATCGAACTCATGGAGTTCGAACATGAGACCCCGCGTATATTGACCAA
>DATFYN010000660.1:0-10140 GCA_035315025.1 Myxococcota bacterium
CGGACCCGCAGGCTTCATGGCCCGAGGAGAAAGCGCAGGAAGAACGCGGATGATCCCCTACGGTGTCGGGCGGTCGATCACCACCCCGGACGTTCGATGCCCGAAGGGTTCGAGCGAAAGGAGAAGTATGCTCTTGACATCGCCTTCTATGGAAGAAGACCAAGGCGGCGATTCACTGCATCCCGAGCCCCATGGCCCTGGGTGCTTGGGGCAGCCAAAAGGGGGGACATTTTCATGGGGCTCCTTGGGCAGCGTCTCACACGGGTCGCGGTGAAGATCGAGGGCGCGCAGTCATGCGATGGCGGTTGCGGCCGGGTGCCAGTGCCGGGCGAGAAGACTGTTGTGATTGAGCGCGACGGCACTGGCGTGCTCCGACTGTGCATCACCTGCGCGGGTGAGCTTGCAGGGCGCTTGCGAGACGCGACACCGAAGTGACGAATGTGGCATCCCAAACAGTGCCAGTCTCTAGCGGCCAAATCCAAACGACGATGCCTCAAGCGGGCAGTACCCGGTTCGCGCTACTGCATCGTGCACGCCGACTGGGCGCCTCTTCTTCTGAGTGCGCTTGTGGGATGGTTGATTAGTCTTCCGCTCACCGAGGTCTGGCACCGACTGGTGCCGTCGCAAGAGTTAGCGGAACTGAAGAAACCGGAGTTGCTGGACAAGGCAATCTCGGAAGCTCGCGATAAACAGGACTGGAATGCGCTTGGATCGCTATTGGAGCGGGCTCGCGGTTTGCCACAGATCCAAGATAACTACGACTATTCAATGGGGCTCCTCGTCATGGCTCGCGAGCATCCAGCCGATCCGACTCCCTACTTCCAGGCGATAAGCCCGGCCAGCCCCTATTTTATTCCTGGCCAGAAGAGCCTCACCTACTTCTACCGCCAAAAATATTCGAATGATCCATCGTCGGCTAAAATCAAGCTGGCCGAAGTCGCAAAATTCATTCGCGACAAAGGGGTAACGTCAGCGTTCGCTTCCTTCACTCATCTCATGTCTCTGGACCCAGCAAGATTTTCTGAAATTCAGCAGTCTTATGAGGATTTGCAGGAATCCTTTGCTGATGCGTACGATTTTGAGGCTGATCGCCTGAAGCCCTTTGCGGTGAACACAGTCGCGGGAGGTAGGCCACCGGACCAAATCTTCCAACTGGGTAATATGGCTGACCTCGTTGCCGCGATCTTTGCTTACCGATCGGCCCTCCTTTTTGCAGCACACGACGAAGGACTACACGACCAGACTCAAATCTACCGGGACGCGCTGGATCGAACCTTCGCCGCGTATCCAGAAGTCTGTATCCACGACGTCTTTTCATGGATGCAGTACGTTCCGCTCCTTGAACACATTCAGACGTCCTATATCCAGATCACAGGCACACAGCCGAAGTGGGCCGCGGGCAACGAGTGCCTCAAAATGTCGGAGGTTATAAACGTTCTGCCTAAACAGAAGTAGTTCCGACACGGCAGACGAGGCCCCGCGCGCGCGACGCTCCCTACCAAGGCCGGCCTCGCCGTCCGACGCCACCATGCGCGAGGCGCCTCGTGCGGAGAGCGCGTCTCTTCCTGACCCGACCCGCGGCCTTTGTCAACTAGACTAGAACGCGAGTCAGCGTGATGCGAAGGAACGACTCGAACACCGCCGTATCATCGCTAGTCCCCCAAGGCCAGCCGCGACGAGGAGGGCGGTCGAGGGTTCAGGGATCGCAACGAGGAAGCTTTCGACAAAACGTTCACCCGGGTCGTGCGCGGTAATGTCGAGCGAGAACCCTAGGTCAAGAGCGCCGGACCCACTGCTGGGCACGCCGAGGTCGATCGCTTGGTTGCTGAAGTAAGCGTTTGCCGCGCTGAGGCTTGCGAAGGTTTTGTCCTGGACGACCTGGCTTCCCTCCGTCACGAGGAAGTGGATCGAATCGAACGCGGTCCCCGTCACCGCGGCTGGAGCAAGTCCGAGAATGAGATCCCCATGGGTGTTCACCTGGGAGGGATCCACCGAGAGCGAGATACTGGCGGAGTAGGTGTGGCTTCCGCTCACATCGAGCATGTCGGGCGTGCCTCCGCCCAGCACGATTTGGGCGAGCGTTGTGCTCTGGGGGGTGAGCAGGGCCTTCGGCACAGCGGGGTGTAGACCAAGAAGGCTGGACGCGCCCGAGCTGGTCGGGAGCAAGGTGCCGAACGCCACCGCCTGAAGCCCCGCCGCGAGAGATGGATCCGGCGAGGCTCCTCCCACGGCCGTACTCGACTGCGCCACATCCGTGCTTCCGATGACCGCCGTCGTAGTTCCCCGGATTAAGCGCTCTTGCGCTCCACTCTGGCTCGTCGCAGTGGCCGTCCCGCTCTTCCCTGTTCCGGTGGCAGTGGCCGACGCAGTGCCGAAACGATTGCCTGCGCCCACTCCACCAAACGCCGTTGCCTGCGAGGATAGCGAGTTGACGCCCGTCACGGTCGATGTCGCTATTGCAATACCTCCCTCAGCAAGCGTGTCGTTGCCGCCCCTCGCGCTCGCGATCGCCGAGACCGCATCCGCTCCCGAAGCCGTAGCGGCCGCGGTCGCGTCTCCACCGCCGTGCGACGCCTCCACACTGTTCCCCCCCGTCGCGGTGCTCATCGCGATGACGGGACTGTTTCCAAGCGTCTTCGCGGTCACCTTGCTGGTGGCCGAGCCTCCACTCGATGCGCTCAATAAGTTGTTGCCACCGACGGCCGTCGCAGCTGCGTTCACCAGCGCGTTCCCAGTCGCCGTGGTGGAAGCGTTTGCAAATCCACCGCTTCCGTCACCCCCTTGCGCGGCTGCTCCGATATTGGTACTGCCCGCCGGACTCGTATTCGTTCCGGTTGCTACTGCATTCCCATCGCTGCCTGCCGCTCCTCGTCCCCCCGTCGCCTGGGTCGACAGGGACAAAGCCGTCGAGTTTGCCGTTCGCACAAGGCTGCTGAAGGCGTTACCGCCGGCGCCGTTGGCACCATCGGCGCCAATGCCGCTATTTCCACCCCGTGCGATCTGGGTCAGAGACAACGGCCCCAGCGTGTTTCCGAAGACAGCATTGCCTAGCGACGCATCTGCACCGTTGCCGGCTGTCCCAATATCGCTGCTGCCACCGCTGCCACCAATTGCCTGGCCCACCACGGTGACAGACGCCATGGTGCCGGCTTGGTTGGCGCTGACAGCTCCCAACGTGACAAACCCGCCGTTGCCACCACTATGACTACCACTTCCCCCCATTCCTCCCATCACACTCACATTCTCATTCAAGGCGCCGCCGCCTGGATTCGTCGCATTCAAGGAACCAGAGGCATTTCCCCCAGTGCCTCCATCGCCAGTTCCAGAAGCGCCGCCATCTCCTCCCCTGAGAGTGGCGGAGAGGGAAAGCGTCCCCTTGGTCGACCCACTCATCTGAATATTTTGTGTCGAACTCGCATTCCCCCCCCTCCCTCCGGTGGGTACACCAACGCCTTGCCCGCCACTTCCTCCCTGCTGAGTCACGGCCACGGAGACCGACCCCCCCCCGCTCGAGCTACCACTCGCCACCACGCTCGTCGTGCCGCCCGCACCCGGCGCAACCCCGGTGGCCCCGTCGTTCGGCGCACCCGACCCTCCGGTCGCCCCCACTTCCACAATGACACTTCCCGTTCCGGCGGTGCTCCCCTTCGCCGTGGCATTCGCACTTGCACCCACCCCGGAGGAGTCTGCACCGCCGGAGCCCGCGGTTGCGGTGCTACCGACCGTCACCGATGCGTTTCCACTGGCCGTTCCGGTTGCAACGCTTACGGCATTTCCGGCCGCACCGGCCGCGGCGCCAAGGCTGAGATCGCTTCCTCCCGCTGCCCCACCGTTCGCAGCCGCACCCACTTGGAGATTCCCTGAGACACTCGCGCCGGTCGCCGTGGCCGTGGCGGATCCCCCGTTTCCCCCGATCGCACCGCTGAACCCGCCACCACCGCTGCCACCGGTTGCTCCCACTTCGACCGTGGCTACTCCCGATTGGGTCGTATTCGTCGCATTTCCCACGGCGTTCGCACTGCCTCCGCTACCGGCCGTGGAGCCGTTCCCTGCCACGCTTCCGCCGTGTCCGCCGAATGCCGCTGAATCGAGCGTGAGCGAGGCTCCTGAGGTGGAACTCGTCAAGCTACTCGAAGCGTTCCCCGAGCTGCCCGAGAATCCCGTCCCAGAGGTGCCGCTGTTGCCCGCGTCACCCCCAGTCGCGCTCTGGCTGAGGCTGAGCGCCCCACTCGTGGTGCCAGTCACTGCATTGGTGAGCGACACGGAGACTCCGTTACCCGACGTGTTGCTGCGGTCGAGGGTGGCTTGGCCACCAAAGCCACCGATAGCTGTACCGGATACTGTGACTTCTCCACCTCCTGTCGAGATGCCGGACACCGGACCGAGAGCGGCTGCGCCGCCATTTCCCCCACTTGCGAAAGTGCCCCGCGCGCTATTCCCGCTACCGGGACCTCCGCCCGCTCCGCCGATCCCGCCGGTCGCACTCGCGGATACGGTGACGGCCGCGTTCGTCGAGTTCTGCGCCGTCGCTGACGCAGTCGCATTGCCGGCGTTTCCGCCACTGGCCCCGTTCCCTCCCCGCGCGCCCCCGGTGTTGCCGCTTCCGCCCCCGCCGCCGGCTCCGCCGATCGCGCTCGCACTTGCGGTGGCCGCGCCGGCTACATTCGTCTGCGCAGTGGCTGTCGCGTTTCCACCGGACCCCCCGCTGCCTCCATTGCCACCGTTTGCGCCTGCCCCAACCCCTACGCCGCCTCCGCCGCCAGTCCCACCACCGCCCCCCCGCAACCCGACGGAGTTCACGGCGTCGCTCGAGCTCGCAGTCTGGTCGACGGATTGGCCTGGACCGCCCGGCCCCCCGTCGGTTCCGGGGTTTCCGGACGAGCCATTCGCGCCCGTGGTCCCCGTGGAACCGGTCAAATCGATGGTGGTGGCGCGCGAAGGCGCCCCCGGTGCCAAGCCCATCGCGCAGCCGACGACCAGCACGCCGAGGCGGAGATGAACCGAGCGGCCAAGCGAGCCCATGACGATCCACCTCGATGTTGGGAAGAGCCCAACAGTTGAGTGGGTCGGATTGTCTACTGCGTGGCACGGTTGAAGGAGCGATCACTCGCGCAGACTGAGTGCCCCTCGGGGACACCACCGAGTTTCACAGTCTATTTGCGCGCGGCCTATAAGCGCGCGAGTCGGCTGTAGGAGGGGTGGTACACGGGGGTCGGCGGGTTGGGGGACGCGCGCGTGGAGCTGGAGCAGCTTGAGCCGCGCGAGCATTCGGCCGAAGGAAACGCCATGGGCTGCTGCCTGAGATCGTGGTGGGTGCGCATAGGTCTCGGGCTTCTCATCGTCGGCGCGGGTCCGCTGGCGACGATCATCGTGCTTGCCAACCTCGGCCTCTGGCCCGACCCGAATCCGAACCCGATCGGGCCCGGCCTCCTCTTCGCCCTCATGTTCTATCCCGCGGTCTTCTGCCTCTTCGTGGGGATTGTGCGAGCTGATAAACCACGTGCCGGTGCGTGGCCTCCGGGAAACATGCTGACGCAGTCCTATGCACAAGCTGATAGGGCAAGTCTCGAACGTCTTCGATCTGCAATCGAGACCCAGTGGCTCGCTCAATAAGGTCGAACCATCCTTCGCGGAATGCGCGATGGAACACGATCCTGTAAGCGGTCGATTCAGCGAAGGAAGTTGGGGTGAGCGACGGGGATCGAACCCGTCGCTTGATGATGAAAGCGTCGCTAAATCAATGGGTTGGAGCGCCGGCTAGTTGAGTGCATCTTGAGTGCAGGCAGGAGGGCCATATATCTCGACCTCGGCCCCCTGCCACGGCGCCCCGGTTGCTACGCGCCCGCCTCTGCGGCCGAGCGCTAAGCGCTTGGAGCATCGCCGCGGTCCCCGTACCAGAACCTCACCGAATCCTATACCCGGGACGCCGAACGTGGCTGTGGCGAGCTATGCTCCGACCGCCCCCCGTTCCCCAACAGTCCGAACCGCCGACGGTCCCCTCCACCAGCGGCCGAGTTTCGCACGTATGTCCGCATCCGCACCGGACCGAGGTCTCGCCGAGTACCGCAGACACCTCGTCGAAGCCCGCGAGCGCGCGAGCGCCGCCTACGACAAGGCTGTGATGACGCTCTCCGGCGGAGCGCTCGTTGTGTCGTTCGCGTTCATCAAGGACGTACTCGGGCTTGGGCCAGACAGGATTGCGGCCGCAAGCATCCTTCTTTTTGCCGCGTGGGCGAGCCTCGTGACTAGCCTCGGAGCAATCCTTCTGTCAATGCTCACGAGCCAGAAGGCCCTGCGGCGGGCTATCAGCCAAGTAGACGAGGATTCCACGGCCCGGCCGGGTGGCGGGTTCGCAATGTTCACAGGGTGCCTAAACTGGGTCGCATGCGGAGGATTTCTCCTGGGTGTCGCACTGCTCGCGTGTTTCGCACAGCAGAACCTGAAGGGGTAACACTAGTGAGTGAAAAAAAGTCGAAGGGTGACAAGAAGAGCCTGGTTTCGGACATCTTGAGGGAGGCCAGAGCGAAGAGTGACGAGAAGGTGAGGATGGTCCATGTGCCCAAGGAAACGGTGAGAGAAGGCTACGCACCGCCGCCGCCTCCGCCGCGCGGTCCCGTCGATTCAATTCCGCCGCCGAAGGCTCCTGCACCGAAGAGCCCGCCGCCGAAGGCTCCTACACCGAAGGAAAAGTCGCCCAAGCGCTAGCCGACTTTGTTCTGGAGGCAACCCATGACGCGCGAGTGGGCAAAGCTGCCGTTCTACGACCCGGAAGGGGCGCTGCGGAACCTGGCCGAAAATCGTTCGATCGGATTCATTCCTGGTGGACGGCACTCCCGGTGGACAGGACTCCGAACCAATATGTCGAAAGAACTACGACAGTGGCTCGATGCGACGGTCTTCACGTTCGGCATACGCCAAGCCCTTGGAGTAAACGCGCATCTCGCCTTCCACGAGGACGAGGACTTCGATTTCCTCGTGTCCTGGGTTGACGGTGAGTGGCACAACTTCTGCCCCGTGCAGCTGAAGGAACTCGTTCCAGACTATCTCAATCCGACTGCTGATTTGAACCAAGTGATCGCCAAGCTCGCTCGGTATCAGCGGCAAACGGACACTAACGCGGCAATCAAGCTAAACCGTGCTGGACAGTTCAATCCGAACGTCCTCGAGGTTCCTGATCTTCCCTTCAAAGAGCTTTGGCTCTTTGGTTCTTCGAGCCCGGATAACACCGAGTGGTTCCTGTATCGCGCCCTCAATGCACCTCGCCTCTTTGAGTTCCGCATCCCTGCGTAGCGCCACCGTCGGCTGCCATGCGTGGGACGCCTCGGTGGGAGGGCGCGCCTACGTGCTTCAACGAGGGGTGTAGAAAATGCTAAACGCAGCTCAGATCGCGGGACGAATGAAACTCCTGGAAGACTTTCGCTCAGCGATCCTCGCAGTCTTCAACGGGATCGACGATGACGCCGAGCGCGAGCGCGTCGCACGCTGGATCGATAGGAATACGATTGCCGCGAAGATCGCCGTGGAGGAAGCAGGGGCGTCACAGATCGTAACCCTTACGCCGCCTCCTATGATTGGCGGGGCGATTATGCACGTCGATCCTTTTGAAAACCTGTTCGAGTCCTTCTATGGCAAGTCATTGCTTCCCTCAGTGGTCCACACTTTGGACAAGGCGATTGGGGTGTATGAGCACCTGAAGAACGAGACGGGCCTCGTGCGGTTGCCGACACCTCGTCAAATAGTCGACCTGGAGGGAGCACTTGAGCGCTCAATTCGTCCACGTTTCAGACATGGACCGCCTACCAAGGAACGTGACGTACAAGATGCCGTCGAGGACGTGCTGATTGCCCTTGGAATCGAAGCCCACCGCGAGAAGGAAGCGGCTCCGGTTGGTCCGAGGGCCTTCCATCCCGACTTCACAGTTCCCGCCCTTGACTTGGCGATCGAGGTCAAGCTCGCGAAGGAGGGACACACCGCGAGCAAGATCCAAGAAGAACTAGCGGCCGATATTGCCGCATACATGACCAAATGGCCGCGCGTCCTTATTGTGATCTACGACCTTGGCGTGATCGACGATCCTTATCAGATGCGAAGCGAGAACGTGAAGCGGCTTGGTGTCGCGATGGTGATCGTGAAGCACTAGCGACGGGCTGGAGATCGCGCATCGCCTTACCTCGGCGGGGGTTGCGGATGGCTGAGTTTCCGGGTTGGCTCGCGCACAAGCCCTCCGGGTCAGAGATGGTCCATCTGAGCCTTCTCTCGGACGCGGTTGCCTGCGCGGCCGAGCTTGAAGCCTCTGCGCGACCTCTGGACTCCCAGGCAGCGACGGATACCGGGGTCCTGCTGCACGTCCTCTACGGAAACCTGGTGCGCGCGATCCGTCTTGCGTACAGCATCGTCCTCCAAAATGGCTCCCTCGAGAGCACCCTTCAACTCCGCGCTTTGCTCGAGACATGGATCACCGTTCAGTTCATCGCGTGTGATCCGAGCAAGCCCGCCAGGGCTCGGAGCTACATCAACTACTACCCCGTTGCGCTGATCGGGGTGCTCCAAGAGCTCCCCACCGCAGATCTCAGTGCAGACGACCGTCACCGTCTGAACCTGCTCGACAAACACCGTGAAGGGTCGGAGAAAGACTTCCGCGTGAAAAGAACCTGCAAGGCCTGCGGAGAATCGCAGAATGCTGGATGGGATTGGGACGGAAGGACCGGTTCCGCACGTGGCAGGCTTGATTTCGTTACTAAGGCGCTCGAGGGGAGGATCGGGCCACCTCTTGCTTCGAAGCTGATCTACTCGCTCTACCGCCATACTAGTCCCTACGTGCATGGAGACATTCTCTCCGTGGAAGAGGTCCTGCTGGCCTCTCCGTTCGGACAGGATGTCAGAAGAGAGCCGCGTCCCAATGCCGGCTTGGCCATTCCCGTGGTTCTCCTTGCAGCGTGGCTGTTGCTCGACGTGGCGTCGGCACTGGATGCGGCAGGCGGAGCGAACGGACTGCCGGCTCGGGCTCAGACCGTGCGAACCGCGTTGGAGAACGAGCTGGGCCCCAAAGTTCGTGGGCCACTTGAACGCGGGTTCGCAGCGATACAGGCGCGGTTGCCCGGTGCTCTCCTTCAGGAAGGGGACGGCGGACGATATCTCATCAGTCCCGATCGGACGAGATTGGTGGAGGTCGTGGGGCTCGGGTACGACTACTTTACTGGCTCGCTGGGTGAGCGTGGCTTCACAGCAGATCGTCGCGTAGGTTTCTCGCCCGCGAGGGACGATCTTGCGGAGAGGTTCCTTCGGGGCGAGAGCATAGACAGAGAATCTGGATTCGTAGAAGCGACGGACAGGATCACAGGAGATTGAAGGACGCTAAGCAGGAGAACGACGCCTCACGGACGCCGAGAAAGCTCTTTGAGCGCTTCCGCAGTTCGGGTCAGTAGCAGTTCGTAGTTACCATGCCGCTGGCACCGGCTTCGACGTACAGTTGAGCGGGAGATCCACCCCAGGACTGTCGCCCGGGAGCGGACCACTCACGATAGTGTGGACCAGGTACGAGCCGATAAACGTGGCGTTTTCTCGCATCGCGGCGTCATACCATGGGTCCTGCGCACGATTTCTTTGCAGTTGCGCGGAGATGCACGAATCCATTTCTACCGTTCCGCGCGGGACTTGGTTCGAGACGCAGTCTTTGCGCGCCCTGGCGAGGAAAGGAGCGAGCTCTGGTTCTTCAAATAAAGGCTGAGCAATCGTAGCTCGACACGCCCCAAGGTCCCCAGGGTTGCGGCCATAGCTTGTCCCCTGTCGGGCGTGGCGCTCGAGGCGAAGAAGCCCGCGATCCGCCAGGCCAACGCCAAGGCGCTGAAGCGTCTCGCGTATCCTGAGTTTCAAGACGCCATCCAACTACAGAGCGTGAATTTGTTGCAGCGTCAGTTCCAAGTGCCGCCGATAGTGAGTGCGCGGCACCAAGCGCTCAGCGCGAAGCGCCTCGCCGGCCAGCTCCCGCAGGAGGTAGTGAGGCTTAGCTCTCTGCGGTCGGCGCACGCAGCAGCGGCGGCTGGGACGTCACCGAATGGAGCGAAGCGCCGACTGAGCACATACTAATCAGTCTTTAGTATAGGCTACACTCGGCGCAAGAAAGAACGATCGCACGAGCGC
>DATFYN010000661.1:0-2527 GCA_035315025.1 Myxococcota bacterium
GCCATCTCCCCATGAAGAGCCCGAAAACGGGGTAGAGGAATACTGGCTCGGGCAGTGCCGCGCATTCGGGGGCAAGCACGAACGTGCCACTCCACGTCACGAGAAGCAGCGTGCACGCAAGGTGAAGACCATCACACAGCCAGGGAAGCCAGCCTTTGACGAACTGGTAGCGCTGTGCTGCGGAGAGGCCACTCTTCCGCCCGAAGAGCTCCCTCGTGTGCCGCCTCAAGATGCGCATACCGCCGTACGCCCACCGAAATCGCTGCTTCGCATAGGCTTCGAACGAATCGGGCACCAAACCGCGTCCGAGCGGGTGGTCAAGGTAGAGGCTCTTGTTACCCGACGCCAACAAGCGGAGCCCGAGCTCGGCATCCTCGCAAATGCACCACTCCGCCCAGCCGCCAAGCGCTTCGAGCGTGTTCTTCCGGACAAGTGTCATCGTGCCGTGCTGGATGATCGCATCGCGCTCGTTGCGCTGCACCATACCGATCCGGAAGAACCCCGAGTACTCGTCGCTCGCCATGCGCCTGAAGAGGCTCCCTTCCCAGTCACGGTGCTCCTGAGGCGCCTGCACGAGCGCCACGCCGCACACTGCAAAGTACGGAACGGCGGCGCGGAGCCAGGAGCGATCCACGAGATAATCGGCGTCGACGACGCCGATTATCTCGGCTCGCTTATCGGTGACCGTGCGTGCGAAGTTGAGCGCCCCGGCCTTGAAGCCCGGCCAGATCCCCAGCGAATAGAAGCGGAAGCGGGGACCGAGCTCGGCGCAGCGCGCTGCGATGGGACGTCCGAGCGATGGGTCCGGCGTGTTGTTGTCGACCACGATGACCTCAAACGCGGAATACTCGAGCCGGGCGAGGCCCTCGAGTGTGGCTATGACGAGCGCAGGCGGTTCATTGCAGCACGGCACATGGATCGAGACGAAGGGCACTCGCGCGAGCAGTCGTCCGCGCCATGGGAGCACGCGGCGCCGTAACGGCATGTCGCCTACGACCTCGGCGATCTCGATTCCTTCACCCACAATCATACAGGTGAGGAGTGCGTTCGCAGCGAGGAACGGCAGCCAGCAGAGGAGCGAGAGGGGTGAGAGGTATTCGTCGCTTGCTTCGCGAAGCATGAGGAGGGAGCAAGCGACAGCGGAGTGGACCACGAACGTTGCGAGCAGCTGCCCACGCAGGCGGAGACGCTCGCGACAGAGAGTGAGCAGGAGAGCACTTGCGAGAGCCGCCGATGCCGCCCACCACCACGGCCACCCGCGATCGATTACCGGGCCGACGAGAGAAAACTTCGGACGGCGGTACGCATCGAAGAGTCCCCAGTGTTGTCCCGCCCGCCCCTCTCCCTCCGCCTTCCACGGCTGGTCGAACGCTTCCACAAGATTGTAATCGATTCCGAGGCGTTCTGCAGCGGCAACGAACTCCCGAAAGAAGCGCGCTTGGTTCTGTATGCTCGGGGCGGCCGCTCCGCGGTGCGGGCCGTCGCTCGGCCAGCCGGTCTCGGCGATTACGACCTGCATGCCGGGGAACGCGGCCCGCACCGCGGCGTAGCGATCGAGCACGTACTGAACGGCATCGTCGAGCGGTACTTCGGCCCAATACGGCAGCACATGGATGGCGATGAAATCGACGTGGCGTGCGAGCTCCGGATGGCAGAGCCAGTAGTCCCCCGTCTCTGCAGTGCTTACGGGGATATCTAACTCTCGACGCGCGCGGTCGAGGTATGCGCTGAGCGTGGCAAGCGGAATCGCCTCGCGGAGCTGGGTCTCGTTGCCGATGAGGAGCCGGGTTGCATTGGAGCTCCTACTCGCAAGCGCGATCGCCGCGGTAACTTCGTGCTCGTTGTGCTCGTGGCGCGAGTCGAGCCACGCACCGAGTGTCACGCGAATGCCGTACGTCGCCGCGAGCAGAGGTAGCTGTTCCCAGCCATCCGTCGCGCCGTAAAGGCGCACCGATCGTGTGAAATAACGGATCGTTCTAAGGTCCGCCACGGCGCGCGCAGGTAAGAACTCATTGTTCGGATTGTGCACCCCTCCCCATCGCGAGACCGGCATGAAGCTGAGGCTCCGCACAGGACCGAATACCGAGGGCGGCGAAATCGGACGGTGTGCGGTGCTCCACACGAGGCAGCTGAGGAGCGCCGCGAAGATAGTAATACTTCTCTGATGTCGCAAGAGGGAGCCCATTCGCAATGTCGATCGGCAGCGGTCCGTTAAGCTTGTGGGATCTCAGATCCAGTACTTCCCGGATTTGTCGGTGTAAGGAGCTGGTAGGGGATGGCCAACTCAAGCACTTCTCCGATAATGACTTGTGACAAGTTCCTTCATCTCGGAGGCTACTATGCGCAAGTCGACCACCACCCTGACACCCGCCCGAGTCTATCGCTTCGCCGCCGACTTCTGCCAGCCGCACTTGGCCTTCCGACCATGTGGAAAGGTTACCATCGAGTTCCTCTTGACGGTCCTCTTCGCCGCGGCCGCCCACATCTCCTCGATCTCCGAGACCTGCCAACGCCTCGCCAAGGCCCC
>DATFYN010000662.1:0-3499 GCA_035315025.1 Myxococcota bacterium
ACCACGTCCTGAGGACGAGGCACCGCTCCTCTGCGAGCATCCTGCAAGACGAGCAGCGAGCTTGGTGCCGGGCATGCTCGAGGCGTGCACCGCGGCGCTTCGTGCACCCTGCGCGGGTCATCTCAGGGTCGCTCGGGAAGCCCAGGCTCAGGACGAGCACGGCCTGGTCTCCGGTCTCGAGCTCGACACGCGCAGAGATCCTGTCTCAGCGCTCATCCGGTCGCCGAAAGATGACGAGGTGGTCCCGCTTCCGCCACCGTTGTGAACCGTGAAGTTTGCGAATCCAGAACCGGTGATGGACCGCGCATCGGCGTTGAACCTGGCCGAAAGCACGACGCGACCTGGGCTCATGTCGGCCTCGCGCCCAGGCACGCCCTGTGACGAGCCGCATGACTCGCCGTCCCGCACGCGGAGTCGTCGGTCCGGACCTGAGACCCTGGTCGGAAGAGGCCGACGCCGATCGTCCGCACGACCTGCAGCATCGCGGCGTGCCGGCCCGCGGCGGGCTGGGTGACGGTCCAGGTGGCCACTGCCTTCCCCGGCTTGGTGACCTATTGAACCAAGGCCGGTGCCATCTGGGACCGGCCGGCGCCGTGAATGCAGCCGAAGACTACGCGGTCCATCGGTGCTCCTTACGGCAAAGCTCCAATCGGAAGGTGGTTCCCGCAGTGCCTTCTGCGATGCCGAATCTCGCCCTCTGACCCGCGGTCACACGGTGAGCGCCGCTGTCCGCGAGCGAGCGTCGACGAGCTCTCAGGTTCGTGCAACGGAAGCACGTTCGCCTCGGCTCAAGATCCTGCCGTGACGAGGGCTTTAGTGCGCGCCCGAGATCGACGTGATCCCCAGGGGTCACGGTGGCGGAGGCCGCGTCGTCAATCGCTCGCCAGCGGACGTTCCCCGATCCAGTCGCAGTCTCTTCGCTCCTGCAGCGATTGGACGTGGGCGACGAGGGCGATAGGCTCGCTGTCATCAACGGCACTACGCTGCTATACGCTGACTTGCGACGCTATACGCTACCTGCTGTCTCTCGTAAATTTCCCAAGATTTCCCATTGTTGACCCTTTTCCGAGTCTCTACGTTTCCCGGTGCTGAAGCTGTTCATGCGGTGGGAGAATGAGAGATCAACACGCAGTGGTCGACCCGCACTCCGGTCGACGCCGCCGACTCGATGAGTCTGGTGCGCAGCAATCTAGAGGTGTCGAGGATAGGGTGCCGGCCCTCCTGGCGAGGATGGCATCTCGCTCGTCTTGGCGCGCGGCGAAGGTGATTACCAAAGGGGATCCGTCTTTTGTCTACCTCGCTTTCGGCGGGGACTTTCTTTCGAAAAAACCGACCAACCCACTTGAACGACGACGCATTGTGCGCTGGTACGCGCTTCGGCGAGATCTCACTCGCCGCTTGACGCTGCGCTCCAAAACGGTCGCGGGCACCCCGCAGCGCATCTCCGGAGCATGGATCGCTGGCGGCATCCTCCGAGAGGCTCAAGGCACCCCGTGACCGCTGCCCCCACCCAGCTGCCCTCTCCGGCTTCCCTTGCGGCCATCGGTCGTGCGAGAATCTGGGCGGAGATGGCGAGGGGAGAGCGTAAGCTCGGGAAGGTCGTCGGCTACGGCGGCGCGAAGGGCAGTACGCGCTACAAGCTCGATTTCGGGCGTCGCTGGGGACCGCGCTTCCTCTACTCCTTCCGCGGAGTGCGCTTCGAGTCCGAGCACATGGCCGAGGCGATCCTCGCTCACGTGCATATGGAGGTCGCCAAAGGACGCGCGCTCGAGGATGTTCTCTCAGAACTTGCCCCCCAACAGAGCGCTACCTCTGGGATCGAATCCCTCCTCCGCCGCTGGCTTGAACTCTTCGGCAAGCGCGTCGCCGCCGGCGATCGACAGCCCAGGACCCTGCGCGAGTACGCGCGGTGGGCGAGACCGGGTGGTCACTTCTCTTGGTGGTACGGGCGCTCTATTGGGGAGATCGACAAGGCAAGCCTTGAGGAGTGGAGCTACTCGCTCGCAGCCACTGGTCTCGGTGCCAAGACGCGCCGCAATGTGCTCGCTGGTTTCCACTCGTTTCTCGCCTGGGTCGCCGACAACCGCAGGACATTCGAGGTGCCGAAGTTTCCCTGGCCTGAGGCCGATGAGCACCTCCCTACCATTCTTTCGCGCGACGTGCAGACGCTTGCGCTCGAGGCCGTGCCGGAGGCGAAGCGCGGCATCTACTATGCCCTCGCCGATCTGCTCCTCCGCCCCTCCGAAGCCCGTGTTCTTCGGATCCGCGACTGGACGGGGAATGAGATCCGGGTAGAACGAGCCGCGAAGGACCGATTGGTGCAAGGGCTGATCCGTGGGCCCAAGAAGCGCAAGGGCGGAAAGACCCTTCCGGTATCCGAGCGGCTCGGAGCCTGGCTCGTCGCCAACGTCCCCGCGGAGCGACGGCTCGAGCGCCCGGACGATCCGCTCTTCTGGAATCCGGACAGCCGGACTGGCTGGTGGTCGGAGACCGCGCTGCGACGGACATGGGGATGGGCGTGTAAGCGCGCTGGCGTCACGCGCGTTGGAGTGTACGAAGGGACGAAACACTCCACGGCGACGCATTTGAAGTCGCTCGGCGCTGACGACAGACTGCTGGCGGCGATCATGGGCCACGGGGACCCGAGGAGCGTCGAGAAATACGCCAAGGTTCAGGGGACAGCGATTCGGAGCGCACTCGCGAAGCTCGACCAACAAAGTGATTGAGCGGCTAACTGCGGGCGCCTTCGCTGATGGTCAATGGGTCGACGAGATTCTGGGGTAGCTCGCGTTTGCCTTTGTTCGGATGTGCGTTCGTTAGCGCGCATCGCCCGCCGGCCAGCAGATCCGAAGGACCGTCAAGGCCCACTGCATTGAGCTCAGCCTCGCGCTTCCACCGCAGCGCCCGGCCGACGTTCTCGTGGGCCCCGATGATCTCCGCCACACGACGATCCGCTGAGGCGATGAACTGCTGCGGCGCGCCTGGCCTTGCCCAGGAGCCCATCATCAAATCCCCGGAGAAGGGTGAGTTCACCCGATCGCAAAGCCTCGATCGGCCCCTTAAATGTGAATGCGATGTGAATCTGGCCTCAAAAGGACTCGCAACTAAGAGATCTAACCTATCAAAATTACGAGTATTTGAATGGTGGAGGCGGCGGGAATCGAACCCGCATCCACTACGAACGACACTGAGTAAAATCGGGAGGTTAGGCCCTAAAAATGACTCAAAAGGCAGGCGCGAGTCAGGCGCGGCGCCCCCCACACCGCCTCTTACGGCGACCCCGGGGGTTCAAATCGGGGGGCGCTACATCCATTACGACGCCCGATTGAAGCCGGTGTCGCACTTGCGGCCTAGGTCAAGCGCGCGAGGCCGAACCCGCCGGAAAGCTCAACGTTTTCGACGGGAATTGAGTTTTCGGAACGCACAGGAGGGCAGGACCGTCGCGATTCGTCCAGCCATCCCGGCGCCGAGACTGCCCCGAGAACATGTGTCGCGGAGG
>DATFYN010000663.1:0-2885 GCA_035315025.1 Myxococcota bacterium
GGCGCCTTGGGAGTCGCTCGGGGCTCGAGATCCTGGGGCATCCCAGATTCCCCTACAGCTCGCCGTGCGCGCAGTTCATCGATATGGCGCAACGGCGGCCCGGGAGGCCGGTGCCCGCCACTGCGCCTTCGAGCGTGCTCATCCTCCTATTCCAGCGCGGGGCCGCCCGGCCCGCATCAACCAGATAGGTCGAAATCGCGAGCTCGCGGCACGGCTGCGGAGTCGATCAGTCCGAGCTCGACAGCCCGCTCGACCGCCTCGCTGCGCTTGGTGACATCGAGCTTGCGGTAGATCGAGATCGCCTGCGTCTTGATAGTGGCGCGCGAGACGTAGCTGCGCTGGGCGATCTCGGCCATCGTGAGATGCGTGGCGAGCAGCGGCAGCACGCGCAGCTCCGCCTCGGTCAACAGTGCGGTTCCATCACCGCTCAGGTCGCGCATCGCGTTGACGTGATCACGAAGCTCGTCAGCCTGCTCGACGAGCACACCGAGGTCAGGGACCCGTCGCAGCAGCTGGTCGATCTCCCCCTGAAGGATGTGCGCCCCGCCCGCGTCGCCGGCGGCAACGCGTGCCTTTCCGAGCTCGAGACGGGTCTGGACGGCCAGGTACGGCACGAAATATGTGACCAGCGGTCTTATGCGGTTGGCACGGCCGAGATGCTCTTCCGCACGGTGGACGTCTCCCTCGCGCCTGGCGATGTTTGCAAGCGCGATGTAGGTGGCCGCGCTGGTCATGTATTCGTCCAGACCGGCGTCGAGCACGACACTCCGCGCTTCCTGAGCGAAACGCTTGGCGTCGGCAGAATTGCCGCTAGCGCTCGCGAGCAGCGAGCGCTCGGCGAGCGCGAAGGAGTGTTGGCCGTGCTGGCCAAGGTGTTTCGATACCTCCGCGGCTTCGGCGAGGACCTGATCGGCTTGAACGTCATCGCCGGCGAGGATGAACGACACCCCGTGCGCGAGCGATGCCACGGACTGCACGAAGCTCCACGTGGGGGCCAGCTCGCGTGCCCGCCGAGCATCTGCCTGCATCTGCACGACGCCGTGGCGGCACATTTGCGCGCGAATAGCCCTCACCCAGGGCTCGATCGTGGGGCTTCCATCCGGCGGCGGCTCCTGACTGGTGCTACGTTCGGCGATCGCCGCCAGGCGCTCGGCCTCGACAGGATCCCCGCCCGCACCCGCGCCCCATACGCCCAGCGCCGCAATCGCCGGATGCCGTTCCAGCAGGTCCGCCTCCTCGAGACGCGCGACCCATTTGCGCGCCGTCTCAAGTCGCCCGCTCTGGTAGGCCGCCACCGAGCAGCCCATCACGAGTCGCGCCGCATGCTCGAGTTCATCGCCCGCGAAGGCATAGTCGATCGCCGCCTCCGGCTGGCCGTTCTGCTCGCACCACTCGGTCGCGCGCTGCACGAGCTTCGGCATCACGCCGGGCTCGCGTAGCTCGAGCTCGTGCATCAATAGGTCTCGAAACAGGTGGTGATAGCGATACCACTCGCGCCGACTGTCGAGCGGCACGAGGAACTGGTTCGATCGCTCTAGCGACTCGAGCATGGCAGCGCTTCCAGCCTGCTCGAGAACCGCGTCACACAGCGGCCCGCACATTGGCTCCAGTACGGCGGTCCGCGTCAGGAACTCGACCTCTCTTGGCGCCATGCGCGAGAGGATCTCGAGCCGAAGGTAGTCGGTGATGTAGTGGTCCTGACCGGTCCATGCGGATGCCGCCTCATCCCAGGTGCCCCCTTCGCGCACGGAGAGCGCCATCAGGTACAGGCCCGCCGCCCAGCCCTCGGTTTGCAGCATCAGCTCGGCTACGTCGGACTGGGAGAGCTCGACGCCGGCGGCGCGCAGGAGTGACCGCGCCTCCACCGCGTCAAGGGCCAGGTCCTCAGTGCCGAGCTCGACGAGATTGCGCTCGGCCCGAAGGCGCGCGATACGCAGTGGCGGTTCCTCACGGCCCGCGAGTATCAGCTGCGAGCCCGGTGCGACGTACCCGCAGATCGCCGCGACGACATCGAGAGAGTCGCGTTCACTGAGCAGGTGCAGGTCGTCGAGGGCCAACACCGCAGGACTCTCGATCGAGGCGAATCTCGCTCCGAGTCGTGGGACGGTGGTGGACCACAGCGCCCCCTGGCGCTGAAAGCGCTCAGTTGGCGCCGGCGCGACTCCTGCTATCCGATCAAGGCCCTCGGCGAGGTGCGCCGCTAGCACGACGGGGTCGTTGTCGCCCTCCTTAAGCGAGATCAAACTAACGCGCCGCTCATCCGACTCGGCTACTTGGGCGAGAACCGTCGACTTGCCGTACCCCGCGGGGGCGAAGATCGTCACGACGGGCACGGTCTGCCGACGGCGCAGCCGGTCCAGAAGCGCCGTCCGGCGCACCAGGCCGGGGCGGAGCTGCGGCGACCCGGCAAGCGTCACCGCTCGCCTCTGGACGCCGGGCCATTGCCTTGCTGGTGAGTCAACTTGTCGCGTCGATGACATTGCCTTGGCGCCCTTGGCCGTCGGAATGTAATACGCGACCGCCCAGCCCGCCGGGGGTGGTGTCCGACTCGATGCCGAGTCGGACACCGGGCAGCGTCAGATGGGCGAGGTGTTGCATCGTCCGGTCGTGATCGGCCCGCAGCGCGGCGATAGCTCCCAATGCTTGCGTCGTAGCCACGGAACGATCGTGCGCTCGCCGGACCCTCAGGTGCCCGGGGCGTTCTGTGGTGTAGCAATCCCACACCGACGGTTGAGCCATGTGATCCCCGTTCTAGACGACTCAGTAGCCCGACCCCACGCCTGCCTGAGAGTCCGTTCCAACCGATGAGATGCGCTCCTCGCCACTGCTCATGGCCGCGCGCGCAAGTCGCAATTGCGACAAGTCTACAGACGTGTCCAAACCGC
>DATFYN010000664.1:0-11451 GCA_035315025.1 Myxococcota bacterium
GGGTTTTCGCAGAAGAGCGGGCACGAGGGACGGAGGAGATTCTTCTCACGAGCCTGCTTTCGCCGTCGCAGATCGTGCTCGGCAAGTTCTTGGCCACCTTCTGCTTCGTGACGCTCATGCTGACCTGCTCGCTCGTGTATCCCGCCGCAGCGGTGCTGCGAACCGGGCTCGGCTTTCCGCACCTCGCTGCCGTGGCGATTGGGCTCTTCGCGCTCAGCCTCGCGCTCGCCGCAATCGGTCTTGCCTGCTCGGCCTTTAGCGCGAACCAGATCATGGCGGCCGTCTCCGCCTACGCCGTGGCCTTCGTGATCTACGATTTTGGCTGGCTCGAGCCCTTTGCGAGCCCGGGTGCAGCAAAGCTCCTCGACGCGATCTCGCTTCAGCCCCGCTTCGTCGGCTTTGCCGAGGGGATTGTCTCGCTGGCCGACCTTTCGTATTTCGCCGGGATCATCGCCACGGCATTCGCCGTGGCACGCCTCGGACTCGACGTCGTGCGGGTACGATGATGCAGCGCCTCGCGCTGCCCGGTCTCATCGCCGTGGCTTTCGGTCTCGGCTCGTATTACGCGACCGGCGAGATGGGGCCCTTCGGGATCGCAAATGTCGCGCTCGGGAGCACTGCACTCCTGCTCTCCGGGATCGCGGCGGCCAGGCGTGTGCACGGCTTCACCGAGGGTGCGGCGCGCCGCATCCTCCTTCCGCGGGTTGCCCTGTGTCTCGCGGTGCTACTCGGCGCGATCGTTGTCGAGCGGGTTGCGGCGCGCTCGGCGCTGCATCTCGATTGGACGGTGGATCGTCGCTTTGAGCTTTTCCCAGCCACAAAGAGCGCCCTTGCGACGCTGCCCGGGGAGCTCAATGCGACGCTCTACCACGACCGCGGCGACCCGCGCGCGCGGCGTACCCGAATGCTGCTCGAGGAGTTCACCCGGGTGGGCGCTGTGCGCGTGCGCGTGCGCAACCTCGAAGAGGCGCAGGAGGACGTCGATCGATTCGGAATCAGGGGCACCAATGCCGTCGTGCTTGAGCTCCATGGCGCCTATGAGGTCGTGGATCGACCGACCGAGGGCGGGCTGCTCGAGGCCATCCTGCGCCTGCGGGGAGCACCGACCCGCATTCTCTACACGGCGGTCGGCGAGGGCGAGGGGGACGCCGAGAGTGTGGAGCCCTCGGGCTATTCCGGCCTGGCGACGACGCTCAGGACGGAGGGCTATGAGCTGCGCGGACTGTTCACCGCAACCGCCCATCAGGTGCCGGACGATGCGGCGGGGCTGCTCGTGATCGGCGCCCGGCGCGCGCTGCGCCAGGAGGCCGCGGCGGCCGTGGAGCGCTACTTGGAGCACGGCGGCCGCTTGGTGGCGCTGCTCGAGCCTGGCGTGCGCAGCGGTCTGGAGGGGACGCTCGAGCACTTTGGGTTTGCGGTTCCCGATGCGCTTGTGATCGATCCTGCCGCAGGCCCCATCGAGGGCGCGCCGGCCGGCGTTAACCCCATCGTCGCCGCGTACGCGAGTCATCCGATCACTCGGGGTCTTAGCAATCGGACCCTCACGTTCTTCCTTAGGGCGCGGCCCGTCGAGGCGGTGCGAAAGCCCGAGCCCGACGACCAGCTCGTGAGCCTTGCCTTCACGAGCCCGCGCTCCTGGCTCGACTTCGATCCCGCGGCGGTCCACGGAACGACCCTACCCCGCCCGCCCACGGGCACGACGTTCCAGCGCTACCCCCTGATGGCCGCGGGCCGCTACCCCCGTCCTCCCGGCGAGGCGCGGATCGTCGCTATTGGGGATGCGGACTTTGCCACGAATCAATACCTGCGCTCGCTCTACAATCTCGATCTGCTCGTGAATGCGATCCACTGGGCGCTGGCGCGGGAGGACGCGATCACGCTGCGGCCCAAACTGCTCACTCCGAACCAGGATCCGCTGACGCCGCAGCAGACGCTCGGGATGCTCTACGGCATCGGCCTTCTCGTGCCCGAGCTTCTTTTGATCGGTGCAGCCGTGGCGTGGCTGCGCAGGCGGGGCGCCTGAGGGGCGCTGTGCGCGGGCGCTAGGGTTTCTGGGCGGGACCGGGCGGCTTGGTCGCGAGGGCGATCCCCGTGGCTCCGGCTTGCTGCGCGATATCGAGGATATTCACGGCCTCGCCGAGGAGCACCTTCCGGTCACCGCGCAGCACCACGACCTTTTCCCGCGAACGGGCGAGAGCAGCCTTGAGCGCGGCGGGAAGCGCCTGCGGCTTCACAATGTCGTCGTTCACCTGGATCTCACCTTGGGCCGTCATCGTCACGTTCACGCCCGTGGGGGCAGCCGACGCCACCGCTGAGCTTGGTAGATCGACGTTTTTGCCCTGCGTCGAGATCACTGACGTCGTTACCATGAAGATGATCAGCAGCACGAGAAAGATGTCGGTGAGCGGCGTGATGTTGATCTCGGCGACGATGTCGTCGCCCGTCTCTTCGCCGGCGCTAGGCAGGGAGTGGATGGCCACGGTGAGCCTCCGAGCCGACAGGCGGCGGTGTCGCTGCCGAAGCAGCGGACGATTCGACGTAGAGCAGAGCCTGGATGAAGCGCTCACAGCTGCGCGCGAAGGTCGAGGCGATTCCATTCACGCGCACTTGGAGATAGTTGTAGAAACCCAGCGCCACAATGGCGACGGCGAGGCCGGTGCCGGTGGCAACGAGGGCCTCGGAAATGCCGGCAGCCACGACAGCGAAGCCGCCCGAGCCCTGCACCGCCATCTCGTGGAAGGCGCGGATGATGCCGACCACAGTGCCGAACAGGCCGATGAACGGCGCAAGCGAGCCGATCGTGCCAAGGATCCAGAGGCCGCGCCGCAGCTCGCTCACGGCTTCTTGGCGCGAAGTAGCAAGCACGCGGTCGAGGTCTTCGAGGGCGATATTCTGCCAGCGCAGTCCCTCGACGAAGACCTGCGCAATCGGGTTCTTCGAGGCCGATGCCTCGCACAGCGCACGGGCGGCCGCGAGGTCGCGTTTGGCGAGATGGTCGACCACCCGCCGCGTCAGGTCGCGCACCTGAGCCTCGAGGCCGCGAAACCGAAAGAAGCGCTCGATCACGATCGCGAGCGCGACGATGGATGCAATCACGAGCGGGTAGACCGTGAGCCCGCCTTGCTCGAGCAACCGAAGCAGCGTCCCCGCGTCGAAGGTTGTGGTGGTCGTGGCAGTGGTGGCCGCTGCAGCTTGGCCGACGGCGTCAATCGTGGTGGGATCCAAGGCTTCTCCTCCGCTCTTTCCGGAGCTGTGCTTCCCCTTTGGTGGACCTGCGCACGCGGCGATCTACGGGCTCGTTTGGGAGGGATGACGGAAGCATCGCCGCGCGCACGCGTACCTTACAGGATCGCACGAGAGTCCGCAGCAAACTCTGCGTCGTGCGCCGGGATCTGGGCGCCTCGCGTTGACAGTCACCGGGCCTCTTCGTAGGATTCCTCTGGGGTCAAGGGCGGATCTTTGCTGCTGAATCAGGTTTACGCAACGACCGTCCGATGGGTGATGCGCCGAAGCTCTCGTGTGTCGGCCGGGTGCAGTTTGTGCGCAGCACCGTTTGCAAGCCCGCAGACCAATGTGCGGCATCCCGCCACGCTGCCGCTCGCTGAGCGGAGTGCCGAGAGGACTGGGGCATGAGCCAAGTGCTCACGATCCGCAGGCGCCTTCCCCGGCGCACACCGATGCGCTCCTTGCGCGTGGGCGGGGCTTTGCGCGCGGCTCGGCCGGCCGCGCAGGCCTTCCCGGGAATCGAGATCAAGGAGCCCAGCCGCGGGCGCGGGAAGGTCCTAAGCGGCGCTCTTTCGGTCCTCTTGCACGCCGCGGCGATCAGCTTCTTGCTCCTCCTGGCGTGGCTTAACCCCGTCGTAAAGGAGTTGCCGATTCCCGTGCAGCTCGTGAAGGAGGAGCCGGCTCCGCCCCCGCCGCTCCCCAAGCCGAAGGAGGAGGCCGCTCCGGCTCCCCGCGCCCTCGCAGAGCGGCGCTCCCTCGAGTTCGCGCCGCAGGCCCAGGCCGTTCGACCCCAGGTCGTGAACCCGACCGTGATCACGCCGGCTGCGCCGGTGGTTTCGGCCCAGAAGATCGACATGAGCGCTGTGGCCCAAGTGGTTGCCCCGAAGGATATTTCACACGCAACTGTCGTCGCCGAGCACGTTTCCGCCGTGAGTTCGGTGGCGAGCGCGCAGGTCTCGAAGGTCGACCTCGGGAGCGCAGCGGCTCCGGCCCTGCGTGGCCCGACCGACGCCACCCAGCCTGTGGGGCCGTCGGCGGGCCCGCGCCAGATTACCGATGTGGGCTCCACGATCGGCACCGGCCCGGCGAGCGCCACGGGTCTACCCGGGGGCTCGTCTGTTCGGGAGGGGATTGCTTCGAATCGCGACGTCTTGGGCTCTCCCTCGGGGCCCCGCGTCGCCAGCGTGAACACCCGAGTCGGGGAGGGGCTCTTGCACGGCGACGGCGGTAACGGTCCAGGGGGAGGGGGAGATGGCGACTGCTTCGACCGCCCAGAGGTCGGGGCCTACAGAGAACAGGTCAGGATACGCATGTTAGCGCGTTGGATCCTGCCCCCGGATGTTCCCGCGAGCCAAAAGGTGGAGCTCCAGTTCCGGCTCGACCCCGCAGGCTCCGTGACCAGCGTACGTCCCATCGGCAGCGGCGACCCGCAGCTCGCCGCGAGCGCCGTCGAAGCGCTGCGTGCAGCCGCGCCCTTCCCTCCCATGTCGGATCGCGTTCGCTGCATGGCCAGGCAAGAACTGAGAGGCATCTTCACGAACCCGCGCGGTGGCGGATAGACCCCTTTGACGCGTCTGCTCACGCTTATCCTCGTCGCGGCGCTGCTGGCCGTGGGCGCGAGCGCGCACGCTCAGAAAAAGCCGGTCCTGCTCGAGTACGACGACCAAGAGCGCCTCGCCAAGAAGCAGACCGACACCAACGGCGACGGTGTCTACGACGAGACCGTCTACTACAAAGACGGCAAGCCCGATCACGCGGAGATCGACTCAAACTTCGACGGAAAGATCGACCTTTGGGTGACCTACGCGCCCGATGGCTCGATCGCGCGCCAGGAACGCGACACCAAGGGCGACGGCAAGGCCCACCAGTGGGTCGAGTTCGAGAACGGAAAGCCGAAGGTCCAGAAGGACGACAGAAAGGGCGATGGCAAGCCCGACTCGTGGGTCTACTTCGAGAACGGCGTGCCGGTCCGGGCAGAATCCGACGAGAACTTCGACGGGAAGATCGACCGTTGGGTGACCTACGCCAACGGGCAGCCGGCGGTCGTGGAGGAGGATCGGGCCCACACAGGCAAGCCCGACATCCGCGCGGAGTTCAACCCCGACGGTACGAAGAAGGTCGAGTTCCAGGACACCGACGGTGACGGCAAGTGGGACGTCACGATCTACTACGAGAACGGCAAGAAGGTTCGCGTCGAAGAGGACAGCAAGCACCGCGGGCATCCCGACATCATCACCACCTACAAGGACGAGGTGATCGTCCGCCGAGAGATGGATACGGACGGCGACGGCCGCATCGACACCGTCTCGACCTACGAGAACGGCAAGGAGCACAAGCGGGTCCAGGACATGACGGGCAGTGGACACCCCGACCTTGTCGCGAGCTTCGACGCGAACGGTGAACTTGAGCGCGAGGAAGTCGACTCCAAGAAGACTGGTCGCTTCGACCTCGTGCGGATCTACCAAAACGGCCAGAAGGTGCGCGAGGAGCAAGACACCAAGGGCAAGGGCAAGCCCGACCTCGTCACCTACTTCGAGAACGGCGAGCCGGTACGCAGCGAAGCAGACATGAACGGCGACGGCAAGCCGGATACGTTCCTGACCTACAGCAACGGGAAGAAGGTCAAGCAAGAGGAGGACCGAAACGGAGACGGCAAGATCGACGCCATCTACGAGTTCGACGAGAAGGGGAACGTCACGAGCGAGCGCCTTGACACCGACTTTGACGGTCGCTTCGAGACCACGGCTGAGTACAAGGATGGCGCGCTCGTGCGCCGCACCGTCGATTCGAAGGGTCGAGGAACTCCGGACCGCATCGAGTACTACGGCGAGGGCCATCTCGTCCGAGTCGAGCTTGATGAAAATGGCGACGGGAAGATTGACCTGTGGAACTTCTACGATCCGATGGGCCGGCTCGAGAAGCAGGAACAGGATTCGAAACATCAGGGACAAGTCGATACCTGGGTGACGCTGGACCCGGCGACGGGCAAGGAGCTGCGCGTCCTCAAGGACACCGTGGGGGACGGCAAGGTCCATTCCTGGCGCACGAACGACGCGTCCGGCCAAACCGTCCGGCTCGAGGAGGATAAAAACGGCGACGGCAAGCCCGACCGTGTGGTCGAGTTCGAAGGCGGAAAGCCCGTGCGTGTTGTCGAAGATACGAACTTCGACGGCAAACCGGACCTGCGCCAGGAGCTCGACGCGAATGGTCAGGTGGTGCGGGAAGAGCGCGACACGAAGGGCACGGGAGGGTTCGATCTGCGCGTGAGCTACACGAACGGGCAAAAGACGAAGGAGGAGCGCGACACCAAGGGAGCGGGCCGCTACGACGTCGTCACCACGTTCGAAAACGGAGTTCCGGTCCGGCAGGAGCAGGACACGAAGGGCACCGGCAGCTTCGATTCCACGATTGTCTTTCAGAACGGAAAGGAGGCGCGCGAAGAGCGCGACACCAAGGGAACGGGCAAGACGGACCTCGTCGTGACCTTCGACGCCCAGGGTCGGCCCGCGCGCGAGGAGATCGACACCAACGGCGACGGCAAGGCCGACGTGGTCAAGATCTACGAGAATGGGGTCCTGGTACGTGAGGAGGCGGACCGCGATTTCGACGGCCGCTTCGAGCTCGTGACGTTGTACAAGGACGGCGTCCCGGTGCGCTCCGAGGCTGACACCAACGGTGACGGCAAGCCCGACGTCATCGTGGAGTATGAAGGCGGGCACAAGGTGCGGGAGACCGAAGACACGAACTTCGACGGGAAGCCCGACGTCGTTACGACCTTCGATGCGTCAGGCAAGCCCTTGCGTGTCGAAGCCGACACCACGGGCCAGGGCCGGTTTGACACGGTCACCTACTACGAGAACGGCGAGATCGTGCGGACCGAAAAGGATACGAAGGGGGATGGGAAGCCCCACCTTTGGGCCTACTACCAGAACGGGAAGATCGTGCGCCAGGAGGAGGACACCAAGGGAGACGGCGTTCCGGACAAGAAGGTCAGCATGGGTGCGGCGGGGACGCAGGTACAGGAGTCCGACACGAACGGCGACGGCAAGATCGATACCTGGATCACCGTCGACGCCTCGGGTCAGGTGATCAAGAAGGAAGAAGACCGCAACGGCGACGGGAAGCCGGACGTGAGCGTTGAGTTCAAGAACGGAAAGCCCGTGCGCCTTGAGCAAGACACGAGCGGACACGGCTGCGTGGACCTCGTGCAGATCTATGATGGAAGTGGGAACGTCGTCGAGGAACGCAAGGACACCAACGGTGATTGCAAGCTCGATACCTTCACGATGCTCGAGAACGGACGCATCGTCGCGCAGGCCCAGGACACGAAGGGCCGCGGAACCCCGGACGTCGTCACTCTCTTCGACGCGCAGGGCCACCCCGCCGCTCAGGAACTGATGAGCGAAGGCAAGCACCGGCCGGACAAGAAGCTGCTCCTCGGCCCGAACGGCGAGGTCGTGACGCAGTGCCTCGACACGAACGGCAGGGGCGTCTTCGACGCCCGGGCGAAGGTCGAAAATGGCGTGGTGACCGAAGTGCTCATCGACACCAAGGGCAAGGGCTTCGCCGACCAACGCGAGATCTACCGCAACGGCCAGCGCGTGGAACTCCAGGCCGATACCAACGGTGATCACAAGGTCGATGTGATCCAGCTCTTCGAAAACGGAAAGGTTGTGCGCCAGTTCGAGGACACGAAATTCAGCGGCACGTTTGATCGGAGCTTCGTGAACGGCCAGCCCGCGCCGCTCTCCGATCCGCCGACCCCCCCGCCCCTCGGCGAGCTTGGCTGCGGGCATTTCAGCGAGCTGTGGAAGGCGCGCTAGCCGGACCACTCAAAGGGCGCGCAGCTATGGACGCGGCGCGGGCGACACTTCGTCCATGAGCCTTCGTCGCGCCCCCGCCACGTCACTAAGCGGCAAGCGCCGCAAGCGCCCGACTTCTTCTGCGCTGTAGGGCGAAAAGTCCGCGGGAACTCCGCCGGGGTCGAAGCGCAAAAGGACCCAGTTCAAGAGCGCCGCGAGCGCGGCGTCGTCGAGGGGCGACTGCGCGACCCCGGGGACGCGAACCAGGTAGGCACGGCCACCCGGGACGCGGGCGAAGCGGGCAAGCGAACCGGCGAGGGCTGGCACACGCCCGGGCGTCTCGCTGCCGTCGCGCAAGTGACAGCCCTGGCAGTGTACGGCGTAGTCGACGGCCGGCGAGCTGGCCTCGGAACGGGCCGAGAGAGCGAGACTCGCCGCCGCAAGACATGCGGCCGAGACCGCCCGCACGCGGGCGCTATCCCTCCGTCGCGATCCCAAGCACGATCGCCGTGGAGCAGTTGTAGGCCGTGCTCTTCGTGCCGAAGCACCAGACGATGTCGTTGTTTTTCGGCGTCACGTACACGGGCTTCTCGCCCTCGTTCCGGTTGCATTGGCAGCGGCCGCAGAAGCTCTTCCCGCAGCAGTCGTTGTAGGAAATGATGTAGTCCTTCCCATCCGCTGGGTGGCGGCAAGTCCCGATCCATGTCACGCGGGACATCTCTGTTCCTGGCGGGCAAGCGTTCTGGGTGCCCCCGCAGCAGCTGCAAAGCAGCCCGTCGATCGCACAGTGGCGCCAGTATTGGCAACTGGTCGGATCGGCGGCCTCGCCTTTGAGGCCTGCTTCGTCCGGTGCCGGGGCTCGGGCGGCGGTGCCTCCCGCGCGGGCCACCGGAAGCAAGGGGAACGCGGCGGATCCGAGCACCACCGCCGCAAGCCGCGTCAGAAAGCTGCGCCGCGAGGTGCGCCGCGCCAGAAGGCGCGCTCTGCGTTCGAGCCAGCGGTCGATCCTCCCTTCAGGATTCTCCACGACTAGGCCGCTCCCGTGCGGTCTTGATCTCGCCCGAGGAACTCCTGGATCGATGCCACTCCCCGCTCCTTCGCTTCGAATAGACTCTCGAGGTGCTCGCGCGTGTTCACGAGACCCTTCGAGCGGATGAAGCCTCCTGCATCGATCAGCACCGCGTACGGGAGCTTTCCCACCTGATAGGTAATTCCGAGGGTGGGAGAGACCACGTACTCCAAGCGCTCGAGCCGCGCCTTACGCGCGAAGGCTTTGTGCTCCTCGAGCGGGCCGTCGCCGACAAGCAGTACCCGGAGCCACGTCCCCTCGCTCCGCCCGATCGAGCGGAGGGCGGGCAGAAGGACTTTGCATACCGGGCAGGTGGGCGAGAGGAAAAAGAGGAGCGTACTCCGACCATCGGAGGCCGGGCCGCCGACGGCCTGGCCTTGGCCTTCGAGATCGAGGGCGCTTTCCACGGGGGCAGCCTCCCCCACTTTCGGGCCTTGCTTCAGCATGAGCGCCCCGGCTGGCGCAATCCGTTCATGGAGCACGCCGAGCTGCCGCACCAGCGCAAACAGGACGCCGGAGAGGAGGACCACGGCGACCCACAGCAAAACGGTCGAGACCAGGAGCGCGTTTTGCATCAGGAGCTTCGCAGGCGCGCGAGTGCAGGGGCGTTCGCGAGCATCCGGTTCGACGCGGCGTAAAGTGCGGCCAGCACACCCACTCCGCCAAGCACGGTGACAGCGTCGACCCAAAGAAGTGTTCTGTCTCGCACAGGAGCAAGGCACACGACGGCGATGCCGGCGAGCACCGCGTTTCGCGCAAGAAGCCATGGCGTGAGCGGTTGGCGAAGCGCCAGACCGCTGCAGCCGCAGTCGATGTCCCGCCGGCCGCGCATGAGATTTAGCGCGATGGCAAAGCTGTAGGCACAAAGCAAGACAAGTGCCGCACCGGCGGCGGCAACGCGCAGGGGCGGCGCGATGAACGCAAGCCCCGTCGTAAGCTCCCCGGCCACGACCGCCGCCGCCACGGCTTGGGTGGCGCGCCCGGGGACGAGCCGGTAGTCGGCGAGCTGGGCTCGGAACGCCACAGGGGCGCGCAGTTTGTGTGCCGCGGCCACGAGGAATAGCAGCGCGAGGGCGCCGCGGAGCGTTCTGTCGACGACCGGGTCCATCGTCCTTCGCATTCTCCTCGGGCGGTCCTCAGGGCGCCGCGATCACGCTTCCCGCGACGCCCACTTCGGCAACGTCTCGCAAAAGGGCCCCGCTCCGCCCGTCGTGCACTTCCAGCGTTGAGGGAAAGGTCGTGCCCGTCACCAGCACGGGCGCCTCGTCCTGCGTGACGAGGATGCGATCGACACCGGGGTTCGGGAGCACGGCGTAGAGCAGCCAGCTTGCGATGCGCGCCATAAAGCTCTCTTTCGCGAGGCCAAGCTCGCGCCGCAAGAAGCCCGCGAGCGGGCTCTTGAGCGCGATGCGCTGCACACGTGTGTGGGTCGCGATGTCGAAGACCCAAACCTCGGTTCCCGGATCCTTGTGCGTATCCTTCCCGCCTTGATGCATGAGCGCGTACAGCCGCCCGGAAGGCGCGTGAGCCGTGAGCTGCTGCGTCCCTCCGATCCGCCAGGAGGCACGCTTGTCCTCGTCGCTCACGATCGACCACGTCTTGCCGAAGCTTGGCGGCTCGCTGGAGATATCGACGGGATGAAGCACTCCGTCAAACGAGATGAATAGCCACTGGTTCCCTGCCCGCGCGGCCTTCTCGGTCACCGGGTCGGCGTTCGGATCGAAGAAAGGCGCGCTGCGCTCTTTCGTCTTCTCCTGGCCCGCATCGTCGATCGTCACGCTCAGCATCGAGCCGTCGCCGCAAAGCATGAGGAAGCGCCGCGCCCCGGCGGGATACACGAGGCTACAGCCCGGCGTCGAGATTTCCGCGGAAAGGCGGCGTGCCACGAGGTCGACGACGCTGATCGATGTGGCCGGGGTGAGGTTGAAAACCGCGAGGAACCGGCCGTCGTCGGTGATCGCATTCGATGCGACGCCCGATGCGTGGTCCGCACGTTTCGGAGGGAGCAGGATCTCAGCCGTGGGGAGAAGGGAAGAGGCATCGTAGACGGTGACGACGTCCGTGCGCTCGCCCCGCGTGCCCCGTGAGTAGTAGGTCTCCGCAAGGTAGATCTCACGGCGGTCCGGGGAGAAGACGGGTGCCACGATGCCCATCCCCGCGGAGAGCATCCCGAGCATGTTTCCCGTGTCTGTGTCGAAAAGCACCGTCCGCTGGAGCACGAGGTCGCTCACCCAGATCCAGTGCGCCCCCGGGCGCGGGGGCAACGCGAGCACGCGACCAAGAGGATCGGCGCCCTCGTCGCTCCGAGCCACACCAACCCACACGACAAGCGCGAGGAGAACGCTCACGGGCCAG
>DATFYN010000665.1:0-4400 GCA_035315025.1 Myxococcota bacterium
GCAAGAGCAGCAAGCGCTCGCCGAAGCCCTGGATACCATCCCGTGGGCTCCGACCTGTCCTCATGGACGCCCCGTCGCGGTGCCCCTCGATCGTGCAGAGATTGAGCGGCGTTTCGGTCGCCGCTGACCCCACCACGGGAGAGGGCGCTACGCTTGGAGCGCACTCTCAAGAGATATCCCCATGAAGCACGAAGATGCGCGGCCGCCCGTCGTGGTCGTGACAGGACCGACGGCCTCGGGCAAGAGTGCCTGCGCGATCCGTCTCGCCGAGCGTTTCCAAGGCGAGATCGTGAACGCAGACTCGATGCAGGTGTACCGGTACCTCGACATCGGTACAGCGAAGCCAAGCGTGAAAGAGCGCGCGCGTGTCCCGCACCACCTGATTGACATCGTGCTTCCAAACGAGATCTACAGCGCCGGTCGGTATAGTTCGGATGCGCGTGGCGCAGCGACTCGAATCCACGCGCGCGCGCAGGCTGTTTTTCTGACCGGTGGAACGGGGCTTTATATCCGTGCCTTCCTTGCGGGTCTGTTGGAAGGCGGCAGCGCGGACGAAGCCCTCCGGCGGGAGCTCGAAAAAGAGCACGCGGCCGCCGTCTCCACCGGGGACCCCTTCCGGCTGCACAGGCGTCTTGCCGAGCTCGACACCGCAGCCGCCGAGCGCATCCATCCCCACGATCTGCGGCGCGTGATCCGGGCCCTCGAACTCAGCCTACGGGCGGGCGGTGCGGTCTCGGCGATTCGCAAGGCTCACGGGTTCGCGGACCAGCCCTATCGCACGCTGCACCTGGCCCTCGATCCGGGGCGGGAGGAGCTTGACCGGCGCATCGACGAGCGCTGCGAATCCATGATCGAGTCTGGCCTCTTGCGCGAGGTGCGGGCGCTGCGCGCGATGGGGTACGGGCCCGAGTTGCGCTCGATGCAGGCCATCGGTTATCGGCATATGGCACCAGTCGTCGATGGCAGCGATACGCTTGCGAATGCCGTTGTGGCCATGAAACGGGACACACGACAGTTCGCACGCCGCCAGCGGACCTGGATCCGCAGCGTTCCCGAGGCTCTACTTCTACATCCCGACGACGAAGACGCCATCGTGAAGGCGGTCGAGGCGTTTCTGTGGAGTTAGCTCCCCGAGGCTCCTAGGAGGGTGGCGACGTATAGTCGATCCCGAACTTTACGTTGACAGCGGGATTCGGGTAGTCGACAAGCGCATCACCTTTCTCGACCGGGTCGAAGAGCGGCGACATTTCCGTACCCGGGAACGGGAGCAGGACAATCCCTGGCAGAAGCTCGAGGCAGCCGGTCGCAGCACGAATCCCCGCAGCCGCGGCCTGCACCCCTGTGACCCAGAAGAAACCGGGCACGGTGTAGGCAATTCGGACGGCGCGGGTGTCATCGACATCGCGCAAGTGCGTGTAGACCGTCTTGCCCGCCACGACCGGCGAAAGAGCGAGATCGAGCGGCGCGAAAAAGAGATTCCCGAGCGAGCGCTTCAGCGTTTCATACCCGGCATGGGCCGGGCGCGGCGCTACGCAAAGGAGTGAGAGTCCGAGCGCGAGGCTTGCGACAAGGCGCGCAGGTAAGATCACGGCACTCCTCCCCTTGGGTCAATCGGCTCGACCCGTTCTGTCGACCGTCTGCGTCGACACACTCGACCGACCAGCTCGTTGAAGCGCGCTGACCGGCCTCTCGGATGACACGGCAGTCGGTGACGGCCGCGTTCCCCCACAGCAAGGCGACCTACAAGCGAGCGTACGAGGCGCGCGCATCGATTGTCAAGCAATCGTTTGTGGAGACGCTGGGTTGGTCCGGTTCCTGCGAGTCGGAGTGGGGAGCTGGGACTTCCTCGCACGCTGCCTGGCACCTACCTTCCTCTGCTGTGACCTCTGCGCATCCCCCCATCATTGCCATCGTCGGCAGGCCGAACGTTGGGAAGTCGAGCCTTTTCAACCGGTACGCCGGCCGCCGACGCGCCTTGGTGGAGGACACGCCTGGGGTGACCCGCGACCGCATCGTCGAAGCGGTGGAGGTTGGCGATCGGCGGGTCCTCGTGGTGGATACCGCCGGATTCGATCCCGAAGCCGAAGCCGGTCTTCCCGCCGCCATTCAGGCGCAGGCACAGAGGGCGGTGGATGAGGCCGACGCCATCCTTTTTGTGGTCGATGCGAAGGCGGGCTGCCTGCCCGAGGACGAGGCCATCGCTCGGGCCCTGCGGCGCACCTCCAAGCCGGTCGCCCTCGCCGTGAACAAGGTGGACCTACCACTCCACCTCGACCGGGTCGCAGACTTCTTCCGCCTCGGGATCGAACGAACCCGCCCGGTGTCCGCCGAACATGCGACGGGCGCATGGGCCGTGCTCGAGGAGCTGGTCGCGGCACTACCGGCGGCGCCCGAAGCCGCGGCGGCCAAGGCGGAGGAGGGGGCGATTCGGGTGGCGATCGTCGGCCGGCCAAACGTGGGGAAAAGTTCATTGGTCAATCGCCTGGCCCGCACGATGCGCGTGGTCGTCGCGGATGCGCCCGGTACGACGCGCGATGCCATCGACACGCGAATCGAACGGGGCGACCAAGCGTATGTGCTGGTCGACACCGCCGGACTGCGCCGTCCTGGCAAGCGCCGGCTGGCGGTCGAGCGGGGAAGTGCGCTTATGGCCGTTCGAAGTATCGAACGGGCCGATGTGGCGCTCGTCGTGATCGACGCGAGTGAAGGCTTCACGGATCAGGACGCGCGTGTGGCGAGCCTCGCGCGAGAGTGCGGCTGCGCCGCAGCGGTGGTGGCGAACAAATGGGACCGGATGGAGGAGCGTCCCCTCGACGAACGCAAACGGGTGCGGGACGAAATCGCCCATGGTCTGCGTTTCATGGCGGATGCGCCCGTCGTTACGATCTCCGCGCTCACGGGGAAGGGCGTCGAGGCGCTCTTTCCCGTGGTTCAGAAGCTCGCCGCGGCGGCGGATCGGAGGATCTCGACGTCGGAGCTGAACCGCTGGCTCCGGACCACGATCGCGCTGCACGAGCCGTCGATGGCGCAGCGCGGAAGTCGGCGACGCCCGATCAAGTTCTTCTACGTGACACAGACCACCGTTCGACCGCCCACCTTCGTGCTCTTCTGCACGGAGCCCTCCGCCGTGAAGCCCGCGTATCGCCGATTCCTCGAGAACCGCCTGCGTGAGAGCTTTGACCTCGTCGGGACTCCCGTCCGCCTGCGGCTTCGGGCGCGCGACGAGGCTGCCGACGCAACCCGACGCCGGGCGCGCTGACTCCCAGACGCGAGAGGCGTTAGACTCCGCCCGCCCGGCGCCCTGTGCGTTCCGCGCAACGACCCCGAACGCGGCTTTGCCGCCACATGAGGAGTGTCTTGGCCCGAGGAACTCAGCCCACAGCCCACAGCACACTGGAGGAGATCGAGAGCATCGCCGATCGCATCGCCAGTTGGATTGGTGCAAACCCCGGTGCGGTGATCGTGATCGCCGTTTCCATCCTGCTCGCTGCGGGGGGATACGGCGGGTGGGTGGCATGGCAGTCCGGCCGCGAGGACCGCGCTTCGTTCGCGTTGGCAAGCCTCGAAAGGGAATATTTGAAGGCGATGGGCGCGGCGCCGGGTGCCACAGAAATCACCGAGCCCGCGAATCCAGAGACCGGGAAGGCTCTGCGGCGAGAGTTCGCCCAGAAGCTCCTCGCGATGGCCGATGAGAATCCCCACACCTCGGCGACCACCGTGGCTCGCCTCACGGCCGGCGATCTTCTGGCGGCGGCGGGCGAACCCGAGAAGGCGCTCGACGCGTGGCATGCGGCCCTTGGCGGGGTCGGGCGGAATCCCGCGCTTCGGGGAGTCGCGCTCCGCCGCGTGGCGACCGCCCTTGAAGCCCAGGGCAAGTGGAACGAGGCGGCGGCCGCAAACCTCGAGGCCGGTGAGCTCGTGGGCTTCCCGTTGCGGCGCTGGGCCCTGGCAGACGCTGCACGTTGCTACGCCGAGGCCGGTGATCTCGACCGCGCCATCAGCATCGCGAACCGAGTCGAGGGCGAGGGATCGTCCGACGAACTCCCGGCGCACCTGGCCGCGAAGCTCGCGGAGCTTCGGGCGCGCGGCGCAACAGGCGCCGCGGCCGGGCCAAGTGCAGCTGCCCAAGCGCCCTGAGCGGACCTGAATCCAGCACGCATCCCAGTGGGCTCCGGTCATATCCCGCCTTCGATCAATAACGTCCGATAAGATTGATTATGTCAAATTATGGAGACCGGACGGCGATCTGGATCTCCTTTCCCGGGACGAGGCTCCCCCCTCAAGACGCGTGGTTCGCCGTACTCCTACTTGGGGTTTTGCAGGCATTCGGCTGTGTGCTATTAGCGGCCTCCGCTTTGCACGCCGACTACTCCACTCAATCCGATCATGGCTGCAGCGCG
>DATFYN010000666.1:0-9632 GCA_035315025.1 Myxococcota bacterium
GCTCTGTTCGTCGCTGGGGGTAGCCAGGCCCAGCCTCGCGAGTAGCAATCGACGACCGCGGGTGTCACTGGCTGCGACGCGCAGGATTCCCTCTACGTTCTCGCGAGATGCGCTTTGAGGCTGCTCGGGCCGCGGCTCGAAAGGCTGCGCGGGAACCCTACAGCCCGAGTTCAGCGCGCACCGGATGCCTAGTCTTAGAGACTATCCGAAAACCTGAGCAGCGCGAAGGGTGATCCAGGCGCATGCGAGGTGCAGGAAGGCTTCGTAGTTGGCCACTTTCTTCTCCCAGCGGACGAGAAGCCGGCGGAAACGGTTGATCCAGGAATGACTGCGCTCCACCACCCAACGCCGGGCGCGGTAGCGTGGATTGGAACGTCGCTCCTGTTCCTCATCGCCGCGAGATTTGATGTGCAACGTGTAGCCGTAGCGAACGAGCAGAGCGCGAATGTCGGCGAAGTCATATCCCTTATCTGCCAAGAAGTTCTGCTTGTGTGCACCCGTCTTCGGTCGTGGACGGCGCACCGCGAAGCTCCTCAGGGTCGGCTCCACAAACCGCTTGTCATGCACGTTGGCCCCTGCCACGGCCAGCGCCAGGGGTACGCCGTCTCCATCCGTAAGAAGGGAACGCTTGGTACCGGACTTGGCGCGGTCCGTCGGATTGGGGCCGGTTTTTTCCCCCACCCAGCGGCGCCTTCGTCATCGCTCCATCCAGGCTCTGCCAGCCCCAGTCGATCCCGCGCAGCGCGTCGTATTCCCAGAGCGCTTCTTTCCAGAGGCGGAAGAACACCCCCTGGTTCGTCCACTCCTGGAAGTACTGATGCAAGCTGCTGGGTGAGCCAAACTCCTGCGGAACCGCTTTCCACTGACAGCCTGTCCGCAGCACGTACAGGATGCCATCCAGTACTTGCCGCGGGTCTCTCCGGGGCCTCCCGCCCGCCTTGCTCTTCCGATACCGTTTAGCGCGAGGAATTCGCAGGTGAGCTCATCGAGCTTCTTCGCTTTTGATTCGGGCCGCGGATGTCGCCATGCCGGCACACGCGGCAACCACAGCGAGCCTCGCCCGTAGTGCGTGCCGTGGGCTGAGGACCGGGCTCCATCGAAAACCCTTGGATGCGACTATTCGTCACATCCTTTAACATAGCGGAACAAATCGGCTCATCTGGCGATGCAAAATCCTTGCTCTGCGTCGGAGAGCATTAGGCACGTCTCTTGCGCCCTTTGATCGACCAGCGCCATCACGAGGCGATCGAGCCAGAAAGTATTCAGAGTGTCGGCTCCGAAGACAGACACGCTCGCCCCGATCCACAACTTGTGAATCAAGGCGGGTCCGCAGCCGCGCCGCAGCGGGGGAGATTCTGAATGCATGAACAAAGCTCTCCTACCCCACGCAGGCCGACGACGGACCAGCGGGTCTTGGCCCAAGGAATCAGAGGGCAACAAGGTCGAAGTGCGCACACCTACTCAGGAGCAATCCCATGACCACGAGCACATTGCAGACTGCCGCGCCGCTGGCGCTCAAGGTGGAATCCGACGGCGGGATTGACCTCGAAAAGATTCCGGTCGAAAAGGTCGTGGCGAAGCTCGGTGTTCAGGTAGACCGCGGCTTGAGCAGTACCGACGCGCAGCAACGGCTGGCTCAGAATGGGCCGAACGCCCTCGTGGAGAAAGAAACGAGCCTGGCGGCCAGGATCGCCGGCTACTTCATGGGACCGATCGCCTACATGATCGAGGCGGCAGCCATCGTCTCGGCGATCCTCGGCCGATGGGAAGACTTCATCATCATCACCGCCCTGCTTGGCTTCAATGCCGGTCTTGAGCTGTGGCAGGACATGAAAGCATCCAACGCTCTTTCTGCGCTCAAAAAGGGGCTAGCGCCCGAGGCGACAGCGCTGCGCGACGGCAAATGGCAGACGGTTCAGGCTTCGACGTTGGTGCCTGGGGACATTGTCAAGATCCGGCTGGGCGTGATCGTGCCCGCGGACCTGCGCCTTGTGAAGGGCGACTACGCGGCGATCGATCAGGCAGCGCTCACCGGAGAGTCGCTGCCTGCGGCCAAGAAGGTGGGCGACGAGGCCTACTCGGGCAGCGTCGTCAAGCAAGGCGAGATGGAAGGCGTAGTGATCGCCACGGGCTCGAACACCTTCTTCGGTCGCACGGCAAAGCTGGTGGCGGGCGCAGGCGCGGTGAGTCACGCGCAGAAGGCAATGTTCCAGATCGGCAACTTCTTGATTGTGGTGGCCCTCGTCCTGGCCCTCATGATGGTCGGCTTCCGCGTCTACCACGACATCGTCATCTCGGACAATTGGGGGCTCGCTGACGCACTCAACATCCTCCAATTCGTGCTGATCTTGCTGATCGCTTCGATCCCGGTGGCAATGCCCGCCGTGTTCTCGATCACCATGGCACTCGGCGCATTGGCACTGTCGAGGGAGAAGGCGATCGTCTCCAAGCTTTCGGCCATCGAGGAGATGGCTGGCGTCGATATCCTCTGCTCCGACAAGACCGGGACGCTCACCAAGAACCAGCTCACTCTCGGCAATCCGATCCTGTTTGCAGCAACGGACCCCCAGGAATGCATCCTGGCCGGCGCGCTCGCCTCGAAGATCGAAGACCGCGATGCGATCGATACGGCAGTCATTGCTGCGCTGAAGGACCAGAATGCGCTGAAGGGTTTCAAGCGGCAGAAGTTCGTGCCCTTCGACCCGGTGACCAAGCGCACCGAGGCCACGGTGACAGATGCGCAGGGCAAGAGCTTAAGGGTCACCAAGGGTGCTCCCCAGGTGATCGTCGATCTGGCGAAACCTCCCCCGGATGTTGCGCAGCGGGTGAAGCAATCGGTCGCAGAGCTTGCAGCCAAGGGCTCGCGCGCCCTCGGCGTGGCTCGCTCCGAGGATCGGGGGCAAACCTGGTCCTTGCTCGGCATCCTTCCGATGTTCGATCCGCCGCGCGACGATTCCAAGGCCACGATCGATAAGGCCATCCAGAAGGGTGTGCACGTAAAGATGGTGACCGGCGATGACACCGCCATCGCCATCGAAACCGCGCGCCAGCTCGGGCTCGGTACCCACATCATCCCGGCCGCGGATGCCTTCCCGAAGGACATGGACCCCAACAACGTGCCGCCGCCGATTGCCGACTCGATCGAACGAGCCGACGGCTTCGCCCGCGTATTCCCGGAGCACAAATACGCCATCGTGAAGGTGCTGCAGGCACGGGGTCACCTGGTGGCGATGACCGGCGACGGGGTCAACGACGCGCCGGCGTTGAAGCAAGCGGACTGTGGAACAGCTGTTTCCGGGGCTACGGATGCCGCGCGCGGCGCTGCGGCGCTTATCCTCACGGCCCCTGGTCTATCTGTGATCAACAGTGCAATCGATGAGGCGCGGCGTATTTTCGGTCGGATCACCAGCTACACCATCTATCGAGTGGCACTCACCATGGACATCATGTTCCTGGTGGTGCTGTCGACGATTTTCCTGGACTTTCAGCCGCTCACGGCCATCATGATCGTCCTGATGTCGCTCCTCGATGACGTGCCGATCATGACCATCGCCTATGACAACACTCCGGTGAGCGAGCAACCGATCCGCTGGAAAATGCCACGGCTGCTTAGCATCTCGGTACTTCTCGGCCTCTTCTCGGTCGTCGAATCGTTCGGTTTGCTCTTGATTGGTATGGAGGTTCTTTCCCATCCCGACGCGCAGCAGCACTTCGCGCTGTCCACGAGGCCGGAGCTGCAGACTGTGATGTTCCTGCAGCTCGTCGCCGGAGGGCACCTGCTGCTATTCGTCACTCGGACGGAACGCTGGTTCTTCCTGCCCCCATTCCCCGCAGCACCGCTCTTTTCGGCGATCGTCCTCACCCAGGTCGTGGCGGTCTTGATGTGCGGCTTCGGCCTGCTGGTCGAACCGATTCCGTGGGAGCTGATCGGCTGGGTGTGGGTCTACAACCTCGCCTGGATATTCGTTCTTGGGGGTGTCCGATTGATTGGAGAGCGCTTCGCGACGTACCGCACCGCACGACACCGCAAGAGCGTATCGGTCGTCAACCAGTCGCTGCAGCACTACGCCGTGGCAGCGAGGGGAACCACCCCCTAAGGACGAGGCACCAGGATGGACTACCGGAAGAAGTTCGTAATGGAGCCCGGCGCGAAGGTTCGTCTCTCCAAGATTGATCCTTCCTATACCGGCAAGCACGAATCCCATGAGAAAGCCCTGCCCGAGATCCAGAAGCACGTGGCGCGTATGGACAAACTTCAGTACCTGCTCTACGCGGACGCGAATCAGTCGCTCCTCGTCGTTCTTCAAGCGCTCGATGCGGCCGGGAAGGACGGCGTCGTGCGGCATGTGTTTAGCGGGATGAACCCGCAGGGGACTTCGGTCTTTGGCTTCAAGCAGCCGAGCAAGGACGAGGCTGCCCACGACTTTCTCTGGCGCGCCCACCTGCGAACGCCTGAGAAAGGCGAGGTCGTCATCTTCAACCGCTCGCACTATGAAGACGTGCTTGTCGTGCGCGTACACAAGCTGGTTCCAAAATCTGTCTGGTCCAAGCGTTACGAGTTGATCAACGACTTCGAAAAGCTGCTCACGCAAAACGGCACGCGTATTCTCAAGTTTTACCTGCACATCAGCCCCGAGGAACAGCTCGCACGCTTTCGACAGCGCCTCGAGGATCCCGCTCGACAGTGGAAGATCAGCGAAGCCGACTATTCCGAACGGGAGCTCTGGCCGAAGTATGAGGAGGCGTATGAGGATCAAATGGCGCAGACGAGCACCAAACACGCCCCCTGGTACGTCGTTCCGTCGAACCACAAGTGGTTCCGCGACCTCGCGGTCTCCCAAATCATCGCCGACACCATGAGCGAAATGGACCTCAAGCTACCCCCGACGCGCGTGAACATTGCGGAGATTCGCCGCCGCTATCACACCGCGGAGCGGGAAGAAGGAACGAAGAACAGCAAGTCGGCAAAGCCGGCCCAGAAGGCGAAAAGCGCGGTCTAACCGGGGAATCGATGCATCTCGCCAGACACGCGAGATGGCGGTGCGGACCGAAGACGACCTGAAGTGCGATGCCCATTTATCACTTTCGCGAGCCCCGACTCGGCCGGGTTCAGGTGCGCGAGTGGCGCCGCCGGGCGTGGCATGCACTCGGCATGCTGCTCTTGGTACTCCTCGGCTGCACAGTCGGGCTCGCGATCCTCGACAGGTCGGTCGACCCATTGACCCAGAAGGTCTTTGTCGCATTGTGGAACGCCGCCAACCTCATCACGACGCTCGGAGACTTTAGCCATCTCGATGACGGTCAGAGGCGGTTCATGCTCCTGGCGATGTTCTCTGCCCTCATTGTCGCGGGCCTCGCAATCTCCAGGCTCTCAGGCATTCTGTCGGCGGAAGCGGTGATGGCATACCGGGAGAATCGATCGATGGAACGCACTCTGGACCATCTCGCCCACCATGTCGTCGTGATTGGGTTCGGCCCGCTTGGTCGGCTGGTCGCCGAGCGTCTGCGCGCGGCGGGCGAGCACGTGCTCATTGTCGATAGGGACTCAGACCATGCGAGTCTGGCGTCCGAGCTCGGATATCTCGTCCTCCTGGGAGACGCTGGAATCGACGATGGCGTGCTCCAGCGCGCGCGCGTCGCAACCGCCAAAGCGCTCGTGGTCACCACCGTAGAGCCGGATCGTAAGCTTGCAATTACGCTAATTGCGCACACCGTGAATCCACAGCTGCAGATCGCGGTGACTGGCGACAACAGCCAACGGGGGCAGCTGCTGCATCACGCGGGCGCATCCGATGTGGTGGTCGCCGACGATCTCATCGCTGGGACCCTGGTAGGCCGGCTCGGCAAAACGAGCGGCTGAGTGGACGCGACCCAGGAGGGCTTGCCGCAAAGGCGCAGCTGGCTCTGGCTCTTTCAGGGCATTCGGCCCTTCAGTCCGGGTGGTGCCGCACGCGATGCCTTCGCGGGGTTCACGCTCGCTGCCATGAACATCCCGCAAGCACTCGGTTATACACGGATCGCCGGCACTCCCGTGGTCACCGGGCTCTACACCCTGCTGCTTCCCCTCGTGGGTTTCGCGACTTTTGGGTCCTCGCGCTATCTCGTTGTCGCTGCAGATTCGGCGACGGCGGCCATCCTTGCCGGGGGACTGTCCCCCTTGGCGCCGATCGCGAGTGAGAAGTACGTAGCGCTCGCGAGCTTGGTCGCGCTCCTCACCGCCGGTTTTCTGCTGCTCGCTCGGCTTCTCAAACTGGGCTTCCTCGCCGACTTCCTCTCCCAAACCGTCCTCGTCGGGTTCTTGACCGGTGTCGGGTTCCAGGTCGGGATCGCCGTGCTGGGGGAAATGCTCGGGGTGTCGGTTTCCTCCCACCGGACGATTGAGCAACTCGCTGAGGTCCTCCGGGGGCTCCCCGGCGTGGACGCCCTCACGCTCGGCCTCTCCGCGGCGGTCGTAGCGATCGTGCTCGTTTGTCGCGCCCTCGATCCCCGGCTCCCGGGCCCGCTCTTCGCTGTCGTCGGAGCCATCGCGGCCAGCGCCGTATTCGACTTCTCGGGGCGCGGCATCGCCCTGATCCGACCGGTGGCTGGCGGATTGCCACACCTCGGACTGCCGGACGTGAGATGGCGGGAGGTTTACGGGCTCGTCCCCATCGCGGCCTCCTGCTTTGTGATGATCATCGCGCAGAGCGCGGCGACTGCACGCGCCTACGCGGTGCGCCACCGACAGCCGCTCGATGAGGACACCGACCTCATCGGCCTCTCAGTGGCAAACGCGGCCGCGGCGCTCAGCGGGACCTTCGTCGTGAACGGGAGCCCGACCCAGACTGCGATGGTTGAGAAGTCCGGCGGGCAGAGCCAGGTCGCGCACCTCGCCACGGCTGGCGTGGTCGCCCTCGTGCTCCTCTTCTTCACGGGCCCCTTGCAATACCTGCCGCGGTGCGTCCTCGGTGCGATCGTCTTTACGATCGCAGTCGGCCTCATCGATGTGCGCGGCCTACGCCACATCGGACGGGAGAGCCCTGGCGAGCTCCGCTTGGCGCTCGTCACGGCTCTTGTGGTGGTCGCAGTCGGCGTGGAGCAAGGAATCTTACTTGCGATGACCCTTTCGCTTCTCCGGCACGTCCGACACAGCTATCGGCCGCATACTGCGGTACTCGTCGAGGAGGCCGACGGGATGTGGCGGTCGACGCCTGCTGTTCCGGGCGCGATGAGCGCGCCTGGCCTCCTCGTCTACCACTTCGGATCGGACCTCTTCTACGCCAATGTCGGTCGGTTCGAATCGGAGGTGCGCAGCCTCGTCGAAAACGCCCCGACGCCGGTCCGCTGGCTGTTGATCGATGCGGGGCCAATCACCAGCGTAGACTATACGGCCGCTCGATCGCTCAGGGCTTTGCTGGAGCATCTTCGTCGCCGAAACGTCACCCTTGCCCTCGTTCACGTGGAGGCGTACATGCGGGCCGACTTGGACCGGCATCGCCTCACCGATGTCATTGGCGCAGACCTGATCTTTGACAGATTGCGCGAAGCCCTCGTCTCACTTCGCGGCGCATAGGGCAGCACCGATTCAAGCAGGGCTTGGGGCACTCACCGCGATGGGAGAAGCTGAATTCAGCGGCACGATGACGCAAGCGCTAAGCGGGGTGCTCTCCCCTCAACGCAGAACCTCGCTCACTTCTCGCGAGATCTCTCTTGCGTCTGCCTCAAGAAGTCGTGACTGGCGCGAGGGCACTGGAGCGGCGCCCTCCGCGAGGCCCCCTCGCTAGCAATGGGGGGAGCGACGCGGCATAGTGCGAGCCGGACACCGGTACAAATCATCTCGGACTTCGCTGCGTGAAAGACGCATCGGGCGAAAATCTGATCAACGGCCAGCACAACCGCAGCAGATGAGCACCCAGCCCTGCCACAATTCAGACAGAGGAACCACATGAAGAGACTTTTGGCATTTGTCGCGGTTGGCTTCGCATTGGCTGTCTTATTTCCTTTCTCCGCATCTGCCGAACAAAAGAAACCCAACATCCTGATTATCTGGGGCGATGACATCGGCTACTGGAACGTCAGCGCCTACAACCAGGGCATGATGGGTTACAAGACGCCGAACATCGACCGCATCGCGCACGAAGGCGCGCTGTTCACCGATTGGTATGGCCAACAGAGCTGCACGGCCGGACGTGCCGCGTTCATCACCGGACAGTCCCCCATCCGCACCGGCCTCACCAAGGTCGGCCTACCGGGCGCGAAGGAAGGGCTGCAAAAGGAGGATCCTACGCTCGCCGAGTTGCTTAAGCCTCTTGGTTACGCCACCGGACAGTTCGGGAAGAACCACCTCGGCGATCTCAATGAGTTTATGCCCACAGTTCACGGTTTCGACGAGTTCTTCGGCAACCTTTACCACCTGAACGCGGAACAGGAACCTGAGCACCCTGATTATTCGAAGGATCCGAAGTTCAGGGCGATGTTCGGCCCGCGCGGCGTATTGCGTTGCAAAGCCACGGCCACGGACAATCCTGCGCCGCCTGACCCCCGCTTTGGTCCCTGGGGCAAACAGACCTGCGAGGACACCGGGCCGCTCACCATTAAGCGCATGGAGACGGTGGACGAGGAAGTCACGAAGGGAGCAATCGACTTCATGCAAAAGGCGCACCAGGATGGCAAGCCGTTCTTCATCTGGTGGAACTCGACCCGCATGCACATCTGGACGCATCTCAAGCCCGAAAGCCAGGGGAAGACCGGCCTGGGAGTTTATCCCGATGGCATGGTCGAGCACGACGCCATGGTCGGCGAATTGCTCAAGAAGCTCGATGAACTTGGCATTGCCGATAACACGATCGTGATGTACTCCACCGACAACGGCGCGGAGGCGATGAGCTGGCCGGACGGCGGAACCACCGTGTTCCGCGGCGAGAAGAACACCAATTGGGAGGGTGGCTACCGCGTTCCGTGCGTGATTCGCTGGCCCGGCGTCATCAAGCCCGGCACGACCATCAACGACGTTGCTTCGCACGAAGACATGCTTCCGACGCTAATGGCCGCGGTAGGCGATCCCACGGTGAAAGAAGACCTGCTGAAAGGTAAGAAAGTCGGCGACACGACCTTCAAAGTTCACCTCGATGGCTACAATCTGCTCCCGGCCTTCAAGGGCGGCGGCGCGTGGCCGCGGCTTGAGTTTGTCTACTGGACCGACGACGGCAGCGTCGCGGCACTGCGCTACAACAACTGGAAAGTCACCTTCTTGAAGCAGAATGCCCACGGTTTGGCGGTCTGGCAGGAGCCCTTCGAGGAACTGCGCGCCCCCTTGATCGCCAATCTGCGCTCAGACCCATTCGAGCGCGCCGAGTATGAGGGCATGGATTACGGCCGCTGGTTTGTGGACCACGCCTACGTGATCGGGCCGGCAGCGTTTTATGTTGCCCAGTGGCTGCAAAGCTTCCGCGAATTCCCACCGCGCCAGAAGCCCGGCAGCTTCAACCTTGACCGTGTGATGGAAGAGGTAACCGGCCAAAGATCCAACAACTGACGCCCTAACCTGAAACTTACCCGGACGTGTTCTCGGGCCTCGGCATCATTGGCACCGGCGGAGCGGGGCGAAGCCGAGCGAGCGGGTCATAGACTCACCTCCCTGAAACGAAGGCCCT
>DATFYN010000667.1:0-6114 GCA_035315025.1 Myxococcota bacterium
ATCTCGGAGAGGTATTTCGGCGGTTGGCTCGACAGTTGCCCCCCGTAGGGGGGCGCAAGGGGCCGCGAAGCGTCCCCGTCCAGCCGCTTTGAGCGGCTCACATTGATGCCCCCGGCTTTGCCGGGGGAGCAGTCACCGCAACTCGGCTGCGGCGCCGGTTGCCGAGGGAAGAGCGCCGCTGGTCACGATTCGCACCTCGCCCGCGTGGCAAATCACGATTTCCGCGAGAGCCTCGAGGACGTCGTCCTCCTGCACATCCGGCAGAACGCGGCCGGTTGCGGGGTCGACACTGCCGGCGAGAGCGCGATCGCCATCCAGCCAAAGTCTTCGGATCCGACCAGCCACCGCCGCAGATCCGATGTCATCCAGAATGTCGACTCCCTTGCCCGTGTTTCGCGCCCGCTCCCACGATTCGGGTGCCACGCCGCCAAGCGATCCCCGTACCCGCTCGACGAGAGGCCAGGTGTGCTCGTGTAGCTGTGCTTCCGTCCAATAGTCGGGGCTCGCGGTGACGGCGGCCTCGATCAATCCAGGCACGCGGAGCTCGGCGCGGAGTCCAGACTGGTGGGTTGTGTCTGCGGCGAGAACAAGGGGAGTGACGTCGTTTCCAAGGCGCGCATTGAGCGCGGCAGCGATCGCGTGATGGAAGCGCTGTAGATCGATCTTGCGCTCTTCGTTGGCGTCATCATGGGTGTAATAGACGGGGACGCCGCCCGCGGGCCCTGTCCCGCGGACCCGCAGCTGCTTCTCGGTCTTTTCGCTGCCGAGCGCATCTTCGAGACTCTTCGGCAGCGCCCCTTGCTCCGCGCGTCGTAAACCCCGGGCGTCACCTTCGAACAGAGCCACCTGCTTGGTCGTTAGGCTGAGGACCCAGTAGGGACCCTCGATTTGGAGAGCCCGAAGGACGGGCCGGAGAACAAGGCGCTTGCCGACGGAAACCAAGAAGGGCAGGTGCTGGGCAAGAGGGACGCAGCGCACCTCGGAACCGGACGCAAAGGCGACGAGCGTGCCGCGGGGCGGGGCACGATGCGCGGGGTCCAGCAGGGATGCATCGAGCTGTTCGCAACGACGCGCCGCATCTGGTGATTTGACGCCGAGAGCCTCGAGGCGCTTCCTGACTGCGTCGAGAGCCTGCCGACGCAGCACATCGTTTTGCCCCGCATTAGGAGGCGGCGCGGCGGGCAAGTAGAGCGAAACGCGTGGCCCGATGGGCGCGCTGATCACGGCAGACAGCGCTTGGCGCGTCTCCGGCGAAAGCGGCGCAAGAAACCTCTCAGACACAGTTTCTCCTCCGGACGCGGTCCGCACGTGCGGCCCTGAGACAGCAAGCCTCGTGCCGCCGCAGGCTTCTCTTCCAAGGACCGAAGGCGATCCCTCGTGACGATAGGTCCCAGGGGCCGCCCCGCCATGTGACCTGCCGGCACAGAAGGGAGTGGAACCGACGCCCGGCAAGCGGAAGGGCCGGCATGTCGGTTGCAACGACCGTGGCGACAGGGCGTTCACTTCGCAATCAGGAGGGAAGCAGCATGGCGGAGAAGCAAGAGAGGGAGACCAAGAGCCTGGCCCGCTGGGATCCATTCGAGGACTTGGAGGCGTTCGCACGCTGGTCGCCGTTCCGCGAGCTTGCGCGTCACGGACGGCTCAGCAGATTCGTGGAGGAATTGTTCGGCGAGCGTTCGCTCGCGCGTGGGGAGCACACACCGGCCCTCGACATCCATGAAGGCGACACGGAATACGTGGTAACCGTCGAGCTCCCCGGTGTCCGGAAAGAGGACGTCAGTGTCGAGGTCACGGAGGGAGTCCTCAGCGTGCGCGGGGAGAAGACGTCGGGGAAGGAAGAGAAAAAGGAGCGAAGCCGCTGGGTCGAGCGAATTTACGGATCGTTCCACCGTGCGTTCACCTTGCCGGCGAATGCTGCGAGCGATCGTATCGATGCGTCGTTCAAAGACGGTGTACTGACGGTGCGGATTCCGAAACTTGAGCAAACCAAGCCGAAGACGGTCGCAGTCAAATGAGCACGCATGCGCCGCGGCGAAAGAAGGAGGCTGCGAGTCGGGTCGAGCATCTGATGACGAAGGACGTCTGTGTGTGCCGACCTTCCGATTCACTCAACCACGCTGCTCAGCTCCTCTGGGAGAACGATATCGGCACGCTACCCGTTGTCGCCGATGACGGGTCGAACTGCCTCGTGGGAATCTTGACGGATCGCGACATCTGCATGGCTGCCTACACACGAGGCGGAAGCCTCTCCAACCTGGTCGTCGATCAAGCGATGTCGCGCAACGTGAAGGCCTGTACTCCGATGACGACGCTTGAGGAGGCCGCTCACGAGATGGCAGAGGCGCAGGTGCATCGGCTCCCGGTCGTCGACGGGTCGCGCCAACTGCTCGGCATGTTGTCGCTCGCCGATCTTGCACGTGAGGCTGCGCGAAAGCCATCGGCGAAAGGCGGCACCGCAGGGTTCGCGCTCGTCGGAAAGACCTTCGCGGCGATCGCAAGCCCGCGATCGACCTAGGAGAGGGCGGCATCGGCACGCTTCCTCTCGGGGGGCGTGCTCTCGACGCCCGGAGGTCGAGGTGGAGCGCTGCCGGACTCGAGCTCCGGGAGGGTAGGCGGAAGCTGCGCCTGCGCTCCGGTGCTTGCACGTCTTGCGAGTTTTGGTGCGCCCAGCCAGGACAGTCGCCTGGGATCTGTCCATCGTCTTAGCGCAAGCGGCGGACGGCGAGCTCAGGTCGGGGCGTGTGGCGCTCCAGCCGAAGCTTGACATCCACCGCAATGACTCTTTCTTGAGACACCATCACGGGGTTGAGATCGAGTTCTGCAAGCTCGGGGACTTGCTCGGCGAAGCGCGCGACGCGGAGCAGGAAGTCCTCGAGGGCTCGAGTGTTCGCAGGCGGCGCCCCCCGATAGCCGAAGAGCAGAGGCGAGGTCTTGAGTCCCCGGATCAGCTCCTCGGCATCACGGTCGGTTAAGGGAAGGATGCGGAAGGCGCGGTCGTGAAGCAGCTCTACCGCGACCCCGCCGATCCCGAAGAGGACGAGCGGGCCAAAGCTTGGGTCTTGTGTCACACCGACGATGGTTTCGACCCCCTCCGCGACCATCGGCTGCACGAGAGCGCCCCCCATCCCTTCTCCGAGGCGCTCTCTCATTGCAAGGAACGCTCCGCGCACTTCCTCCGGTGTCACGAGGTCGAGGGCCACCCCGCCGACATTCGACTTGTGCACGAGCTGAGGATTGCCGGCTTTCAACACCACGCGACCGCCCAGCCTCTGCGCAGCGGACACCGCCTCCTCAGCGGAAGCGACGCGCACGGTCGGAACCACACTTACGCCGTAGCAGGCGAGCAGCGTGTGCGCCTCCTCGGTCGGGAGCCACTGACCCTTCGGCGTGGCGGCAACAGCCCGGTCGACACAGCGCCGCGCCGCCACCACGTCGACCCCCGGGAGAACTGCTTCACGACCCGCAGGACGCACGCGCCATTCCGCATACGCCGCGGCGCGGGCGAGTGCGTGGGCTGCTTGCTCAGGGAAGGCAAAGCACGGTACGCGGGGAGCGAAGCCGCTCTCGGGCAAAGAGGTGCGAAGTGCACGGGGGGATGGTTGCGTGCTGAGGAAGCTCGCGACGACGGGTCGCACGCCGGCTCCGCGAGCCGACCGGGCAATGGCTGCCGCGACTTCCTCCGGCTGGCTCACGCGCGGGGGCGTGTACACGACAAGCAATGCGTCGATCCCAGGCTCGACCAGCAGGAGTTGCATCGCCGCTTCATAGTGTTGTGGGGTGGCTGCCGCGACTAAGTCCACGGGATTGCGCACGCCCGCCCCGGGCAGCAGGAGACGGCGGAGCCGATCCTGCGTCGCCTCGGGGAGCTCGGGCACGACAAGGCCGTTGCGTTCACAGGCGTCGGCGGCGAGGATTCCTGGGCCACCCGAGTTGCCGACGATGACCACCCGACGGCCTGCCGGCAGCGGCTGCGTGGAAAAGAGCTCGGCCACGTCGAACAGATCCTGCATCGAGTGCACCCGGACGATGCCCGCTTGGGCGCAAAGCGCGTCGACCGCGGCGTCAGGGCTCGCAAGCGCCGCGGTGTGAGACGACGCACCCCGGCGCCCGGCTTCTGAGATGCCGCCCTTGAGGGCGACGATTGGCTTGGTGCGTGAGATGCGGCGAGCAATCCGCGCGAACTTGCGGGGGTTGCCGACGGCCTCGAGATAGAGGAGCACCACGTCGGTGTCCGGGTCTTCCTCCCAATACTGGAGAAGGTCGTTTCCGCTCACATCGGCCTTGTTTCCGGCGGAGACAAAACTCGAGATCCCGAAGGCGCCTGTGGCCGCTGAGCGCTCGAGGATCGCGATGCCCAGTGCACCCGATTGGCTGAAGAACCCAACACGCCCTGGAGCGGGCGCCGTCGGCGCAAATGTCGCGTTCATTCGCATGGCCGGTGCTGTGTTCGCGATCCCCATACAGTTTGGACCCACCATGCGCATGCCATTCGCACGCGAAAACGCGACGAGTTCGCGTTCCGCATTTGCCCCCGATTCACCGCTCTCCGCGAAGCCCGCGCTAATCACCACGATTCCGTGGACCTGCTTCTCTGCGCAATCTTCGACCACCCGGTGCACCCGCGGCGCGGGCACCGCGATCACCGCGAGGTCGACTGCGCCTGGGACCTCGGTCACCCGTCGATGCGCGGGCAAACCGAGCACCGTCTTGGCCTGTGGGTGGATGGGATAGAGCTCACCCTGGAAGCCTCCGGCAATCAGGTTGCGCAGAATTTCATGGCCGATCTTTCCCGGCTCGGGCCCCGCGCCGACCACCGCGATGGTCTTCGGCGCGAGCAGGCGCGCCACGGACTCCGCTTCGGCCCGGTGCTCGCGCGCCTCTAGCTTCCCGCGCGATTCGGGCGTCGGGGCAATCGGGAACCGGATATGGACGGTGCCGTGGTCCGGTGCGGTTTCGAGCCGATAGCCTGCATTGCGAAAGACTTGGAGCATCGAGCGGTTGTGTGGGAGGGTGTCGGCCGTGAAGCTCTCGATGCTGCGAGATCGCGCGATCTCGACCAGGTGCTCGAGCAGGAGCGTGGCGAGCCCGCGCCCGTGGTGGGCATCGGCCACCGCGAAGGCGACCTCCGCCTCCGTCTTGCCTGGGGCGCGGTCGTAGCTCGCCATTGCAATTGCCCGATCCCCGAGCAACGCAAGGAGCACCACGCGAGAGTCATAGTCGACATGGGTGAAACGATAAAGCAGCGCGTCGGGCAGGCGTTTAAGCGCGGAGAAGAAGCGGAGGTAGGTCGATTCCTCGGAGAGTCCGGCGTGGAAGCGAATGATCTCGTCGGCGTCGTCCGGTCGCACCGGCCGGATGTGGACCGGGCGGCCGTCGGCCAGCACGGAGTCACATTCCCACGCCGTGGGGTAACCATCGGGCGCTTCCAGCGACGTCACCGCTATCGGCTCGCCGAGCGGTGCGTCGGGCGTTTGGGGCCCTGCCATGGAGTCTCCTTGAGACGCACCAGCTGATAGCACGCCTCGGACCCGCCGCTAACATGCCCCCGGTGCGCGGCCGCATCGAGGTCAATCGGGAGCTCCCGCCGGTACCGATTCCGGCCTTCCTCTTGAATGAGATCTGGGCCCACGCGCTCGAGAGCGATCCTGAGGAATGCTGCGGTCTCGTCTCGGGCGACGACGTGTGGCGCTTCCGCCGTGTTCACCGTTGCCGCAACGAGATGACGGCGCTTCATGAACGAGATCCGGTTGCCTGGCCCCGCAACGGGCGAGAGGCGTTTCACATGAATGAGCTCGATTACCTGAAAGTCCGGGACGAAGCGGAGGGGCGGGGCGAACGCGTCACAGCCGTGTACCACTCTCATGTTGGCCCCGGCGCTTACTTCTCGGAGATGGATCAGGTTTTTGCGGCGCGCTCCGACTTCCCGTTCCCCTCGGCGGACCACATCGTCATCGCGGTGTTTGGGGGCAGTGTGATCGGGCAAGGAATCTTCCAGCGCGACGTGCGCACGGGAAGCTTCCGGGGCAGCTTGCTCGTCGCGGCGGCACCGTGATTGCGTCGAAGCGCGTGCTCGCTGCCATGACCACGGCTGGCCTTCTTGTCGTGGCTGCGTGT
>DATFYN010000668.1:0-3214 GCA_035315025.1 Myxococcota bacterium
ATATCACGATGCATCCTGGAATGCAAGCGGAAAGATTGAATTTACATGGGAACATTCAGCCAGCGTGCAAGCGCGAAAAAGGCCCTGATCTCGCGGGCATACGCGAAATCAAGGCCTCAAATCACGGGGAACTTCGGTCTATAGCCCCTGGTTCGAAGCTCACGGCTCCGCTGCCACGCAAGAGATTCTTCAGGATTTTTCCGGCTGGGTTTCGCGGAAGGGGCTGGTCGGTGAGCTCTACGAACTCTGGCACCTTGAAGGCCGCGAGATGCGCCGCCACGTGCTTGCGGATCTGATCCTGAGAGAGCGTCGAGCCGGGAACCCGGCGCACGATCGCCTTCACCCGTTCGCCGAGCTCGAGATCCGGAACGCCGATGACCGCCGCCTCGTCGATCTCGGCGTGGTCGGCCAGGCAATTCTCGATCTCGACGCAGTACACATTCTCGCCCCCGCGAAGGATCATGTCCTTGGCGCGATCGACCACGAAGTAAAAGCCCTCGCGGTCGCGATAGCCAAGGTCCCCAGTGTAGAGCCAGCCTTGGCGCACGGTCTCCGCCGTGGCCTCGGGCCGGTTCCAGTACCCGGGCGTTACGGTCGGCCCATAGATCACGAGTTCGCCGAGCTTGCCGTCCGGGAGCTCGTGGCCCGCCTCGTCCACGATCCTCATTTCGAGGACGGGGATCGGCCGGCCGATCGACGTCTTCCGTCCCAGCAGATCCTTGCCTCCATTCAGTGTCGCAACGCCGTGGGTTTCGGTGAGTCCGTAGGCATTGGCGAACGAAGGCTCGACCGGCAACACCTCCCGCGCCTTGTCGATTGTCTCGGGCGGAGTGGGCGCCCCGCCGAAGGAGATCGAGCGCAGACTCGAAAGGTCGTACTGTTTCACCTTCGGGTGGTGGACAACGCGGTGCAGCATGGTCGGGATCGCGCCCCAGACCGTCACCTTCTCGCGCTCAATGAGGCGCATCGCCTGCTCGGGATCGAACTTGCCGACGGGAAAGACGAGCTTCGCTCCCGCGGTCATCGCCGTGCAGACGCCGGAGTGGATACCGCCCACGTGAAAGAGCGGCGAAGTGAGGAGGCTTGTCACCTGACCGTCGGACGAAGGGATCGGGTTCGCCGTGCCGAGCATCGCACCGACGACGCCCGAAAAGATTACGCCAAGGACCTGCGTCACGGTGCCGCGATGCGTGGTGATGCAGCCCTTTGGCCGACCGGTGGTTCCGGAGGTGTAGAGGATGACGAATGGGTCGTCTTCGGAGATTGGGTCGGTGGGCATCGCATGATGCGGGGTTAGGAGCTCCGAGATCGGTACGGTACCGCGCGGTGCGTGCTCGCCGATGTAGAAGATCCGTTCCAGCCCGGGAAGCTTGCCGGCCAGCTTTTCGACCCGCGGATAGAGCCGCTCGTCGACCACGAGAAACCGGCTTCCCGAATCCGTGAGGCCGTACTCGATCTCCTCCGCCGTCCACCAGCCGTTGAGCCCCACCGCGATCCCGCCGATCGACGCCGTCGCGAACAGTGCAATCAGCCAGTCGGGCGAGTTGTAGGCGAGGATCGCAAGCCGGTCCCCGGAGCGGAAACCAAATCCTTCCTTGAGCGCGCGGCTCGCGCCCCAGACGAGGCGCGCATTTTCCGCATAGCTGATGCGTCGATCCCCCTGCACCATGAAGACCGCGTCGCCGCGCAGACCGGTGTTGGCGACCTTCTCGCGTAGCGACTTCTCGCGATTCTTGAAATTCTTCATGGGAAGGCCGCGAACGGGCTCGCTCACGATCTCGAACAGGCCGCCGGTTCCTGTGAGCTGTGCGACCGCTTCTTCATACGTCTTCGACATCGGCGGGTGCACCTCGGGGGTCGGAGGGGATGCAGCCAGGACTACGGTACCGGCGACTTGCTCCAACGCCAAAGCGCCGTTGCCAGAAGAGGGCGCCGCCGAGCGCCAGCGCACCGCCGCTGCCATCGAAGGCGACATCCACGGGCGAGCCCGTCCGCACGGGGGAGTGGGATTGGCGCAGCTCGTCGGCGGATGCGACCGCCACGACGAACCCGAGGGCGAGTAGTGCACAGTGGCTTGCGGGACGAGGAGCACCGCGATGAAGGGCGCGGAGCGTGAGCAGAGCGAGCACTGCGTACTCTGTCAAATGCGCGCTCTTGCGAATCGCAAAATGGACGAGCTCAAAACGTTCTTGGGAGATCCCAGGAAAGAACCAACGCATGATGGGCCCGATTACCCGCGCGGTGGAACTTGCGGAAAAACCATCCGACGAAAGCGTCCACACGACTGCCGTCCAAAGCGCGACGGCCAACCACGCGCGCCAGAACTCGCCCCGCGACGCCGCCTGCAGAGTCATCCGTCTCGATTCCCTCCGGACCCACCACGACGAGGCGTTGACGCGCCTGTTCATCCTACCGTCCCGGCGTCCCGTCGGCTCGAATCGTCGCCGCCGGCGCGCCCCCTCGGTATCCTCGCAAGCAGATGCGCACCCTGGCGATTGGTCTCGCCTACGACCTGCTCGGTAGCTATCCCAGTGGGCCCGGCGCGCCGCCCGATGCGGACGCCGAGTTCGAGCCCGAAGCGACCGTCGAGGTCTTGGAAGCAGCGATCTCCCGGCTCGGGCACCGGCCCGTCCGGCTCGGGAATCCACACGCTCTGCTCGCCCAGGCGGGGAAGGGGGAGGTTCCCAGCCTCGACGCAGCCATGACGATTGCCGAGGGGTTCGGCACGCGAAATCGCGAAGCCTGGGTTCCCGTGCTGCTGGAGATGCTGGCGGTGCCCCGGATCGGCTCCGACGCGCTCACGCTCTCGCTGTCACTCGATAAGGCCTGGACCAAAGACGTCGTCGCGGCGGCGGGGGTGCCCGTGGCGCCACATCTGTCCGTGCGCTCCGGCCCCGAACTCGCAGGACGCACGTTGCCGGGCGCGTTCCCGCTTTTTGTGAAGCCGCGCTGGGAGGGCACCGCGAAGGGCATCGCACCAAGCTCGCGGGTCGAGGATCTGGAGGCGCTTACGCGCGAGGTCGAACGGGTGGTGCGTACCTACCGGCAGCCCGCTCTGATTGAGCCCTTTTTGCCCGGCGCCGAGTACACGGTGACGCTCATCGGCAACTCGCCCCCTCGGGCGCTGCCCGCTCTCCAACGCGCTCTCGAGCACGAAACCGGCATCGGTCTGCATGCGCTCGAACGCCACGCCACGGCCTCGAACCGAACGCTT
>DATFYN010000669.1:0-6291 GCA_035315025.1 Myxococcota bacterium
AGCGGATGCAGCAAATCGGGCCGTGGATACTGTTTGCAAGTGGGTGGTTGAGCAATGTCCTACTGAGTCGGCCGGTGCTCTCGCTGATGCGGACACTCCTCTCGTTTGAACCAGTGCAACGACTCCTAACCCAGGAGATTCGCCGGTTCGCGACCGGTGTCACGCAGGTCAGGCTCGAGGCGTAAGAGGGTCGAGCGGCCACACGTCGCAACGAGATGGTCTCTCCGGCGGGATGAAGATCGTGCCGCTAAACTCGATCTTCCCCTTCGTTCTCTGGTCGCCACGAGCGCCAAACGAAGAGGCGCCGCAACACCAACTACTCGACGGGGTACTGCTGCGCGCCGCTTGCACGCCGCGCAAGGCACCAGCGTGGCGTGATTGCAGCACGAGTGAGCTGCAGTTCTACTTCGCTCCGTCCTCGGCGGGTCGCCTCACGACTGCTGCGATTGTCCTCGCGGCGGGACGTGCCGCGGGTTGGCGACCATCGCTGCGGCGTCATCGACAAGGCGACGCAGCTCGGGACTCAAGTCGGCATACTCGATCGCGAAGCCATCTTCCACATGGCGAACGACTTGACCCACGACCACGAAGGGAAAGTCCTCGTTCAAGAGTACATAGACGCGGACTTGGGATCCCAGGCGCGGCTGGACCGACGTTTGTGTCAGTAGTGCACCCGAGTAGGAGATATTGGCGAGGATCCCTGACCCGTCCTGGCGCCCAGACGAGTAGGTGGTCTCGAAGTGAGTACGGATGCGGGGGTTCCGCCGCTTGTCCGCCGACTGCTCCATGGTTCCCCCTGGCGGCACGGATCCACCCGATTCTTCGGCACTCCTCGACCGGCGCTTGATCGCCAATCGCCGCCATGCAGTCGCGAGTCCAAATGATCGCTCTTTGTAGGTGGGCGAGCCCACTGTGTGGGCCTGCGACCGTCTATTGTGCGGGCGCGGCAGCGGCCTCCATTTCGAATGTGGCAATCGGCTTAGTCGCATGGCAACCATCTCACCTCTTCCACACGACATGTGCTCTCCAGGGGGCCAAGCATCCGACCCCCCCCTCCAGGCTTGGGCCGTTCGAATCTCTCAATTTTCCCAGGCGTCCAAACTAGATGAGGGAAACCATCAGAAAAGTGGCGTTCGCAGCTCTGGCGGCGGTGCTGCTCGCAGCTTCACCCAGCTTGGCCTGGGGTCACGGCGGTGGCGGGCACGGTGGTGGATTCCATGGTGGTGGGTCCCACGGTCACGGCTTCGGCTTCCGCGATCCGGTTTTCGGCCCCGGGTTCTGGTGGGGCTCGGCGTATCCCTGGTCGTGGTACTACCCGCCGCCGCCGTACTATTGGTACTACTGCCCGAGTGCCGGTGCCTACTACCCGAATGTTCAGACCTGCCCGGAACCGTGGGTGACACTCCCGACTGGGGCGGAATAGCCGCCTCGCGCACCTGGACGGCGGACTCGGTGCTGGCGATGCTTCTCCCAGACTCCGCACACTTCCTCGTATCGCGAGCGGATCTTCTCTGTATCATCGCCGAGATCCGGCGTCAGTTAGAAATCCCTCGTTACTCTCTGCTAGTCTCACCCTAGCTGTTTGCCCTTCTCCGTGCGCTCCTCTTTGAAGGACGCATCGCCTGGAATCTCCTGCGGGACCGGTCCGTGGCGCTCCATTACCCAGACTTTCCATCAGCCAGCGGGGTTGGCCGTGACAATCAAGTCTCTGAGCCCGGCCACGCGACAGCGCGTGCAAAGTCTCTTCGCGTATCTCGCCTCGTCCTTCCCGGGGTCGAGTCTAGACGAGGCCTTTGAGTCTGTGGATACCGATGCCGTCTTCATGGGAATCAACCGATGGGACAAAGGATGGCTCTTTGTGGGCCTCTCAGCTCCCACGATGACGCGCGCCAAGAAGACACAGCTCCCGGAGATCGCGGCGGGACTCGATCTCGCAGCTGTACTCGGTCGTGCTTCAGAAAAAGAGCGCATCTGGATCGACGTCGACGGTCCGACCGGATACCGGCTCCGCGTGACGAACAAGGACGATCACTCGCCCGAACACGGAAGTTCGATCGCCTGATCGAGAGTTTCTTGGGACCGCCACGCGCTACTTCTACTGCCCTAATCCTGGCCTAAGGGGGCGAGCGGGCAGCACTCTCTCATCGCCCCGCTACCATAGGCGGGCGCATGTCTGGCGACGACTACTCGAAACTCATCCGCCTCTCGGAGGTCCTCGACAAAGCAGTCCGATACCTCGTCGGCGAGGGACCGCTCAAGGAGCGGCTCGAGAATGCCTACTTCTACGAGCTCCGCCTCATCCACGCGGAGCCCGCCACGGTGCTCCCCAACGAGACCGGCGCGAAGCTCCGCGCGCTCCTGGAAAACCTGAAGGAGCGGCTGGGAGGAGGAGGATATCTCCCCTCTGACACGCTCGACCCGATCGCGAGCGAAATCGTCTCTGTCTTCGCGCGAGTGCAGGAGCAAATCGGTCGCTTTGCCGCGGATCAAGACGCCGGGCGTCAGTAGTCCGCGAGGACCTCTGCCGGGTGGCCGTCCTCGACCGCGGCGAGGATGCACCCGGGGAGGAGGAGTCCAGATACACTTCCTGGGCCCTGCCGTTCGAGCAGCGGGGAGCCGGAGATGCGCAAGTTGGAGCTTCCCTTGGAGGGTCTCGAGGCGCTTCAGAGCTATGCCTTTCAGCGGACTGTCGGCCTCATTTTGTCGAGAACGGACCGCTTAGAGAATGCCTCTGGTGTGCCCGTCACTGTAGGAGCCCGATCTTTTGTCGCGACCGCTGGTCACAACCTCATCAACCACGGCAACACGCAAATCGCACTCGTTCATCTTGACGAGATCGATCACCATCAAGTCCCGTTCCTTGCGCGCTGGCCCGAAAGGGGCGCCCCGTGTCCAGAGCCGGACATCGGCTACCTCGAGGTGGGGCCTGAGGCAGTAGCACGGTCCTCGAAGAAGTTCGTGCCTCTTGGGGACCTATCGTTTGCCATGCCAACAGCCGGCATGTCAGCTCTCCTGATCGGATATCCCTCTGAACGCGTGCGAAGACCGCTTCTCGCGCAAGATCTGATCTACCTGGGTGCGGTAGCAATACATACCCAGGTGTGCCCAAACCCGAAAAGGTCAGCTCACGCAGCGAGTTTCGCGGTCCGCATTGAGCCCCGTGGCACCAGGCTCGAGACTCGCCGTCCGATGTCTACACCGGCTCTGGCGGGGATGAGCGGAGGTGGCGTGTGGTCAGTACCCGCGGAACGTGAATCTGGAATTTGGTCTGCTCAAGGCGCAACGCTGCTTGGAATCCAGTACTCCTACCATCGAGGTGATGGTTTGGCCATTGCCACAAGCATGCGCGCATGGCTTGAGCTAGTCGCAGACCACTACTCCGATCTCAGGCAGCAGATTCTTCAGCATCTGCAGCGGTGACTCGTACCTCTCCCAGATTCACACACACAAATTCTCGCAACCCTGTACGTCTATCCTCACGATTCATCAGAGATAGCAGTATCTTCCTTAGATCCTACGATTCACTTCAATGCCGCCAGACTGCCTCCAAGGACGCCCTAAGACACGCTAAAGCGTAATGACAGACCTTAAAGTCGGTACAGAGCCCGGGGGGTATGGGGTCGTGAGGGGTCAAGCGCCTCACCGTTGACCGCTCTCACAGGCGTCATCGGCCTCGCGCTCATGTTGTTCATCGAGCGTGTCGTCATGCAAGGATCGGCGCACACCGAAATCGAGCAGCGGTTCAGGAAACGCCTATGTCATCGCAGCCGACCCTCGCGACAGTTGGCGTCATGATCATCCTTTCGGCCGAGCGTGAGGCGATCGCTGGTCGAGATGAATCCGTCGGACTCGGCGGGGCCGCTGGATGCGCGCCTTACAGGGATTGTGTCTTCCGTTCCGAGGCCTCTCCCGTTCCGGCTCTCCCATCTCGACGGGTCTTTTTCTTGGCTTCGAAAGGCGGCGCGTGGAGCAGTTCAGCTTCGCCCCGGCAGTGGTTCTAACGCCTGCCGTTATCGCGAAGGAGGGCTACCGCCTGCTGAAAGCGCAGACGGTTCTGATCCACGCCAGCAGTCTCTTCGACCTCGCCTGGCCGAGTCTGATGGCCATGATATTCAGCTTTGTTGCTGGTTTGGCGGCGCTGCGATGGCTTTCGCGCTGGCTCGAGCACGGTCGGTGGCATCTCTTTGGCTACTACTGCCTGTTTGCAGCCGGCGTTTCTCTGCGCTGCGTCGTGCGGTGCGGAGCCTCACGGTCAAGGGGAGAGTCTATGAAGACGATCCCCGTGAAACGCCGAGCTCGCGCGCCGCGGCGCCTAGACGGCGTCCCGTCCGCGCTCACCGGTTCGGATCCGGATCACCTCTTCCATCGGAAGCACGAAGATCTTGCCGTCCCCGATGCGACCGGTGGCGGCGGCTTTGCAGATCGCCTGCACGACCTTTTCGACCAGGTCGTCGGCGACTGCGATTTCGAGCTTGATCTTTGGCACGAGGTCGACGACGTACTCAGCTCCTCGATAGAGCTCGGTGTGTCCCTTCTGTCGGCCGAAGCCCTTCGCCTCGGTCACCGTCATGCCCTGTACGCCGATCCCGTTCACGGCCTCTTTCACTTCGTCGAGCTTGAAGGGCTTGATGATTGCTTCGACCTTGCGCACCGGGCGTCCTTTCGTTCAATGTGTTCCGGATCCCTGGGTTCCAGGATACGATATCACATTCCCAGTGCAGCTCCGCGGCGGTGCTCGTCGGCGAAGGCACGGAGTCGCCGCGTGCGACGCGTACCTCGCCCGCGAGGCGCACCAGGTCGCCGTTGTCGGACGCAGGGACGGGTCTTCTTTTTCCGAGGCCTTCTTCCGAGGCCGCCCATGGCACAGAACAAGCGGGAGCCTCGCTCGCTGATACGGTTCCACGATCGCGCCAATCGCATCAAACTCGGCGAGCTCGGCCTGTGCCCTTCGCGAGCTCCTCCTCTCTCATTTCTTGCCACCCTGGGGCGGAGGTTCGCGCGATTCCGCGAGCACTGCCGCCAAGCGGTCGAGCGCTTCATCCCGTGTGAGCGGACGAGTGGATACCGTCGGCTCAAGGAGATGCCGAGCGACAGAGCGCAACCAGGAGAGCTCCTCGTCTGAGGTGAGTAGGTCCTGCACCTGATCCGTGCTCATCGATTCGATGATCTTCCGCCACGCCTTCCTTGCCCGCGTAGAGCGGTCGCTCACATCGCCCCTTCCGACCCGTCCGCACGAGCCGATTGCCTCTCTTCCCCGACCGCCTCAACCCACACTTCCGCGGGTCGAACTCGGCGCGTAGAGGCGCCCAGAAGCGTTCCCTTTTGGTCGCGCGCTCGTCTCGCGGGAGTGTCCAAGCAAATCAAAGGAGGGTGCAGAACGTGGCTAGATCGAAGAGAAACGGAGCGGGGCGCAGCGGCTCGACGGCGATGGCGGGTCTCGATGAGAAAGACACCTTCAACGCGCTAGCGGCGACCTTGGCGAGGCACGGGCAGCCACTATCCTTCTGCCGGCGCGACCTTGAGGACTTCGGCGCGTCCTACGATTTGATGTGCAAGGTTGCGTGTCGGGCCGGCGGCTCCGATGCAACCTTAACATTCTGGGCATCTCCCAAAGCCGCGCATTGAGGTCGGCGACGCCATCGCGCGAACTCGTGACCGATCTGCGACGCGCTCAAGCGGCGATCCATCGAGATTTCCCACGCCAGCCGGAGGCCCCGCCCATCCCCCTTTCAGGACCCTCTCGACCGCCTGACGGCTAGTTGCGACGGGACCATTTCGTTCGCGCTCGCAACTTTTTAGACTCGAATGTGTGTCGGTGTCTCGCCACCGCACCAGGAAGACCCCCCTACCCAAGCGATTCGGGTCCCTCCTTGGAGTCCCAAGCGGGTTCCCGCCCCTCACCCGTTTGCGTCTTGCTCGGTGAGCTCGGCCTTAATCTGCGGGAGTCGTCGCGCGCGGCGCTTCACGCTTGCAGTCAAGTCCTCGCGGCACAAGGGCTTGCCGAAAATCATTCGCAGGCGTAAGAACACTTGATGGCGCAGAGGTGGTATCAGAGCCGGCACGTACAGGCAGCGATGGTCGGCGGTATCTTCCTTCTCGCAGCGACCGCAGCCACGATCTTCTCGCACTTCTGCTCGCAAGGTGGCCAAGCGCCTCCCAATCAGCAGGTTATGCAGCGCTCTCCAGGCGGCGTTCAGGTCGGCCGCGACTTCAACGTGACCATCGTGGTTGGCGAACTGCGCTCGATAATGGACAACGCACAAATGTCCAGGGGATAGAACTGCCCGCTGA
>DATFYN010000670.1:0-7379 GCA_035315025.1 Myxococcota bacterium
TTCGACCGGGATCCGACCTTCGGGGTGCTGGTACCGAACGAGGTGCCCGGGCTCGACCGACGGGTGCTCGACCCCCGGTCCACCTGGCCGGACGAGGCAGCCTACGATGCCCAGGCCAAGTCGCTCGCCGCACTATTCGACGAGAACTTCCGGCAGTTCGAGGAGGTGGCGTCGCCTGAGGTCACCACCGCCGGGCCGAACCGGGGGTCATGAGCGGCCGGAGGGAGCGGAATCACCCAGCTGCCATTGCCCGCCGGCGATCCGACAGCTGCGGGCTCGGCCCCGCGCGCTCAGCTGGTCGAGGCCCTGCGTGGCCGGGTGCGTCCTCATCACCGCTTCTTGCTCAAGCTCCACTTGGAGCAGATCGGTGCGCTGCAGCAAGCCGTCCGCGAGGTCGAGGAGCGGATCGGCGAATCCACCGAGCCATACCGCGAAGCCGGGGAGCTGCTGGACACGGCGTTCGGCGCCTTACCAGGGGTGGACGCGCACCGGGAGCTCTGCGTAGCCCTTCACGAAGTTCGATCGGACGCGAACCGGCTTCCCGACCAGCTCAATGTGGCGGAAGCGGGCCAAGGTCTCTTCCCAGAGGACGCGCAGCTGCATCTCCGCGAGGCGGCTCCCCATACAGAAGTGGACCCCGATCCCGAAGGACAGGTGCTGACGCGCGTTCTTGCGATCGATTAGGAACTGGTTCGGCCGATCGAAGATGGCGTCGTCCCGGTTCGCGGACACGTACCACATGACCACCTTGTCCCCTTTCTGGATCGACTTTCCGCGGAGCTCCGTATCCCGCGTCGCAGTCCGCCGCATGTGCGCCAACGGCGTCTGCCAGCGGATGATCTCACTCACCATGTTCGGAATGAGTTCCCTGTTGTCGCGGAGCTTCTGATATTCAGCGGGATTCTGGTTCAAGGCCACGACGCCGCCGCTGATGGAATTGCGCGTCGTGTCGTTGCCACCCACGATGAGGAGGACCAGGGTCCCGAGGTACTCCATGGGAGTCATCCCACGAGTCGCCTCGCCTTTCGCCAATGCGGTCACCATGTCCAGGCGCTCGCTCGGCGCCTTGTTCTCGCGCTGCTTGCGGAGCTCGGTGAAGACAGCGAGACATTCCATCATCGCAAGCCGTCGCTCGTCACTCACGACGCCGGCGCCCCCCGCCACCTGGTCGGGACTGGCGGTAGCTACGTCCGACCAGAACGTCAGCTTGCGCCGATGCTCATACGGGAAGTCGAATAGCGTCGCCAACATGCCGGTCGTCAACTCGATGGAGACGCGGTCTACCCAGTCGAAGGTCTCGCCAACCGGCAGGCCCTCCAGCAGCTCGATGGCGCGTGCCCGGATCAGCGGTTCCAGAACCGTCAAGTTGCGCGGCGACGCCACGGGCTGGACCACCTTGCGATGGGCATCGTGCTTCTCTCCATCCATGGTGATGAAGCCGGCTTCCACCGGGAAATCGGGATCGGGATCCCCGATCACGATGCTGCGTGCCGACGAGAAGATCTCGGGATTCTTCTCGACGTGGACGATGTCCTCGTAGCGTGTAACCGACCAGTAGCCTCCAAACTCACTCTCCGCGCAGTAGTGCACGGGGTCTTCCTTGCGCAGCCGCTCGAAGTATCCCCAGTGCGTATCGGTCTCGAACAGCTCGGCATCCGACACGTCGATCTTGTCGAGCGGAACGGAGTAGGGATCTGCGCCGACCTGCCCTTTGGAGGCAGTCGGCTTCGCTTGGGCAGTGTGGCTCATGGGACCTCGCAGTCGAGCGGATTGCGCCCGCTCGCATGACTTTCGGATGCTATCGCGGATCCGGGGCGCAGAACGCCAGGCGCCGGGGCCCGTCCAGCTACGGGTTGCCTGCGCAGGCCCGGGATCCCCAAGCCGTTCCTGGTCCCTCTCATGCCTGTCCTTCACGTCGGCGTCGAAATCATTGTTGTCTTGGCGGAGCGGGTCAAGGTGCATCGACGGTATCCCCTGCCCTCAGGGCCCTTCATTCCGGGCCTCGAATGGTTCTCTGGCCCAGAGCCGCGCTTCAGCGCGCTCTGAGGTCGAGTACATCGGGGATCCGCCGCCTGCACGAGCTCCTCCCCCGATCGGAGCTAGTCGTGATCCCTGACGCTGGGCATTCCCCGGTAGCCGAGGCACCCGATGCCCTTAGCGCCGCGGTCGGGACATTCCTGGAACGGTCGCGGCGTCAGTGCGATGGCGCCAACTTTGGCAAGCTCCGCCTCGCCGCTCCTGTGGATCCCGAAAACCGATCCAACTTGAAAGTGTTGATGTTCTCGCCGGACTCAATGGAACAGGACGGTTAGGACGAGACGAGAAGCCTTCATGGCAGGCGATGCTGGCGCGGCAGCCGCGGTCCCTTCAACGGGCGATGTGACTCGGTCGTTCCTGTAGTCTCTCGCCTCAGGTTCCGGAATGCTGAGGGATTTCAAGCCGTATGCGTTTTGGCGAACCACAACGCCACCGAGGTCTTCTCAGCCGAAGAGCCGCCTCGCGAGTTCGTCTCGGCTGAGACTCAAATGCTGCGCTACGTCGCCGAGGATTCCCGCCAGCGTACCGATACGTAGGGCGTCGTGCGCGGGGATCGTGACGTGATGCTCGCCGCCGTCACTGGTCGTGAGGCGCATGTGGCTGCCAGTCTGAGGGTGACGCGATATCCGACCTTCTGCAGCGCCCGCGCGAGCTCAGCGCCCGACAGGTCGCGCGGCAGCTTCACGCGGAAATCACTTCGTCCCGCGCGAAGTGCAGGCGGATAACCTTCGGCGACTGGCCGTCCTCGAAGTGGCAGCGAACGGCATCTCGAACCTGCGCATGGATCGCAGCGACCGTGTCGGCCTCGACGAAGATCGAGAGGCCGAGCGCGCGAGCGACGTAGCCGCCCTCGGGCGCTTCCTCGACCAGGAAGATCACTTCGTTCATCTGCGCGGCCACCAAGAGAACCTACCATCGTTCTCGGGGAGGGTCTCGTCCTTGTCCCTCGCCAAGACTGGTACCTGTTGAAAAGACTGGATTAATTTGCAGCTGCGCGCTCCTCGCTGACACAGGCGGCCTGTCGGCGGATCATGCGGCCCATGGGAGCGGTGCGTACTCGTCTAAGAGGACCGGCTCGTCCCGGACGTAGCGCCCCCCGCTACCACCGATTGCCGACGCCCGGCGCCCTCCAGGGGCCGGGCGTTTGGCACTTCTAGGGCCAGCGCGAAGACGCCCTCGACCCGGAATCCGCGCTCCGGATCCGGCCCGACCCGCATCCGGCGGTTCCCGAGTAGCGCTCGAAACGCTTCTCGCCGGTCCTGAACCGAGGCTTCAAACGCCGAACGCACCTCCCGCACACGAGCTTCGATCGTGGCTCGAAGGATTTCCGGCGGGATCTCGGCAGGCCTGTCTGAGCCTGTTCGGGCACCCGACAGGCGAGTTCGTTCCGTCTCGAGCTCGGCCACCACTCGGGAAAGCTCTTGGCGGCGGCCGCTGCGTGCAGCGACCCGGCGAAGGGTCGCCAACTCCTCCTCGATCTCTTCGAGTCGGTCACGCAGGTCCGCGGTTTCAGGTGCGGCGAGCTCCGCGTAGACGAGATCGGCGGCTCGCTCTACCGCGACGGAGACCACCTCGGGCACGAGGATCCGTTCCCGAATCGCGCCGAAGATCCGGTCTTCGAGCGCTCTTCGCGGGACCAGGAGGGCATTCTCACAGACGACTGGGCCCCTCCCTCGGTGCCAACCGCAGCCGTACCGCTCGGCGCTGTTCTGGGCGTGGAAGCCGCCACCGCAGACTGCGCATTCCAGGAACTCGTGCCTCGATCGCGCGCCTCAAGCACCGACGCTGCGTCCCGAAGCCGTCCCTTACTGATGGCGATCCCCGCGTCCTCGACAGCCACTCCGACATGCACCAGCGCACTGTTGTCGCGGTAACAACCCATCGTACAGGCGGTGCAGCGGTCACGGCGGTCGGCGACGTTTTCGAGAAGCCCCGTTGATTTGGCCATAGTCACGTCGCTTCGTTTGCATCACTGCGGAGCGCGAGCACTCAACAGAGAGGGCGAGGAACTTGCCCCTGAGATGCGCACTCGCGTTCCGAGAAGCGGACCACAGCCGAACAATCAATTGTTAGAAACAGTCGGCCGCGAAAATTCGAGACTGGGATGGGTTCAAAAGAACAGTCAGGTCAGTTTTGAAAAAGTCCAGTCAGGTCAAGGCCATGTTCAACAGCATCAGCCCGGCATACGCTTCGCTGGCGGCAAACGGCAAGCTGTACCAGCGCGGAATGTTGTATCGGCCAACAATGAACGCGAACGGACAACACATGCGGTAGACGTGTGTGGCTGCGCCCAACAATAGCAGCACCCCAACGATCATTGAAAAGATGTTCGACATCGCGAGCCCTCGACATGATTCGCTCACTATAGCCGCAATGGGGATGCTCGTTCACACGCTGGATCGACAAAACGGGTCCAGTGGACCCGCTGGACCCGAAACAGGGCCCCGACTGGAGCGCCTTGCACCAAGAGATGGGCCGCCCTGGAGCTCCCAACCATGGTGTCCGTGGACTCCAGGACCACGTTCAACTGGTAGAACGTGCCGCGGAACCGCTCCTGTACCCAGTTGAGGGCTGAATCGAGTACAACGAAGAGCGGCCTCACGATGCCCTCGGCCGCATGCCGCCGCTGACCTACTTGCCGAGGGAAACCACCACCGGAGAGTCCAGCTTCAAACTGTCACCTTGACGGGGGAGCTTACGAGCTCACCACGAAACGGGGGTTGGCCTTGCCGGGCAGATGTTCGGCCTTGCCCACCACCCGCCGCTCCCGGCTCCACGTCTTGTGCGTGCGGACACCCGCTCTTCACGGAAGGGCTCAGGGTCATTAACCGGGCGATCGAGGCGCACAAGGAGGCGTCGCCGTGGCGCGAGATCATCGCGAGCACGAGCGGCCGACGCGGTCCGAGGGTGTTCTCGGTGGCGATCCACGAGGGAGATCCTGAGCATGTCGTCGACCGCTACACCGTCGGCGTCCACGGAGGCCGCTTCGAGGTGGTCGAGCAGGCGACTCGATGCGGTCGCCGACTGGCGGGTGTGCGACCATCTGCGTCGCCTCGCAGTGCAACCGGACGACTACGTCGAGGCCCCGGCGAAGCTCGGCCTCGGCTGGCTCGAGCAGCGCCTCGGTATCGGGGCGCAGGCAAAGCGCTGGCGCGGCTGGCGGATCGGGAGGGCCCGCAGGCCGTCCTAGGCTTCGAGTCGTCAGCGACGGAGGACGCCCGCGCGGCCGGCGACGACGTCTAGCCGGTTTTCGATCTGCGCAGCTTGCTGGAGTTCCTCCGGCTTGTACACGACCAAGTGAGTACCCTTGCGACCGATCCAGCCCTTCTGCTCGAACTCACGCAGACTCGGGTTGACAGTCTGGCGCACCGCGCCGACCAGCGTCGCAAGATCACTCTGCGTTAGCGGGACATCGATGACGGTCCGACCGTCCTCCCGTCGGCCAAAGTCGTGCGCGAGTTCGAGCAGGACCCGCGCCACACGCGTGCGGACATTGCAGAATATAAGCTGCTCGACGCGGCTGGCGATCCGCTGGAACCGCGTTCCGATCTGCTTGGTCACCTCGAACGTGAGTATCGGACGGGCATCAAGGAGCCGGCGGAACACCGCGCGCGGGATTCTACGCACGGTCGAGGGCGTCACCGCCAGGGCGAAGTTTTCCCGTCCATCTCCGCTGAAGACTGCGAGCACCCCGAATACCTCGCCGGGGGAGACGTAGCCCAGCGTCATCTCCCCTCCCGACTTGGAGTGTCGGAAAATCCGCACGCGTCCCTCCTCAAGGATATAGACGCTGCTCGGGTCGGGCGTCGGTGCAAAGACCATCTCACCCGCGGCATATGTGCGGAGGCTGGACTCGCGCTGGAGCCTCTCGCTCTCCGTACGCGAGAGCCCGCTTAGCCAATCGATGTGATGAAGATGCCAGAAGTCGGTCATGCGACGACCCGGTTGAAAACTGATAGTGCAGGACAACCGGTGGCGCGCCGGGGGGCCGGGCCGCGTCGATCCGCCTGCTGCACCTCGATGGCCTCGCTGAAGTGGCACCCGATGCCGAGGCTAGCAGCTTCGTGTCTGCCACGTGACCGCGGCCGTCCGCCGGGTGGCGCATCGCCCGCTGCTGGGTCCTTTTGTCGCTTCACCCTCGCTCCTCGGCGCAATGGAAGCGCCACGGCGCAGCTGACCGATGGCATATAGATCCAGGAAGGAGATATCTATGCGCCCGGCGGCAAGAGGGGCCGCTCGCGGCGGGCGGGCGCCGCTGAGAATCGCGCTCGTCGAGAGCGTCAGAGCACGCCGAGCCGTTCGAGATGGAGGTCGATCGCCTCGATGATCTTTCCTCTCCCGAACGGCGCCAGATGTCCGCCGCTGAACCAGTGAATCGAAGGCCGTCCCCAGTGCTCCCACAAGGCATGCGGATGCTCCGGCGGGACGATTCGATCGCCGCGGCCCGCGACGATCAACGCGCGCTCGCGCGGAACGCGGAGCGGATGCGCGAGCGGCGAGTGGACGCGAAACGACGCGCGCAGCTCCTGCTGCGAGAAGGCGGGCGGGAGCCCGCCGCGGTAGCGGCGGCTCATCAGGAAGAAGCGCCACGCGAGGTCGCCCATGCAGACGGGCGGCACCATCGGGACGACGAAGTCGAGGTCGTCCCAGAGGCTCGCCGCGAGCGCGGAGAGGTAGCCACCAAGGCTCACGCCGAGAAGACCCACCGGCGCGCCGGTCGTCTCGCGCAACCAGTCGATCAGGAGGCGGATCTCGTACATCGCCTGGCGCACCGCTTCGGCGAGGTTCGCGACGTGTGGGACCGCGAAGCGCTCGCCCGAGAAGCGTGCGTCGGCGGGCGTGCGCGCGCCGTGGTGGGGGAGGGTGAGCAGTGCGACGTCGAGACCCCGTGCGAACCATTGGCTCGCGAAGAGGACGAGCGCGTCGATGCGCGGCCGGCCCATCGTGAAGCCGTGCAGGCCGACGACGGTTCCGCGCGGCGGCTGGCGCCGGTGCACCCAGTGCTCGAAGAGGATCCACTCGTCCGTGGCGCTCAAGGGCCCGACGCCCGCGACGTCGCACGGGCGGTAGCCGCTCCGCAACGCGCGCCCGACCGCCTCGCCGCCGGTCAGCATTCGCCAGTCGTGGTCGACCTTCGCGAAGGGCCTTGGCGGCGGCTCGAACGCGAAGAAGCGAGCGGGCTCGCGTTGCAGCGCGGGATCGAGCAACGGCGACGCGGACGCGCGGAGCTCGTCGAGACGCTCGGGTGGCGGCATCAAGAGCGCGTCGACGGCGATGCGCATTGCGCCGAGAACCGTCGCGTCGAGTGCGGTTCCGGCTTGCGTGAGGAGGCTGCTCGCCCA
>DATFYN010000671.1:0-9058 GCA_035315025.1 Myxococcota bacterium
TTGTGCGAGGCGATTTCGTGCAGCGGATGGTCCGAGAAGCCGATGACTTCGACCTCCACATCTGCGGTCTTCCGGACCGGGAAACCTCGTCATGACTTCCCGAGTTCGCGCGATCATGACCTGCCTGCCCCTGGTGCTTGCGTTAATCGTCATCGCGGTCGCAGCTGCTAAGTCGGTCTCCTCTCTTGGTCGAACCTCGCATTCGCTCTTGTCAGAGAGCGATCGGAGCGCACTCGCTGCGCAACGCATGAAGGATGAGCTGGACCAGCTTGCGAGAGCAACCGATCTGGCGGCCGCAGGCCTCCGGGGTAGGACGCTCGTCAAGGAGAGTTCGGACGAAAAGGCGTTTGCATCGGACCTCAGCATACAGGAGACCACGATCCGGGAGCCCCCCGCCGCACAGATCGTCACGACACTTCGGCGCGAGTGGACTGAATATCAAGTCCAGCTTCGTGCCTGCATGACGAGGGAGAAGCTTGCGGAGCTGCAAGCCTGCGTTCTCCGCGACCTCGAACCGAGACTCTCGACCCTCAGTCAAGGGGTTAGTCGTCTTCTCGAGCAAAAGCAAGAGGTCGCGATCCAAGAAAGCAAGCATCTCGTCGACCAGTTCGGAGCGCTCGCACGATGGCTCCTTTGCGGAGCGCTTGGGGCGATTGCGATCGGACTGGGCAGCGCTTGGACGGTGACGAGCCGCGCGACATATCCCCTCGATACTCTCTCGAAAGCGATCGAGCAGTTTGGACGAGGAGATCTGGCCGTACGAGCCCACGTCCGTGGTGGAGCCGAGGCACGTGCGCTCGCCACGGCGTTCAACACCATGGCAGATCGGATGGAGCAATATCGACGGAGTTCGCTCGGTGAGATGCTCTACGCCCAGCTCGCTGCGCAAGCCGTGCTAAACAGCCTTCCGGATCCCGTATTCGTCTTCGATCTCGATGGTGACATCCTCACCTTGAATCCGGCAGCTGAGAAACTGCTGCCGAACGGTGGCGGCGCAATGCCGATGCTCCGGGGACTGGATCCGCAGCTGCGCGGGGCCGTTGATACCCTCCGCTGGCACGTCCTCCAAGGGAAGGGTTCGGTCTCGCCGACCCACTTCGATGAAGCGATCGGCCTGCTGCAACCCGACGACGAGCGACTCTTCCTGCCGCGTGCAGAAGCGGTACATGATCAAGACGGTACTATCGTTGCCGCTACGGTGCTTCTTCAGGACGTGACACGGCTGCGCCGTTTCGACGAGCTGCGAAATGACCTCCTCCTCACGACTGCACATCAGTTCCGAACGCCACTCACGTCCGTGCGGATGGCGATCCACCTGTGCCTCGAGGGCGTAGCCGGTGCGCTTTCCGAAAAACAGCAGGACTTGCTCGAAGCGGCGCGCGAGGAGTGCGAGCGTCTTCACTCGACCGTGAACGAGATGCTCGACTTGGCGCGACTCCAGTCGGCCGCGATCGAACTGAACCGAGAGGAGATTCTCGCGGGAGACCTTCTCTCGCGCGCGCTTCGCGCCTACCGGAGCAGTGCGGCCGCACGGTCTGTAGCAGTCCGCGTTGAGCCGGTGTGGGAGGACCTCAGCGTTTGGGTGGACCAAGAGAGCGTCTGGCTGGTTTTTTCAAACTTGATGGAGAACGCCCTCCGCCATACGCCGGCGGGCGGGAGCATCACCCTGCGTGCTCGACCCGATGCAGAGTACCTCCGCTTCGAGGTGGAAGACACGGGACCTGGGATTCCTAGGGCCTGCAGGGATCGGATTTTCGAGAAGTTTTGGCGCGGGCCTGGAAGCGACATGAACAATACTGGCCTCGGTCTTTCTATTGCACGCAATATGATCAGCGTGCACGGGGGAGAGATCGGTGTGGAGAGCGCGGTGGGCGCTGGCAGCACGTTCTGGTTCACCCTGCCCCGAGCCAAGCATTCCCGCAGGGTCGATGGGAACGGCGCAATTCTCGATAGGACGTCGAACATCTGAGGTTGCGCAACGACGGCTCCCTTGCGGGGAACTCTTGTGTTCTTGTCTCCCACGGCGGCTGCGACTTCCGCTCGCCATGCGGGCCACCGGTTGCGTAGCGCGCAGCGAGCAAAGCAAGGCCTCTGGACTTCTTGGTATTGAGCTACCAAGCGCAGGGACCTGCGCCACGGCCTCGACCTACATGAAAGCGCGTGACGCGTGGACGCACGAGACCTGCGGGCGAGCAGAGCGCGGTCGAGCTCGGTCCTTAGATCCGCCCAGGCTGTCCTTCGGCGCCTGGCTCTGGAGCCAGCCTACATACCAGGCTGGAGAGAAGAAGGCCAAATACATGGCGGTCGCCGCTGCAGCGCCGAGCACGCCCATGGGCAGCATGGTGATCGGTGTTCCCGACGGCCTGCCGCCGAGGAGTGCGGTTACGGCAGAGATCGCCGTGAGGGAGCTCGCCATGAGACCGAAGAGCCCCCAGAGAAAGAAGCGGTTTGCGACGATCGGGTCCGTGAGGCCGAGAGCCAGCCTGCGTAGCGCCATCCGATGATGGTGAAATCCCTCAAGAGCGGTCCACAGGAAGCAGCCCGCATAGCCGACCATCCCAATGAAAATCGGGCCACGGGTGACAAGGGCCGAGTCGGCACTGGGCGGAGCAGTGACCAAGGCGTGCACCATGCCCACGAGGCCGGCCGCCATGAACCCTACTCCTGTGACAACGAGAACCTTTGCCCAGGTCGCTTTCTCGCGAAACACTTGCCAGGTAAAGGCGTAGATCAGGGCGATGCCAAGCTGTGTGCAAGCCGTGGAAATGAACCAGATGGGAAAGCTCATCTCGCCAACCGACCCGAGGCCGAATCGAGAGATGATGCCGCCCGGATATCACCACCGACGAGGGCCATCCCGGCGCCCATCAGAAGCTCAGGGCGCTCGCCTGTCCGGCGCGCGAGGAGGAGCATTCGCACCCCCACGATTGCCGTCGTAGCGACGAAGAGCAAGAGCGAGATTCCGGTCAGCGCCTGCATGATCCCTCAGCTGCGGGGATCGGCGTGATGGGCGGCCTCCTTGATAGGGGATAGCCCTGAGAGGTCGCGGCTCAGAGCCCGCGCCCGAGGCGGACTGCGGTCGAGGATCCACCCCGGGGGCATCCCCGCCCTACTTTCCTCTCTTCTCATCCGGGCCCGCTGGTGCCCGGCGAGCCCCCTGAGACGGCACGTGGGTTCCCTACGATCACTGCCACGGACACCTCACGGCTTCAGAGAAGCATCACCACGCGCTTGCGCCTTTCGCCGTGAGTGAGTGTTCGATCCGTATGGATACGGCGCTTTGATCAGCGGTCCCCCTGGAACCGATGTGAACATGCGGATGTGCGGCAGGGGGAAGCGTGCCTAAGACCCCGACGACGCCGAGGATCAAGACACCCAGGCCCAGCTCAATTGCGGTATTTCGCTGGAGCTCGCGAATCGTTTTCCACGCGGGGTCCGAACCGAGTGTGGCTCGAGCAGAAGAGAGGCGGGGGACCAAGCGGATGCGATTTACGCTCGCGACGCCGACCGTCACGACAAAGAGTCCGAGCTTGAGAAGAAGACACCGGCCATAGCCCGTGCTCAAGAGCCCAGCAAGATCTCCCACCAAGAACCAGCTGTTGGCAATGCCCGTCGCGAGGAGGCTCGCAACGCTGAGAACGCCAAGGGTGGAGAAGCGGGTTGCGGCATTTCCGGCGACGACGAGCCACCGTTCGTCGCCTGCGCGGCGTGCGTTTGCCAGGAGCAGCGCGAGCGGGACGAGGCCACCGAGCCAGATACCCGCCGCGAGCAGATGGACCGCGTCGGCCGTCTGCTCCACCGCTCCCCGAGCGCCCCTTGCCGCTCCCGCGTGGCCCGCCCAAACAAGAGCCGAGAGTTCCGCGGCCGCCAGCGTGAGAGCGATGACAAGGGGAGCGCCTGGGCGGCCGTGCAGGCGTCTTCGCATCAAGACCAGGACGATCGCCAAGAGCGCGAGCAGGCCGGTGCGGCCGAGCCAGTCGTGACCAGCTTGAGTTCGCAGCACCACCGTCGACATGACTCCACTGTGAAGCACCCAAGAGATCGGTCGGCCGCTCATCACAGAGGCTTGTAGGAGGAGCCACAGCGTCCCCGACAAGAGGGTCAAGAAGAGGGCGGCAAAGGCGACGCGGATGAGCCTTCCCGTGAGGGTGCTGTGGTCGACGAGGCATCCTGCGCGGACAGCCTCTCGGAAGGCGGGATCGCCGACGAACAATCGAAACGAGAATACCCCGACGAGCGCCGTCGCGGCAGCAAAATGGATCCAGCGCATCAAAATGAGCGGGGCGTTCACGCCGGGGACCACATGCAGCGTCTCAGGGTGCGACCTGGAAGGTGAAGTCGCCTTCCGTCGGGTGGGTATCCACCGACACGACTCGCCAGATTACCTTGTAGGTGCCGGCCGAAAGCGGCTTGAGGGATACGCGCAGGAGCGTCGCATCCTCCGCATCCACCTTGACATCGCCCCTGTCTACCTGCACGCCGCTTTCGTCCTGAACTTCCACGGTGCTGAAGGCGGGCTCCAACTCCTGGGTAAAAGAGAGACGCAGTTCGGCTGGCGGCGTGCGGACCGTACTTCCGACCCGGGGCTCGGCATGGTCCAAAAAGGCATGGGCGGAGGCCCACGGGGCAACGACCCAACTCCATCCGAGGAGCAAGACGGCACAGGAGAGAACGCGAAGAGCCCGCATCTAGCGACCTCCGAAGAGGGGTTTCCCGAAGGTATGCGGGAACATGTCATCGAGGTAGAAGTGAAGCTGCGCAATCGCGCCCACGTTATGGCCCGTTCGGGGGTTCGCAGGAATCAACGCCTCGAACCCGAGCTGGAAGTAGGTGCTCGACCAGATGATGCCGGGGCAGATGATACCGGTCGTAAGACCCTGCGGGCCGCGGTCGAGCGGGGTCTGAAAGTTTAGTTCGACCAAGGGGATGAGTCGGTTGAATGGCGCCCTAAGGCCAATGTCCAGCACGCTCGCCTGGAGGTAAGGAATGCTGTACTCGATGGCGAGGCCAGTACCCAGCACGTGCGGGTTCTGCTCCACGTCTCCCGAGTCACTCGTGGTCTTGGCCTGCGTTGGGAAGTCGAGGCTTAGGACCCCTGTCACAGCGAAGGGCCGGAGAAAGGGCAAACTCTTCGGGAGGTCGCCCAGCCCTTTGCCAAAGAAGATTCCCGGTGAAATCGTGCTAAAGCGATCAACGCCCAGGCTGCTGCTCCCGGAGGCGCCAATCTCGGCATCGACGCCTACGGAAAGCAGGAGTTCGTGGGGAGCGTTCACGAGCAACAGGTACTTGGCACCGACATCGAGATTGGCAAAGCCGGAGATCGATGAGTTTCCCGCCCCCGTGGTCTTGATGTTTTGCCAGGTTTCGGCGATTTCGATCCCGAAGTTGGGCGTGATGCGTTTCGAGACGTCGATGGAGAGATCGTTCTCGAGCGTGGCCGGCGAACCGTCCGCTGCCGGGTTGGGAATCAAGGTAACGGTGGGCAGCGAGAGTTCATCCGCCACAAAGGGATCGTCGGTGACGAGGGTGGCGGGGAAGAAGCGCTGACCGGCGAAGCCGTGCGCGAGGACATCGGGGGCGGTGAAGGACAAGGATGTCACGGTGAATAGGATTGCGGCGCGCATCAGCCCACGAGCGAGGGTGTGCGATTGGCGGGCAAGGTTGATTCGGGGGTACCCGACCCCCACGGACCGGAGCGCTGTAGGACGCATTGCGAAACCTCCGTTCGCACGCAGACTTGCGAGGGCGCGCCCACGCCGGTGGGCAAGGATCCGCCACGAGCGAGAGGCGCGGGCCCAGCGATGAACGGATCAGATCGATCGCGGGATGGCGTCGATCTTTCTCGGAGGCTCGAGAGGAAGGATGGAGCTACGGCTGGCGAGCTCCCGGTGAGAAGGCAGCGGGTAGAGGGAGGGCGCGCGTGCGATAAGAGCGACGCCGAGACCGGGCGAGCTGCCGGCTACAGCGGGTCGCTCATCACAGCCGCACGGACAGCGGGCCTTTAGCGCCGGCGGATTTGATCGGGCGCTCTTGTCGTTCACGTCGCCGTTCGAGACGGGGAAGAAGCCGCCCTGCCCGTTCTCTCCGGCGGCTTCGTAAACACCGTGGACCGAAGCCGGGATCAACGGACGACACGGGGTATACACCGCGCCAATGAAGGCGATCACGATCAGAAGGGCTACGGCACGATCCCCGTGCATTTCGCACAGCCACTCTATGCAATCGTGAGAGTGACCGCTACGAGCTCGCACCACACCTTTTCGCCCGCCTCGGGCGGTCACAATGAAACTGGAACCGTCGCCATTTTCCATGCCGGGAGCGAGGCACGAGGAAAAGCGAGGCGATCCGGGGACGTCCTACCGCGCTCGACTCTCACGAACGGCGTTCTCAAGGAAAGCGTCCCCAAGTTCGCAGCGCTCAACCCCACAAACGAGGCGTGTGCGAGAGGACGCGGGTGACCTTCCCGCCATCCATGCGGGTCCGTCATTCCTTGACCCTCCGCTCGCTTAGGGCGCGCCCTTCGCCGCGCACGCATGGCCGCTTGCAGCTCAAGAAGCCCTTGCCTTTCCCCCGATGAGGTCGTGCTCGCTCTGCTCCGCGCCTGCCCGTCTTACCCTCCGATCCCGCGCAGTTCGACCCGTCGCGCCCCGTGCGAGCCCGCGATCAGACCCTCGGGTGTCCAAAGAATCGTTGCAATTTCAAACACTTGCAGTGGAACTCGCAGTCTCCGAGCAGTCTGGCTGCTGTCTGCATCCGAGGTTTTCAGTGCAGCTTTTTCTTGACGCGCCTGCTCAGGAAAAGGAAACTAGCGATCGTTCTTTTTTTCGGAGATCGCCTGAGCGCACCCCAATCATCCCAGTTTCCCGCCCGCTCTCTACGGAAGGGGGAGCGCACCGCGGGACGCATTCTCGACACGGCCGAACTCGTATTCGCCGAGAAGGGCTATGCGGGGACGAGTCTGCGCGATGTCGCGAACGCTGCGGGCCTGCGCATCCCGAGCCTCTACAACCACTTCGTTTCAAAAGAGGCGCTCTACACCGCCGTCCTGGAGCGCGGAATCCGTCCGATTCTCGACATGCTCACTGCCCAGAGCGCTCGCGAGGGTTCGGAGCGCGAACTCCTGGTCGAGCGGATCGTGGAGTTCCTGGCGCAGCATCCGAGCGTCCCGCGGCTCGTGCAGCATGAGGTGCTCGCCGGAGGTCCACACCTCGCACCCATGCTGGACCGCTGGTTTCAACTCGCTTTCCACGAAGCCGAGACCACGATCCGCGCGCTCCCCGGCGCGCGGCGTTGGAGTAAGGAGCAGATCCCTCTCCTCGTGATCGCTCTCTATCACGTCGTCATCGGCTACTTCACGCTTGCACCCTTCTATCAGACCGTGATCGGCACCGATCTCCTCGCGGACGTTGCCGTGCGTCGACAGATCCGATTCCTGAACGAGCTCGTCGCGGCGCTGTTGCCCGACGCATAGGGAGCTTCTCATGCTCGACGTGGACTTCCTTGACTCGGCAAACTGGGACGCATCGATGCCCGCGCGGCTTCGCTGGCTGCGCGAGCACGACCCCGTGTACTGGTCCGAAGCCAGCCGCTGTTGGGTCCTGGCCAAGTACCACGACGTCAGCGAAGTCTCCAAGGATCAGGACCGCTTCACTTCCGCTCTCGGCGTACGCGCCAATAATCCCGTGAAGCTCGGCCTGATCGACGAAGCCGAGCCGCGCCACACCGAGCTTCGCAGGCTCATCAACAAGGGCTTCACTCCGCGGATGGTGCGGCTGTGGGAGGAGAAATTCGAGGTGCTGTGCGATGAAGTCCTGAGCGCGATCGGCCCGCGCGGCGAATGCGACTTCGTCACCGACGTCGCGGTGCCGCTGCCGCTCCAGCTCATCGCGGAAATGATGGGGATCCATCGTGAGGACCGCGAGCGGTTCCATCACTGGTCCGACGCGATGATCGCGGGAGACGGTAACTTCCACCGGCCGGAAATCATAATGAAGGCCGCCCAGGCCTATATGGAGTACTCGCGGTACCTCACCGGGATCATCGAGGAGCGCCGCCGCGAGCCGCGCGAGGATCTCGTGAGCATCCTCGTGGGCGCAAAGGACGCCGGCCTCCTCAAGCGATTCGATGAAGATCCGACCCTCTTCGCTGACGACCAAATCGAGCTCGCCAACGACGAACTGATCAAGCTCCTCGTGATCCTGCTGGTTGCGGGCAACGAGACCACGCGAAACGCCATCTCCGGCGGCATGCAACTCTTGATCGACCACCCCCACGTGCGGCGCGAGCTCATCGCACATCCCGAGAAGATCCCGCTCGCCGTGGAGGAGATGCTCCGTCTCGTCTCTCCGGTTCACACTTTCTCACGAACCGTGACGCGGGACACGACGCTCCGCGGGAAGGCGCTCCGGGAGGGTCAGAAGGTGCTGCTCGTCTACCCGTCTGCGAACCGCGACACCGAGGTTTTTCCCGAAGCCGACCGCCTCGACATCGAGCGGGAGCCGCACCACGTGGCGTTCGGAATCGGGAGCCACTTTTGTCTCGGAGCAAATCTCGCACGCATGGAGATGCGCGTTGCCTTCCGCGAGATCCTCCAGCGGCTACCCGACATGGAGTATGCCAGCGGCGGGCCCGAGTTCCGACCCTCTGCTCTCGTGCGCTCCTGCGTCCGATTCCTCGTCCGATTCACCCCGGAGCGGCGGGCCGCATGACACAATTCAAGATGCCGACCTGACGCGCACGCGCAGCTGACCCGAGCTGCGATCCGGCACGGGTTCACCGACCTCTTCGATCCGTGACGTCTCCGCTGATCGGCTGCGCAATCCCGACGCGGCGGATAGGGAAGGCGCGGCGCCGCCGCGCACGGCCGAAAACCTCCGGATCACGCGATCAATCGCGCCATTTCCCGGACGCGGTCCATCCAGTCCTACTTTCCGCAGGTCGCGCCGACAGTATCACGGCATTTTCGTGAAGGCGTCTGAGGGGATGGCGAGCAGGGCCAGCACTTGCTGCTGGAGTCTGTCGAGCGCGGGATGGAAGACCTGGACGAGACGCCGTCGCT
>DATFYN010000672.1:0-4451 GCA_035315025.1 Myxococcota bacterium
CGGATCGCGATGTCGCGCTCGTCCTTGATTTCGGCCGCATCCACTCCGGCCATCCCTTTATCGAGCTCGAGGCCCGGGGCGGTGAGGTGGTGGAGCTTGCGGCGGCAGAGTGCGCGGTCGGAGAATGGACGGGCGCGGCCGACGAGGAACTGCGGCTTGACCCCGCGCGTGCACACGGCTCGCATCTATTCCGCTATGTGGCGCGGCCGGGATTTCAGCGCTTCGAGCGCTTCGAATGGACGGCCGTCCGGTGGGTCCAGCTCACCGTACGCGATGCGCCCGAGGGACTCGCAATCCGCCACGTAGGTTCGCTTTACACGCGCTACCCCGCGGAGGCGCGCGGACGTTTCGAGTGCTCAGACCCTCGCCTTGGGACCCTTTGGGAAGTGGGCCGCTACACGCTTCAGCAATGCATGCACGATGGGTGGGAGGACTGCCCCTCGCGGGAGCAGCGCCAGTGGCTGGGCGACGCCACGGTCGAGTTCCTGGTTGCGCAGGCGGCATTCGGTCCAAGCACGAACGCCTTGAACCGTCAGTTCCTCCTGCATGCCGCAGAGAGCCAGCGCCCCGATGGCCTGACCCAGATGTACGCCCCCGGCGATCACCGGACGAACGCGATCCTAATCCCCGACTGGACCCTGCAGTGGATCCTGAATGCCGAGCAACATTGGCTTTACAGCGCTGACCTCGAAACCATCGAAGAGATCTTCCCTGCGATCGAACGCGCGCTCGCCTGGTTCGAGCGCCATCGCGGGCCGAGTGGGCTCCTCGCCGATCTGCCGCACTGGAACTTCATCGACTGGGCAGCCGTCGGACGACGGGGCGAGGCCGCCACCACAAACGCGCTCCTCGTGGGCGCGCTGCGGGCCGCCGCACGGCTCGCTCGTGCGCTCGAGTCCGCTCGTGCGGCCCGCCGATATGAAGCCCGCGCCGATGCCATGGCGGCGGCGCTCAATACGCGCCACTGGGATGCGCGCCGCGGCGTCTACGTCGACGAGGTGGATCCCAGGACAGGCGCGAGAGATCCGCGGGTTTCGCAACACGCGAATGCGGCACTCGTGCTCTTCGGGGTGGCTCCGAGCGAGCGCTGGGGATCGATGCTCGACTACGCCATGGACCCCTCGCGCGGGGTCTTTACGGCGGCGCCGCCGATTGTGCCGACAGGCGGAGCCCTCGATCCCGAGACCCAGGTCGTTCTCGCCAACACCTTCTTCAGTCACTTCGTCTATCGCGCGCTTTCCCGTGCGGGCCGCTTCGAACGCGCACTTTCGGAAATGCGTGCGCGATACGGGAGGATGCTCGAACGCGGCGCCACCACGCTGTGGGAGAGCTTCGATCCCACGGCGAGCCTCTGTCACGGCTTCTCCGCAACCCCGGTCTATCAGCTCTCGACCGAGATTCTCGGAGTCCTTCCGGTCATGCCGGGTTTCCGGCGCTTTCGAGTGTCACCAAAGCTCGCGGATCTTTCGTTCGCGAGAGGCACCTTCCCCACCGTGCTTGGAGACGTCGACGTGGCATGGGAGCGCGACCCCGGAGGCCTCGAGCTCGAGGTCGTGGTGCCGCCCGGTGCCCAGGCCGAGCTCGTCCCCCCGGCCGGACTCACCTTGCGTGGTGCGCCTCGGGTCGGACCAGGCCGCCACCACGTCCGCTTCGACGGGAGCGCGGGGGGCTAAGGGGGTGGGTCCAGCTTCGCCGGCGCCGCGGGGTCGCCGGACTCCAGTGCCCGAAATTTCTCCAGAATTGCGGCGCCCTCGGGATGCTCGAGGATGCGCTCTTCGAGAATGGCCCGCTGTTGAGTGCGCGCAAGCCGAGGGTTCTCGACGGTGTGCCATTCGACAAGCGAGCGCCACAGCGGGTCCAAAAGCTCGGCGCCGCTCGCGAGCGCACCGCCCTTCGCGCGGTAGCTGAAGCTGCGCAGCTCGGAGAGCACAGTTCTCAGATAATCGACATGGATCCGCTCGTCCTCGCGGATGCGACCGATGAGGTCGAGCGCGGTCGCGGCATCTCCGCGGCTTTCGGTGAAAAGCTCCGGATCCTTCACTAACGCCTCGACGAAAGCGAAGATGTTCTCGGCCCGGACTTCGATCAGGAGGACATTCATGAGGAGAAGGATCATGCGCTCATGGGCACGTGGCAGGAGCGGCAGCAGTGCATGGTCCTCGTCCGGGCGGGCAATACTCGCGGGAATCGCAGGATCGGGCCAGCGGCGGGGTGCGAAGAGAAGGTCGCGCACGGCAAACCACATCGCGTCGTGGCCCCCGACACCACGGGCGGCGTCCCCGCCTTCATCGAGGCCGTGCGCACGCAGAAGCCCGAGGTTCAGGTGGCCGACGGCCGTCTCACTCACGTCTTCGACGACGATCGACTGAAACTCTGGAGCGGTCACTTGGCACAGCAGGCCCCCACGCGCCTCGATCACGCCCGTAATGGTGAGGGAGTTCCAAAGGGTCTGCCCGAGATCGTGACGCAAGAGGAGCTTCTGTTGCGCGTAGCTGGGATAGGGACCCGCGCGCAGCAGGTTCCTGTCCGCAACGAGCAGCGGGAAGCCGCGCTGCGCGAGCGCCCCCTGCCAAGCGCGCACCGCGGCCCAGCGTCCGGGGGCGCGCGGGGAGCGGTAGCGCCCCTTCGAATCGAATCCGCCATGAAGCCGATAGCCCGCCACGACGTGGGGCGCGAGGCCCTCGTGTTCTCGGAGGAGCTCCTCTTGCGCGTAGCGAAGTTGGCTCAACGGAATTCTCCCCGGTCTGCCCTTGCGGGCAGAGGGCCGAGCGCGATCTCCGGTCAGCGATCGGTCATGACAAGGGTCTGTTTTACGCGATTTGGCGGCCCGTTGGGAATCAATTCTCCGTCAATCACGTGAGGGAGCGGCCAAGACGCATGGGGCGGGAATCGCTCGTTCGCATGGTACGATGCGCCGCCCATGGCAGAGCAGGATCCGCAGCTCCCGACTGACACGACCCCGATCCGGCCTGGCGAGGGCTTCGACGCCGCCGGGCTGGCGGAGTACCTGCACGGGAAGCTTCCCGGTGCCGAGGGCCCGCTCGTGGTTCAGCAGTTTGGGGGCGGCCACGCGAACCTCACCTACCTCGTCCGCTTCGGCGCAGGCCCCTCTGTCGTAGAATACGTGTTGCGCCGCCCGCCTCTCGGCCCGGTCGCGGCCTCTAGCCACGACATGGGTCGTGAATACCGCGCGCTCTTTGCCCTCCACAAGGGTTTCCCGCTCGCCCCCCGGCCGTTCGTCTACTGCGAAGACCCGGCGGTCATTGGTTCCCCTTTTTTCGTCATGGAGCGCAGACATGGCGTCGTCGTCCGCGGCGTGATTCCCGAACGCTTCGGTGGCGGGCGCGACGCCATCACCAACCGAAAACTCTCGGAAGTCGTGATTGATACGCTGGCGCAGTTCCACGCCGTCGATCCTGCGTCCGTCGGCCTGGGCGATCTCGGGAAGCCCGCAGGATTCTTGCGGCGGCAAGTGACGGGCTGGGCCGAGCGCTTCGAGCGCTCGAAGACCGTGGATCTCCCACTCGCGGACGAGCTCGCCCGTTGGCTGCTCGACAATCTTCCCGCGTCGGGCGAACCGACACTCCTGCACAACGACTGGCGGCTCGACAACCTTGCGGTGGCACACGATGACCCGGGCTGCTGCGTTGCGGTGTACGACTGGGACATGTGCACCCGCGGCGACCCCTTGGCAGATCTCGGGACCCTCCTCGCACTGTGGAGTGACCCTGGGGAAGGACCTGCCGGGACCAATCCCATGCCGACGCAATCGCCGGGATTCCTCTCGCGCGCGCAGGCCACAGCCCGCTACCACGAGGGGACCGGACGCGACGTCTCGGCCGTGCCCTATTACCTCGTCTTCGGGACCTTCAAGATGGCCGTGGTGCTCCAGCAGATCTTCTTCCGCTACCAGCGCGGCCAGACGAAGGACACCCGGTTTGCCGGCCTCGGGCCCGCGGCCGAGTCCCTGTTCCAGCTCGGCGCAGCGCGCCGCCCGTAGCAGTTCGTCGGCCCTTGCCTTAGAGCAGGCCGGCCCCTGTCGCCATGCGCGTGCTGCCGTCGGTGCGGAAGGCGTCGATCACGTTCTGCGCGATCTGGGAGAGATGGACCTCGTCGGCGCCGTCCACCAGTCGGGCAGAGCGTGCGTGGCGCATCATGTTCTCAAGCTGCGAATCGGTCGAATAGCCCAGCGCTCCGTGCACCTGGATCGCCCGGTCGATCACGTTGTACAGGACACCGGCGCCGTAGTACTTGATCATGGCAATCTCGTCCCGCGCGGCGGCGGCCCCCTCGCGGTCCATCTTCCAGGCCGCCTGGAGGGTCATGAGGCGGGCCGCTGACATCTCGGCCAGCGAGTCGGCGACCCAGTTCTGGACCGTCTGCTTCTCGGCCAGGGTCGAGCCGCGCACGTGGCGGGAGACCGCCCGCTCACAGAGCATGTCGAAGGCCCG
>DATFYN010000673.1:0-12433 GCA_035315025.1 Myxococcota bacterium
GTGATCGCCGAGCTCCTCGGCGTTCCGGCCGCGGATCGCGAGAAGTTCAAGCGTTGGTCCGACGCGATGGTGCTGTTTATCGACGGAACCCTGCGGGATGCCGGACTCATGGAGACCGCGCGCGCGGCCCAGGCCCTGGAAGCGTACTTCCGCGAGTTCATTCACGCGCGGCGCAAGGATCCTCGGGACGACCTCACGAGCGGGCTCATCGCCGCCCAGGAGCGCGACGCTGCCCTCTCGGAGATCGAGCTCGTCGGGACCGCGATCCTGCTGCTGGGCGCAGGCCACGAGACCACGACCAATTTGATCGGAAACGGCCTGCTTGCGCTGCTCAGTCACCCCTCAAAACGCGCGCGGTTGCGCCACGAACCCGGTCTCGCCAGGAACGCTGTCGAGGAGCTGCTCCGCTACGACAGCCCCGTGCAGCTCACCTCAAGGATCCCAAGGCGCGACGTCACGCTGCGCGGACACCGCATCCCGGTCGGCATCGAGGTGAACCTCGTCCTTGGCGCCGCGAATCGAGATCCTCTCCAATTCCCCGACGCCGATCGCTTGGATCTCGCCCGTCTGGACAACCGCCACGTCGCCTTCGGCCACGGCCCGCACTTCTGCCTCGGCGCACCGCTCGCGCGGCTCGAAGCGCTGGTCGCCTTTTCCCGGTTGGTCGAGCGCTTCCCATCGCTCAGCGCCGCGAGTGAAGAAGTGTCATGGCGCCCCGGCCTCGTGCGACGGGGTCTTACCGCGCTTCCCGTTCGCTTTTAGCGCGGGGGGGCTCGGGGCGGGCGCGCTCGACCGTATCCGCCCCCGTGACGACCGGGTCGGCCCGCGCGCGGGTGGCGACGCGCAAGCCGCACGATCGAGGAGGGCACGCGGGCTACTGGCCCTCGGGCGTGCAGGTCTGCCCAGTCTTGGCTCGGGAGTACAAGGTCTCGAGCCCGAGACAGAGCACGGCAACCGCGCTCAAGACGAGCACGAGCGCGCCGCCCGAGAGCCGCGCCTGTGCGCAGACCCATGCCAGCTGCGCCACGCACAAGAGCGAGACAAAGCGCAGTGTAAAGACCCGTGGCACGACGCTCACGGCCAGGGCGCCGAGCGGCGCGCCCACCACGACGATCGGTGCCGCTGCGAGCCAATACTCCCAAAGCCCGGGCGCAAAGCCCGCCTGCGCGGGCTCGATCGCAGCGAGCAAAAACCGCGTCGCAAGACCGACCAGGGAGGTGAACGCCATGAGCGTCACGGCGGACGGAACCGCCAGCTTCAAATCGGCCCTGAAGAGCAGCACAAGGACGCTGTACAGCAGCATGTCGACGCCCACCCCGGTGAGCGCCGCGAGGCAGGCTCCGCCCACGAGTCCGACAACGAGCCCCGCCGCCCGTTCGATGCGGGATCGCGGGGCGAGGCTCCCGGCTTGGCCTGCGAGCTCGCGCAGCCGCAGGAGGGTCATGACCCCGAAAGCCGCCCATACCACGGCGAAGATGAGCTTCACTTGGACTTCCGTGGCGTACGGGGCGAGCATGAGCAGACCGAACGGGGTCCCGAAGAGCGATCCCAGCATCGCCCAGCGCAACACCCCCCAGGCGAGAGCCCGGCCCGAGACCAGCATGTAGAGAACGGCCGACCCCATACCGAGCGACTGCACCGCGAAGCTGAAATCGCGCCCAAGCCGTGCCGGCTCCCCGAGAAGGAGCACGAGGATGGGAAAAGCGACGCTGCCCCCTCCCATGGGCGTCGAGCCGGCCACATAGGAGCCGAAGAGCATGGCGAGGGCGATGGGCCAGTGAGCCGCGACGACGGGCCAGCGCCCCTGCCCGAGCACAAAGGTTGTCCACGAGGCGTAGAAGAGGGCAAGCCACAGCAAAAACAACCAGCGCGGCCTCGCGCCGGCCGGCGATCGGCTCCTGCCTTGTGCCCCCACGGCGGCGCGCACCATAGCGGCCCGTGCCGCCGCATCGACCAGCATTTACAGGCCGAAGGGGCCTTTGATAGGATCGGGGCCTCCGTTTCGCGTTGATTTTCGTGGGAGTACGCTCCGTTGAGCCGCTTTGGCCACACCGGCGAGGCCGTGGAACGGGCGCACCGCGGACAGGCCGTAGCTGTCCGCGAGAAGCGCGCGCTCACGCACGCCCTTCTCAGGGGGCTCAAACGGAACGCGCGGCAGGGCGCAACCGCTCTCGCCTTCGGTGTTGCGGGCTGCGGCCTGCTCCTGCTGGCCTTCACTGTCTTGCCGCTCTGCCGCGTGGTTCCGGGCAGGCCGCAAGCGCGGGACGCTCGCGCCCAATGGTTCATTCACCGGACCTACGGCTTTCTCCTCGCCTTCATGTCTTCCCTCCGCCTCTGCCGCATCCGCTACGAGGGTTTCGAGCGATTTCGGACGCCCGGACCCCACCTCATCGTTGCCAATCATCCCTCGCTGATCGACTTTGGGATTGTTATCTCTCAGCTTCCACAAGCCGATTGCATCGTGGCCGAGGCCTGGGCACGCAGCTTCTGGCTCGGACGCGTCGCGCGGGCGGCGGGCTACATCGTGAACTCGCGAGGAGTGGCCGTCGTCGACGAGTGCGTGGCGCGATTGCGGGCGGGTCGGACGGTGCTCTTGTTCCCGGAGGGGACACGCTCACCGCGGGAGGGCCTATGGCCCTTTCGCAGAGGGGCGGCCCATGTGGCGCTGCGCAGCGGCTTTGACCTCGAGCCGGTAACGATCCACTGTGACCCGCCGGCCCTGATGAAGGGTCAGCCCTGGTGGGACGTGCCGGACCGGAGGATCGAGTACCTCGCGCGGGCTGAGGAGCCGGTTCGCGCCAAAGATTGTGCTTGGGAGGGGGCGTCCGATGTGCTCGCGGCCCGGCGGCTTACCGCCGTGCTTCGCACGCGGACGATCGAGGGGTTAAATCGTGGCCCATTTCACTGAGCTTGAGACGGAGATCAAGCAGCTCATCATCGATTCCCTCATGCTCGAGGACATCCGAGCTGGGGATATCGATAGCGAGGCCCCGCTGTTCATCGAGGGGCTCGGCCTCGATTCGATCGACGCCCTCGAGCTGGCGATGGCTCTCCAAGAGCGTTTTGGTGTGCAGATTCAAGACGACCCGGACGAGAACCGCGAGATTTTCGCATCGGTGAAAAGCCTGGCCGCGTTCGTCACGGCGAACCGGGCTGCGTAGGCCAAAGCGGGAGGTCGGGGCTTGAGGCGGAGCGAAATCTTCGACCATGTCAGGGAGATCCTGCAGACGGAGTTCGCGGTGGACGAGCAGTTGGTCGTCCCGGAGGCGCGGCTGCAGGAGGACCTCGATCTTGACAGCCTCGACGCCATCGTCCTTGCCAGCCACCTCGAGCAGGCCCTCGGGCTTGTCGTCGAGGAGGACCGCCTGAAGGAGATCCGCACCGTCAAGGACATTGCGGACGTGGTCGAAGAACTGCTCGAGCGCGAGCGGGCGCACATCGCACACTCGTGAACCTCACCACGCTGCTCCGCGATGGCCGACCCGCGCGTTCCCTGGTCGCGTTTGCGCAGGAGGCCCGCTTTCCATTCGAGCAGTTCGAAGCGCAGGTCCGAGCGCTCGTCGCAGCGCTGGACGCCCCGTGGAGGGAGACAAGGTCGGCTCGCGAGGGTGCAAGCCGCGAGCGCTGGCTCCTCCAGACTTCGGACAGCTATTCCTTCGCTGTGGGTCTGTTCGCGCTCTGGCATCACGGCAGCGTCGCGGTGCTTCCCCCCAACGCGGCCCCGGGAACACTCGCACGGCTCGCCGCGGAAGTTGCGGGAGCGATCTCGGATCGCTTGGACCTGCTCCCGGGCGGCCGTGTGCTGCACCCCCTGCGACCTCCGGTGGCGCCCGACCCCCCGTCGCCTGCCCCGCTCGGGAGACTCTTGGCCTCACAGCCCGCAGTCGAGCTCTTCACCTCAGGCACGACGGGCGACAGCAAAGTCGTGGAAAAGGCACTCCACCATCTCGACGACGAGGTCCAAGCGCTCGAGGCCCGGTTCAGCGCGCTCTGCGGAGACGCTTCCATCTTCGCCACGGCGTCCCACCAACATCTTTATGGTTTGCTCTTCCGCGTCCTCTGGCCGCTCGCCGCCGGCCGACCTTTCCGCGCCGAGACGTACCTCCACCCGGCTGAGCTCGTGCCCCGCATGATGCAGACGAGTAACTGCGTGCTCGTCGGCACTCCCGCGCATCTGCGACGCATGCGGGACATGCCCGGCCTCGAGAAGCTGCGGGGAGTGTGCCGCTGCGTCTTCTCGTCGGGTGGGCCGCTCGACGAGCAGACCGCCGACGCGCTGGCGGACGCACTCGGCGAGGCGCCGATCGAAATCTTCGGCTCGACGGAGACCGGCGGCGTCGCCATGCGCCAGCAGACGCCGAGGCCCGGGCGCCTCGCCTTCACCCCGCTCCCGGGCGTGACGGTCGAGGGGGGGCCGGATGGCTGCGCCCGCATCCGCTCGCCGTTTGCCAGTGCAAGCGACCCAGAGACTCCGTTCACGATGGGCGATCGCATCACGCTGCAGCAGGATGGACGCTTCGTGCTCGAGGGCCGTGCGGACCGTGTGGTCAAGGTCGGAGAGAAGCGGCTCTCGCTCCCGGACATGGAGCAAGCGCTGCGGCGTCACCCCTGGGTGTCCGAAGCCGCTCTCATCCCCCTCGGCAAAGGCCCGCACGTACGCGTGGGGGCGGTCATCGTGCCGAGCCAAGAGGGTCGATCCGCGCTTGCGCGGGAGGGCCGGCGCGCCGTCTCCCTCACCCTTGGGTCAAGCCTCGAACTCGACTTCGACCGCGTGCTCCTGCCGCGTGCACATCGTTATGTGGACGCCCTCCCGAGCGACGAGCGCGGGAAGCTGAACCTTTCGGCGCTGGGAGAGTTGTTCGCAAAGGGCGATGACGCGCCGGTCACGGAGCCCGAGTTCGTGGACGAGCAGCGGAGCGCCCGCCGCCTCGAGCGCACGCTCCGGGTGCCGGCAGACTTGGCTTTCCTGGAAGGCCATTTCCCGGGCTTCCCCGTCGTTCCCGGAGTGGTTCAGCTCCGCTGGGCGCTCCGCCTCGCGGCCGAGCTGCTCGGGCACGAGCCTCGACTCGCCTCCGTCGAGGCTCTGAAATTCCGAGAGCTCCTGCGCCCTGGGGATGCTTTCCGCGCCGCCGTCGAACTCTCCGCCTCGGGCGACGCGTTCGAGTTCAGCCTGTGGAGCGATAACCCCGCGACGACGCGCGTCTTCTCGACCGGACGCTGTGTGCTGCGCCGCGAGACGGGGGACGCATGAACCCCTGCTTGCTCATTCCGATCTTCGACCACAAGGACACGATCCGCAGGGTGCTCCAGTCCGTCGAGGCGCTCGGACTGCCTTGTCTTGTGATCAACGATGGCAGCGACCCCCCCACGCGCGAGGTGCTCGATGCCGTCGCCAAGGAGTTTGACTGGGTCGAGGTCCAGCACCATCCCGTGAACCGCGGCAAGGGCGTCGCGTTGCGCCACGGCTACCGGCTCGCGGCGGCGCGAGGCTTTACCCACGTTCTGCAGTTCGATGCCGATGGTCAGCACGATACGAGAGATGCTCCGCGCTTCCTCGAAGCGGCGCGGGGCGACCCCGATGCGATGGTGCTTGGCCAGCCCGTCTTTGACGCGACGGCGCCGCGCTCGCGGATCTGGAGCCGCAAGCTCTCCATCGGCATCGTTTGGTTGGCGACCCTGTCACGGCAGGTCCGCGACCCCCTGTGCGGCTTCCGCTGCCTCCCCCTGGAACCCACGCTGCGTCTGATCGAGCGCACGTCGATGGGCGACCGCATGGACTTCGATCCGGAGCTCGCGGTCCGCCTGGTCTGGGTGGGCACGCGGGTTTTGACCCTGCCGACACGCGTGCGCTACTTCGCCGACGGCCTCTCGCACTTCGACGTGGTGTGGGACGATGTGCGACTTGCCTGGCTCTACACGCGCCTTACGCTGCGCATGCTCACGAGCCTGCCTGCCGTTCTCCTGCGCCGATTCCGCGGGCGGGAGACCTGGGGGCGGGCGTGAGCAGCCGCGGCGGCTGGGCGACGACGGCAGAGCGCGGCTCGATGCTCGCGCTGCGCATCATGCGCGCCTGCTACCGGCGGCTGGGCCGGCGCGTGAGCATCGCCTTGCTGATGCCCATTGCCACGTACTTCTTCTTGACGAGTGCGCGTTCCCGCCATGCGTCGCGCGACTATCTCGAGACCCTGTGGGCGATGCCCGAGGGACGCGCCGCCTTGGGGCGGCGCCCGCGTTGGTGGCACGTTCTGCGCCATCACTTTGAGTTCTCGATCAATCTCCTCGACCGCATGGTGATCTGGCAGGGGGACTCGCACCATCTCGAGATCGAGCATGAGGGGAGCGAGCATATGTTTCACCTGGCGCGGGAGAAGCGCGGCGCGATTCTGCTCGGCGCGCACCTTGGCAGCTTTGACCTGCTGCGGCTCATCTGCGCACAAAGCGGCATCACTGTGAACGTGCTGATGTTCACCGCGCACGCGGAGGTGATCAACCGCTTCTTCGCGAAGCTGAACCCACAGTCACGCGTGCACGTGATCGCGTTTGATCCAAACTCGGTCGCGTCGATCTTCGAGATCAAGGGCTGCCTCGACCGCGGTGAGCTCGTGGGAATCCTCGGGGACCGGCTCTGGCAGCGACAGAAGGGACGAACGGTGGTCGCGAACTTCCTCGGTCGTCCGGCGCTGCTGCCGCTCGGGCCCTTCCTGCTCCAGACGCTGCTCGGCTGTCCGATGCTCTTGTCGTTGTGCGTACGCACGGGTCCTGATCGCTACCGCGCCGTGGCGCGCCCGTTCGCAGAGGCCGGTGTCGTGTCGCGCGCGGAGCGCGTCAAGCGCGCCCAAGAACTCGCCCAGGCTTTTGCGAAGCTTCTCGAGGAGTACTGCCTGCGGTCGCCCTATCAGTGGTTCAATTTCTTCGACTTCTGGGAAGCCGAAGAACGCAGCCGGCAATGAGCCTCTTCCCCCCGACCCGCGAGCTTCTCCCGCACGGAGGCGGGATGGCCCTCGTCGGAGCCGTGCTCGAGCACGGCCCCACCCATACGGTCTGCTCTGTGGATTGTGCGGAGAGTGAGCTGTTCCGGGAATCCGACGGCAGTGTTCCAGCCTGGCTCGCCATCGAATACATGGCGCAGTGTATCGGCGTCCATGCCGGTCTCGAAAAACACGCGCGCGGCGACGGACCCAATTTGGGGTTCTTCGTGGGATCGCGGCGCACCGTGCTCCACGCGGACCGCTTCCCGCCGGGCGAGCGCCTGCGTGTCCGTGCAGACGCTGTCCGCAGGGGCGGAGGTCTCGTGGTCTTTACCTGCCGGGTGGAGCGCGAAGCGGACGCAGCCCTTCTCGCGGAGGGTCTGGTCAGCGTGTTTGAACCCCGCAATCCCCAAAGCTTGTTCATGGGCCCGCAGCAGTGACGATCCGCCGGCGCGTGATGGGGAAGGGCATGGCTGGCCGGTACGCCGCGGGCAAAAGTGGTAGCGCGGTGCGCGACGCGCTCTCCAGCACGGGATGAGCAATCCTTCCCCTTCGGCCGGATCCACACGTCGTTGATCCCGCGCTGCCGGCAGAGCAGGAAAGGAGCCCCATGTCCTACGATCCCTTCGCCCGTGGCCCCCACGCTGTCGGCGTGCGCACCAGCGAGCTGCAGGACCGCACCCGCAACCGCACCTTTCCCGTCGAGATCTGGTACCCGGCAAGCGGTCTTCACGCGGGCCACGATCTCAGCGATCCGACGCGCGACCGCTACAGCGTCCTTCCCCCATTTCCGCCTGTGACCCAGGACGCCGTACGCGACGCCGAGCCCGCCGCGGGGAGTTTTCCGCTGGTCGCGTTCTCCCATGGCTTCGGCGGACACCGCCGCCAGAGCACCTTCCTTTGTACACACCTTGCGAGCCACGGCTACGTCGTGGCCTCCCCGGACCACGTCGGCAATACCGTCGTCGACACGATGCGGACGATGATGGACGTGCAAGCCGGAAAACCGATGCCGGAACCGGAGGTCATGGTGCAGGAGTTCGTCGCCGCGCGCCCGGCCGACATCACGTTCCTGCTCGATCGGATGCTGGACGGGAGCGCGGGCCGGCTGGCGGACCGGATCGATGCGTCGCGTGTGGGCATGACCGGCCACAGCTTCGGCGGCTGGACCACGCTCATGGCCGTGGCGCGCGATTCGCGCATCCGCGCCGCACTCCCACTCGCCCCGGCAGGAGGCCGCGCCGCCGTGTCTCCGGATCCCCTGCGCGGCACGCCCGACTTTGCCTGGGGCCGCAGCGTGCCGACGCTCTATCTGGTCGCGGAGCGGGACACGCTGCTCCCCCTCGACGGCATGCACGAACTCGCCGCCCGCACGCCCGATCCCCGACGTCTCGCAGTGCTGAAGAACGCCGACCACATGCACTTCTGCGACCGCGTGGAGGAGACCCACGAAATGTTTCGCCTCTTGCCCCAGATTGGCATGTTTGCCGAGATCGTGAAGCAAATTCGGCCCGTCACCGAGCTGTGTCCTGACGCTCACGCGTATGATTTTGTGCGCGGCCTCGGTCTTGCGCATATGGATGCGGCGCTGAAACAGCACGCAGGCGCCGAGCACTTATTGGCGGGCGATCTCGAGGCGCTACTCGCCGAACGCGGTATCGAAATCGAGGTGGCCTGAGCCCCGAGGGAGGGTTCGCGCTCTCCCGCGGCACGACAGGGAACCCGCCCGACCCCGGCGCTTAGGTGCGTGCGGCTGCGCCGGGAGCGATCGGGAGCAGCGCTTCGAGGCGCGCCTTGACGGCCGCCGCCGGGTCGGGCCGATCCTCGGGCCGCTTTGCGAGCAGCCCGAGGATCAGCAGGGGAGCTCGGCCGGCAGATCCGAGTGCGACTTCGGGGGTCGGGGGGGCGGCGTATGCTGATGGTGGTACGCGACGTCGCCGTCTCGGAACGGGACTTCTCCCGTCGCGAGCTCATACAGTGTCACACCAAGCGCATACAGGTCGGCGCGGCGATCCACGCTCGTGCCCAGCGCCTGTTCCGGTGCCATGTAGTGTGGCGTACCTCCGATCACGGCCCTCCCGCTGCGCACATTCTCTGCCATCTTCGCGATCCCGAAGTCCATGATCTTGAGGATCCGACCCCGGGTGAAGAAGAGATTGGCGGGCTTGATGTCGCGGTGGATGATCGAGTGCTCGTGGGCATACCGGTCGCGATCTGCACACCGAGCCGGATGACGTCGGTCGCGGAGTGTCGTCCCCGACGTTCGATCACGGTCTTTAGCGGCACGCCCTCGAGGAGCTCCATTGTAATGAAGGAGCGCCCCTCTTCCTCTCCACGTCACGTGGGTGCACGCGACACGCGCGCGCGAGGTCGGCGCGACCATGTGTTTGCTCGGCTATGAGTTCCCCGTAGCCGAGGTGCCCGAGGGCGCGCGCTTGCCGATGTCTTTGACGAGACGCTCGCACGCACGATCCGGGCTGAAGAGGTGATCTGTTGTCTCGCCCAGGATCGTCTCGTGGTTGTGCTCGTGGGGTGCGACAGCGACGGCGCGTGGATCGTCGTGCGCCGGGTGCACGAGCGGATGAGCGCCACCCACGATGCGCTCGGGGCAGCCGGGCAGAGCCAGCCGAAGGCCCTCTACCACTTTTTCCTCGTGCATCCGCAGCGACCCGACGGCGAGCCGGCGGACGAGAATCTCTTTCGCCGGCTCTTCGAAGAACCGCCGAAATTCCTGGCCAACGTGCCCTAGCGCAGCGGGCGAACCGCCGAACTTCCAGACCGCCCGCGCCGAGCGCCTCCGCGATCGCTCGAGCCGGGACGGGCACGCGGCCGTACGGAGCGCTCGCGCACGGCGCTGCGGTGGACAACCCGTCCTGCGCTAGTTGCGGTCGAACGCTTCCGGATCAAGGTCGACCCCGACGGGGCAGTGATCGGAACCCCTCACGTGGGGGTGGATGAAGGCGGCGCGCACAAACGGCAGCGTCGCCGCAGAGGCCAGGACGTAGTCGATGCGCCAGCCTATGTTTTTCGCGCGCACACCAGAACGCTGGCTCCACCAGGTGTAGTGGCCGGCGCCGCACTCGAAGCGGCGAAAGGTGTCCACCCAACCCGCCGCGAACCAACGGTCGAGCTCGGCACGCTCCTCGGGAAGGAAGCCACTTGTCTTCTTATTGTCACGCGGTCGCGCGAGGTCGATCTCGCGATGTGCGGTATTGAAGTCGCCCATCACGAGCAAGCGCTTTCCGCTTCTCCTGAGGCGCTCGAGCAGCTCAAATAGCGCGCGGTAGAAGTCGAGCTTGTACGGCACTCGGCTGTTGTCGCGGTCCTTTCCGCTGCCTTTTGGAAAGTACACGTTGGCCACGGCCAGCCGACCGAAGTGGGCGACCTGGAGCCGACCCTCGCAGTCGAAGCGCGGCTCGCCAAGACTCGTGTCGATGCGGTCGGGCTCGCGCCGGGCGAAGAGGGCGACGCCGCTGTAGCCGAGGCGCTCTGCGGGCTGGAACGCCGCATGGAAGCCGCGGGGCGCGCGCAGCGGAAGCCGCAGGTCCGTAGCGAGGGCTCGCAGCTCCTGGATGCCCACCACCTCCGCGCGGCTCCTCGCGAGCCAAGCAAGGAATCCCTGATTCGCGCAGGCGCGCAGCCCGTTCACATTCCACGAGACGACGCGAGCTCTCTCGCGCCGCTTCGCGGCAGTGCCACCGAACTTACGAAGGCTGTGCTTCACTCGGCTCTTGCGCATACGAGAATACGGGGGGTGGAATGAGAGAGCGAAAGACGGGAACCACGATCGCGGGCCGGAAGCTGCGCCCCGAGAGTCTCATGATGAGCTACGGCTACGACCCGAAGCTCTCCGAAGGCGCGGTCAAGAGCCCAATCTTCCAGACCTCGACCTTCGTATTCGAAACGGCAGAGGCCGGTAAGGCATTCTTCGAGGTCGCCTATGGCCTGCGCGAGCCGGGCCAAGGCGAAGCGCTCGGCCTGATCTACAGCCGGCTCAACAACCCGGACCTCGAGATCCTCGAAGACCGCTTGACACTCTGGGACGATGCAGAGGCGTGCGCCGTCTTTCAAAGCGGCATGGCCGCCATCGCCACGGCGCTCCTGGCCTACGTGCAGCCGGGCGACGTCCTCTTGCACAGCGAGCCGCTCTACGGCGGAAGCGACCACTTGTTGAAGCGCTTCTTTCCCCAGCTCGGCGTCGAGCCGGTCGGCTTCCTGGCCGGCGAGGCGCTCGACCTGCTGGAAGGGTCGCTGCGCGAGCGTGTCGGCGGACGGCGTGTTGCGGCCGTGCTGATCGAGACTCCCGCGAACCCGACCAACGCCCTCGTCGACATCGCAGCGGTGGCGTCCCTCGCCACGCGCGTCGGTCGGGCCGGTCACTCCCCGGTGGTGATGGTCGACAACACATTCTTGGGCCCTCTCTGGCAGCATCCCCTCGAGCACGGCGCCGACCTCGTTCTGTATTCCGCGACGAAGTTCTTGGGAGGTCACAGCGACCTCATCGCTGGGGCCTGCCTGGGAAGACAGCAAGTCCTCGCGCCGGTTCGCGCACTGCGCACGTTTCTCGGCACGATGGCGGACCCATGGACCGGTTGGCTGTTGCTGCGGAGCCTTGAGACGCTCGCGATGCGCATGACGGCGCAGATGAAAAATGCGCGAAACGTGGCCGAGTTCCTGAACAATCACCCGAAGGTGCGCCGCGTCTACTACCTCGACCTCTTGCGCTCGGAGGATCCCACCTACGCCGTGTATCGGCGTCAGTGTCTCGCCCCGGGGTCGGTGATCTCGTTCGATCTCGAGGGCAGCGAGGCCGAGGCGTTCCGGTTCCTCAACCACTTGCAACTCGTGAAGCTTGCCGTGAGCCTTGGGGGGACCGAATCCCTGGCCGAGCACCCGGCCACGATGACGCACGCCGACGTTCCAGTGGCCGAGCAGCGCCGCATGGGAATGGGTCCTGCGATGGTGCGGCTCTCGGTTGGGGTTGAGCACTACGAGGATATCATCACCGACCTGGGACAGGCCTTGGAGGCCGTGTAGAGGAGAGCGAGGGAGATGGCAGAAATCGCCAAGGGGCTGATCCTCCTGGGTCTTCTGCTCCTCGGGCTCGGCGCCGTGCTCGCCCTCTCCCCGCACCTGCCCTGGCTTGGGCGGCTTCCCGGGGACATTCGGATCGAGCGCCCGGGCGGGAGCTTCTACTTCCCCATCACGACCTGTCTTCTGGTGAGCCTTGTGCTCTCGATTCTCGCCCATCTCTTTTCCCGGTTGCGCTGAGCCGCGCGAGAAGTCGCGCGCCCAAGACCTGCGCACGGCTTCGAAGGGAGAAGCCGCTCTCGCGCTTACTGACGATGCCAGCGGAAGGTGCGCGGTCCGACACCGAGCTCCAGCCAGGGCGTGCGCTCGTCGTGGAGCCAGCGCACGAACTCAAGCGCCTGGGGCCAGGCGAGGCCCGGGCTCGGGCCCCTCGA
>DATFYN010000674.1:0-2439 GCA_035315025.1 Myxococcota bacterium
TTGAGACGTGTGAGGGACCGCGATCGATCCATGCCCAGTGGGATGACGATCGTGAGCGCCTGGGCGATCACGAACAGAGGAGCGCAGCCGACTCGGGGATTGGCACGCCTACGACGCGAAGCGCGCGGTGCGAGAGGTGGAATCGAGGACGCGCGAGAGGGGCGTCCACCTCTACCGCGCGCTCTTGAAAAGAGGCCATAGATCGCGCGGCGCGGGGTGCCGTGGAGAATGGCTGGACGACTGCGGACTGGCATCGGGAGGAGTCGCGGGAGGGCTCGCTGGATGTCTTCATTTTGATGCTGCAGGAGCTCGAGCGGAGGCGACGCGCTGGATCGCGCGAAACCACGAAAGAGTCGTGTCCTGCACCTTCGAAGCTTCCATGCCGTGAAGTCTGTCCCTGGGCGTACGGCCGTCGCCCGAGTGAGACGAGAGGGGCGGGCGGCCGAGGCCGCCCGCCCCGAAGCGCTATGCCTCGGTCCGCGGCTTGAAGGGCCGGATGTTGAGGCTCGCACCGGTCGCCGGCACGTAGTCGAGGACCACGTTGAGCGATCCGTCGCTGCACGGGAACGCAGTCCCGATCAGCGTCCAGGACGAGTCCTTGGTCTCGTCCTTGCGGGTGAACCGGCGCACACCGTAGACGGCGAGGCGATTGTGCTGCTGGAGGTCGATGCGATCGGTGTTGTTGGCTGACATGATTTGGTACTCCTTCGATTTGGTGGCCCCCTGAAGGGCCGTCTCTTTCACCCGAGCTGGAGAGACGGCCGAAGGGGGCGAGGCGCTGTGACGCCTGCGAAGCGAGGAGCGAGCCAAAGGGCGTGACCGACCCGGAGTCCGCGGAGGGGAGGGCGCGAGCTTGTGGCGAACGCGACGCAGTGCAGCGCGGCGCAGCGCCGACCGTGAGAAGGAGATCACCAGCAGCCCGAGAATGGCTCGCATCGGGACCACCAGCAGATCGTCGAACGGGGACGTCCAGCGGTCAGCCAGGGCCGCGCCGAGAAAACCTGGACACCTGGGGCAGAGGCCGACTGCGCGTCTCTCGGTGCGCCGCTCGAGCGCATCCATGCGACGGCGCATCTGGGGCGAGCGAGGTCATCAGCACGGGCAACCGGGAGAAGCGCCTTCGCGGGTGAGCTGGTCTCGAAGCCGCACTTCTCTCGTGGGCAGGTGGTCGAAGTGCCCGTAGCACCGTAAGCGCTTTCGAAGCGGGTGCACCCGGCACAGACAGGGCCGGCCTGGCAGAAGCGTCGACGCCCCGCGATTGCCGATTCCGCGCCCTCGCCAGTGGTTCTGGCAAGAGGGCCGGTGGCGTAGAGGGAGGCTCGCAGCGAGCTCGGGCGAGGGGCGTCCGACAGTTCCGAGAGGAACCCGTCCGCGAACCGGCGTGGGCGGAGGACTCGGAGACCCCGCTACCCCGACTGATCGGCCAGGTCCTTGTCTCCCGAGATTATGACGGCGACTCCGGCGGCGATCGCGCATGCCAGAAACTTGTCGTCGTCTGGATCGGAGGAGACCTGCTCCGGCAAGTCGGGAGCGTTCACGATCTCGGCTTGGACCGTGAGGAGCCCCAGGAACGGCTCGAGATCGACACCAGGGTACTGGGCGCCAAGGACCTGGCCGACTCGTTGATACTCCGCGCGGATGTCGGCGGAAAGCACCAACAGGACGCGAGCGTCCCGCCACGCTTCCAGAATCCTTCCCGGGACGCCGCCGAAGAAGACCCCCGAAACGAAGACGTTCGTGTCGAGGATGATCCTCACCGAGAGGCGCGAACCTTTGAGATGGCCCGCTTGACGTCAGCCGGCTTCATTCCTGCCTTCCGCGCGGCGCGGCGGGCGCGGCGTACGAGGTCATCGAACTCTTCCATGGCCGGCGGAGCGATGGCCTTGAGGATGACGACGTCGCGGTCGCCGACGACCACGAACTGCGCTCCTTCCTTCAGGCCAAGGCGCTGCCGGATCTCCTCGGGGATGACGACCTGGCCTTTGGATGAGAGCTTGGTGGTGGCGAGAGATCCCATGGGCTTCCTCCGATCTTACTGGTAAGACACTAGGTTCGGCCTCGCTGCCCTGTCAAGGTCCCCAAAAGCCCGGTCGCACCCATGAGCGCAACGAAACGCGCAGACCGTCACCCTATCGCGGAAAGGACCGAGTTGTGCCCACCGGGGTATCTCTAGCCGCGATGCCCCAGACAACACGGACTGGCGGAAGCGGATCCGGACGAAACTCGTTCGCGAGCCGCGAAGGAGGGGTCGTGTGGTTCCACTGAGTCCGGCTGAACCAAAGCCAGTGCCGTTGCTTCCGCCGCGCTTCCGTGGGGCGCGATCAGAGTCATATTGGAGTGGTAAAATCCAGCAAATTCAAGGTCTTGCATCCTTCCGGGATCGCGACTGGTTTTCTGCTCCCAGTGTGGCGCGCCTCCGGAGCAGCACTTGGAAGGGGA
>DATFYN010000675.1:0-2688 GCA_035315025.1 Myxococcota bacterium
GAGAAGGCATACGAACGCCAGTTCGAGCTCCGCCGCCTGGCCTCCCTCAAAGAGGCTGCTCGCTCGCTCGGCTTCACCCTCGCTTCGCAGACACCAACGACGCTGACGCCGGAGGTAGCCTCGGGGTAAGTTTCAGGTCAGCGAGTACTCATACACCGGTCTGGTTCGCGAGTGACACGCTAGGGGAACTCTCCTTTGAGTGCGGCTCTGCCGCCCTCGGGCGGTAACCCGCGGAAATTGAGTTCAAGGCGACGCTTCGTCTTGTGGCTCGCGACACTTCGCGCTATGTGCGTGTCCATGTTGGATAACTTGAAGTCGAACAACCGCGCTTGGGCGGATCGGATGGCCTCCGCCGAGGCCGGCTTCTTCAAGCGGCTCGAAAGCCAGCAGGCGCCGGAGTACCTGTGGATCGGCTGCTCGGATAGCCGGGTGCCTGCAAACGCGATTGTGGGCCTCGAGCCCGGGGAGCTTTTCGTGCACCGAAACGTCGCCAACCTCGCTCCACCGCAGGACGCCAACTACCTGGCTGTGCTGCAGTTCGCAGTCGACGTTTTGAAGGTGAAGCACATCCTGGTGGTCGGGCATTACGGGTGTGGTGGTGTGAGCGCAGCGGTGGACGGCAAGCGACGCGGTCTCGTGGACCACTGGCTTCACCCCATCCGCGAGGTCTGCCACGAGTACCGCCACGAGCTTGACGCGATCCCGAATCGGCGCGCACGCCTCGACCGTTTGTGCGAACTCAACGTCATCCGCCAGGTGAGGAACGTCGTATCTGACATCTTCGTACAAGAAGCCTGGGCGCGCGGCCAGGATCTCTGCGTCCACGGCTGGGTCTATTCCTTGGCGAACGGCTTGGTGACGGATCTGGACGTGACGGTCAGCCGCGCGGAGGAGATCAAGCCGCTGGGCTAAGCGGTGCGGGCTGACGTCTGCGGCCTTCATGCCGCGATGCTGAGAGGAACCCCGGACGGCACCGGAGCGCCGCTCTCCTCCCCCCCGCTACCACATCGAGCCCCCTTCCTGCTCGCGCCGGGGAGGGGGCTTCGAGTCTCAGGCGCGCCGCGCCTCGAGCCGGAACCCCTTCTCCACGTCGGGATAGATGCGCAGCTGCTCGGTTAGTGCATCCTTCTTTTCTGTAAGAGCCTACTCGTCAGCGCGTAGGGTTGAAGTGGCGGGCCAAGCTCGCTCTCCTTTGGGTTGCGAGACCTAAAAGGAGGGACTGCGAGATGGCCCACCACGAGGGCGAGGCTACTGCGATCGCGCGGGCGATGGAAGTGCTGAGTGAGCACGGGCTCGAGGGGATGGCGAAGGCCGTGGAGCTGCTGCTGAACGAAGCGATGAAGGTGGAGCGGGCCGGGTTCCTCGGGGCTGCACCGCACGAGCGGACGGCACAGCGGATCGGCCACGCGAACGGGTTCAAGCCGAAGACGCTGAATACGCGCCTGGGGCGGCTCGGGCTGGCGATCCCGCAGGTGCGGGGGCTGTCGGGGCGGGAGGCGCTGTCGTGGTACCCGCAGGCGCTCGAGCGGGGGCTGCGCAGCGAGCGGGCGCTCAAGCTGACGATTGCCGAGATGTACGTCCAAGGGGTGTCGACGCGGAAGGTGACGGAGGTGATGGAGCAGCTGTGCGGACTCGAGGTGAGCTCGGGCCAGGTGTCGCGGGCGACGGCCGAGCTCGATCGCGAGCTTTCGGCCTGGCGGGAGCGACCGCTGCCGCGCTGCACGGACCTCTTGCTCGACGCCCGCTACGAGAAGGTGCGCCACGGGGGCGCGGTGGTGGACTGTGCGGTGCTCTTGGCCATGGGCGTGCGGGAGGAGCACGGACGGCGGATCCTGCTCGGGGTTTCGGTCTCACTCTCGGAGGCCGAGGTGCATTGGCGGTCGTTTCTCGAGTCGCTGAGGGGTCGGGGGCTCGAGGTCACGCGGCTGGTCGTGAGCGACGACCACGCGGGCCTGCGCGCGGCACGACGGGCCGTCTTTCCGAACCTGCCGTGGCAGCGCTGCCAGTTTCACCTGCAGCAGAATGCCCAGGGCTACGTGCCGCGGGTTTCGATGCGGACGGAGGTCGCCCGCGATCTGCGGGCGGTGTTCAACGCCACGGATCGCGGGGAGGCCGACGAGCGACTGGCGAAGACCATCGCGAAGTACCACCCGACGGCGCCGGCCCTGGCCGCGTGGATGGAGACGGCGGTGCCGCAGGGCCTCGCGGTGCTCCTCGTGCCTGAGGCGCATCGCCGCCGGCTGCGTACGACCAACGGCCTGGAGCGGGTGAACCGGGAGCTCAAGCGCCGGACGCGGGTGGCGACGCTGTTCCCGAACGAGGCCTCGCTGCTGCGGCTGGTCTCGGCTCTCGGTGCCGAGATCAGCGAGGAGTGGGAGACAGGGCGCGTCTACCTCGCGGCGGAGCCGCCCAGAGACAAGTTCCCCGAGGGTGAGCCTCGAGGATGCGTCAAGAGCGACGATCGGCAGGGGGGCCGAACCGTCGGTATCCCCCAACACATCGCTAAACACTGAATTGCGTAGACTGGAGAGACCAGAACAAATCAACCGAGAGCGAGCGAACGCTACTTCCGGAAGATTTACAGAAAAGAAGTTGCTTTATCGGGGGCTGGCAGCAAATGCTCGCTCCGCCACGTCGTGACAAGGACGCATGAGAAGATGAAGCTGCGATGGAATGCAGCGTGCCTCG
>DATFYN010000676.1:0-2039 GCA_035315025.1 Myxococcota bacterium
GCGCAAGTACAAGAAGTGCTGCCTCTCCCGCCACGAAGCGGAGCGCAGTGCGAACCGCGGCGCCCACCCGCTGCACGACCTCGACATGCGCCTCGTGCGTGCACTCTCGGAGTTCGCGGCCCGGCGACACGGCGCTGCTTGGCTCGGCGCGCGCGCGGATTTCGCCGACGAGGAAGCGACCCTCCAGCTCGCGATTCCCTGGGCCCTCTACCACCGCCGCAGCGACGGCGCGACCGTGCTCGAGCGCTACCTGGAGGAGCGTCACCGACGCCTCGGCGCCGACGAGCGCGCCTGGCTCGAGGCGCAGCGGGCCGCGCGGCTCTCGGTCTGGGAGGTGACCGGCGTCGAGCCCGGAGCGCGCCTCGCGCTCCGCGATCTTCTCTCGGGCGAGAGGCGCGAGGTGCGCGAGACGACGGCCTCGCGCACGCTCGTGCGGCGCGACGCCGTGCTCGGTCGCGTGGTCGACGGTGGCGGGGCATCGCTGATCTGTGGCCTCTACCCGCGATCGCTTCCACCCCTCGAAGCGGCCGAGGTCGTGCGGCGCGCGCAGGCGAGGCTGCGGCGCAAGGGAGCTGTGCCGCCGGAGCGGCTGCGCGACGAGCGTTTCGGCCGCGCGCTGATCCGGGACTGGGAGGAGGCCGTCGCAGCGCGCGAGGCGCGATCGCGGGCTCCGGCCGAGCTGTCCAACACCGACGGGGATCCGTTCCTGCTCACGACCGATCACTTCGAGATCGCTCCGGGCGCGCGCGCAGCCATCGAGGCGCGGATAGCCGCGCTTCCCGGCGTGGAGCCCCCGAGTCCGGATGAAGGCGAGGCCACGTACGTCTTCCTCCGAGCGGGAAATCGCATGCACCGGAGCTGGGAGACCACCGTCGTCGGACAGGTCCGCGTCTCGGACCGGGAGCTGCGCGCGGAGACGAACTCCCACGAGCGGGCCGACGCGCTGCGCGCGCGGCTCGAGGCCGCGTGCGGCGAGCGCATCCGCCACCGGGCACGCGAGCACGCCGACCCGCTCTCGGACCGCGCCGCGCGCGCGCAGGGCGGCCCCGGTCCCGAGCCTCCGCCCCCCGAAGCGGCGCAGCTCTTGCTCGAGTTCCAGCAGCGTCACTACGCGGACTGGCTCGACCAGCCCGTCCCGGCGCTCGGCGGTAGGACGCCGCGCGAAGCCGCGCGGACGGCGGAGGGGCGTGCGGCCGTCGACGTGCTGCTCAAGGAGATGGAGAACCGCGAGCAGCGATCGCCCAGCGCCGGAGCGACCTTCGACTTCTCCGCGCTGCGCCGGGAGCTTTGTCTCGACGACGGCGGCGAGGGTTGAGCGCGATGGCGGAGGCGCGCGTTCCCGATTCGAGCGCCGGGCCTCGGTGGTTCCGGCGGTATCCCGCGTACAAAGACTCGGGCGTCGAGTGGCTGGGGGAGATGCTGAAAACGCTGAAGTTATGCGTTCTCAATATGGGTCCGCCCGGATTTGATCGCCCTCCGCTTGTCCAATCTTCAATGATCCTGTTGAAAGCCGAAGCCGACTGTTGCGAGAGCAAGACCTCGTGCAGGATCCTGCCCTCCGGTCTCTCTTGGCGCATATCCGAGCCGCTAACCTACGCTGCCAACAGCATCCGCGGGCGAAGAAGGCGGCTTGTTCGCCTCGGTAAAAGCACCCCCCCGCTACTTCCGAGAGAGGCCCGGGTCGGGACCCACCGGCTCGGGCCTCCTCTTCTTTAAGGGACAGCCAGAGTCAGCCGTCAACCCTGAACTTTCGCTCGGGATCGGGAGCCACGTGGAGGGGCTCGTCTCCCATGAGCGAGCGCAGGGCTGCCCGCGTTCTCTCGCCTCCTCCCAAGAGCGCCTACCGGAGATCCCTCAGCCGCGCCTCGGCTATGAGGCAGAGCCGTTTGGCGCGGGACAGCGCTGGGTGGCGCGATAGTAGCTTTAAAGCTACTATCGCCTCGTGCCGAAAGAGCACGAGATCCGGATCTATGCCACGTCGGACGGTACTGAGCCCTTCACCGAATGGGAGTTGGGCCTCAAAGACCGAATGGGGCGAG
>DATFYN010000677.1:0-2448 GCA_035315025.1 Myxococcota bacterium
AGCGCTCGGTCTCGCTCCTTCATGGCTCGCTCGATCCTCTCTTCTGCGTCCAAGGCCACCGAAAGGCGACGGACGCGCTCGTCACCTCGCTCTTCCTCTGCGACCTGCACAAGCCCACGCTCTTCCAGGAGGGGAAGCCGCCCTAGGATGGCCTCACGCAGCCGCGGACCGAAGCCGTGGACAGGTCCATCCGGCGGGAGAGCTCCACCGTGCTCCCGCACGGTTTGCACAGCGACGAGGTCAAGGACGGTTGACGGCTCGGAGGCCGCCTCGAGCTCGCGCAAACGGCCGTGCTGGGTCACCTCGACGAGAACAGCTCGCTCGTTTCCCGGCGGGGCATGGGTGGCGCGAAGGGTAATGATCTCCCCGCGCAGGAGTTCGTCCCGGTCGCGGTACTCCTCGATCTCTGGCGTCTGCAGCACGAAGTGGACGATGTCATCCATGCTCTCGACGATGAGGAACGCTCTCCCCCCGGCCTCGTCCTCGACTCCGCCGACCACGCTCCCGCGGACCTCGACGCCCGGGACGAGCTCGGTGAAAAGCTGCGGTGCATCGGGGTCGACGAGGGGCTCGCCGTAGCGGGTCATGCTCTGCTGGAGGTCGCGGGCGAGCTGCATCTGCTCGAGGGCCGCGCGGTGGTGCTCTGAGAGCTCGAATGAGCTCGAAGGTGTGTTTGCCCACGCGCCGTGCGAGGCCCAGGCCGGACAAGAAGCCGAGCCGCCGCAGGAGCTGGAGGCGCAGCGTGCGGGAGGCCTCTGCGCTCGGGACTGAATGCTCGAACTCGATCCGCCTTTCCGGATCCGCCCTGTGCTCGAGCATCTGATCCAGAACACCAAAGTGGCGTGCCTCAACGGCGCGCTCCCGGGCGGCGACACGGTCGCGCTCGCGACGAAGACCGAGCACTTGGGTGGCGAGCTCCTGGCTCCGCTGGCGGATGCCGTGCCCCACATATTCCCGCGGCATTCGGAAGAGGATTCCCTCCTGGCTTTTGCCGCGGATTACCACGTGGACATGGGGATGCGCGGTATCGAAGTGCTCGATGGCCACCCACTCAAGGCGCAGGCCCAGGTCGCCTTCCATCGTCGCTACGAGCTCTCGCGCGTGCTGCCGGAGGTCGAGTCTCTCGCCGGCTTCGGGCGAAACGATGAGCTTCCAGAGGCGCGGATCTTCGGCTCGTTGCCACCCGCCGAGGCGATCCGGAATGTGGATCTCTTGCTCGTGGGCATCGAAGCCAAGGCCCGGCTTCCCCTCCCGCTGCGCGCCTTCGCGCGCCAGATAGCGACCATGGACGCGCCAGCCGGACCCGCCGCGGTTTTGCACGTACCGGACCTTGACGATGCTCTGCTGCAGCACGGACGGCGAGAAGCCGAGGAAGGGCACGCGCGGGGGCGGGAGACGTCGAACCCCCCCGCCTTCTGCGAAGGCGAGCGGAAATCGCGCGCAGGCGGCTCGCGCTGGGGGCCCGGCTCTCACGCGGAACCCGCCGGGGACGAAGCCGCATCTTGAAGCGCTTGCTCTCGGGGTTCTGCACCGCACTCACCCCCCAGAACTGCGCTCGCCTGATCGGCCGAGCGGATCCCGCAGCGCGTTTACAAGGCTTGACGGATCGTCCGGAGGCTGCCGGCCCAGCGCGCGGAGGAGCCCCTCGAGCTCGGCTGGACCGCGCTCGAGATGCAGTGGCGCCTCGCGGTAGAGCCCGACGAGCATCGAGACCGTGCTGTTGACTCGCATGTCAAATGCGCTTGCAACGAACGCGATCGCACCACTCACCGCCACGGGAACGCGCGGCCAGCGACGACGTAGTCGGCACGAAAACATCAGCCACTTCCACACGACTCGATTGTGCGTTTCTTGGGCAAAGCCGCAAGAATCCGGTTGCAAGCTTGCGACGTGGCGAGGGAATCTCGTTTTCCCTCCGGAGAAAATCGGCGCGCGTGTCACAAACTCCGGTTGGAAGTTAACCTCCCCGGACAACGTTGTGAGCCGCGAGGTTGGCCATTCCAGAGCACGTCCTGGGTGGCGCGATGGCGTTGAACCTCGCCCGAAGTCGTCTCACCTCTCGCGCAAAACCGGACCTGCGGCCATGTCGGCCGCGCGCCCCGGGCGCGCTCCGTGACGAGCGCCCACCGGCACGAGCATCCCTTCCTCCGTCGGAGCCCGGTCTGGGGGCAAGTGTTGGGCAACACAAACCGGGTCGGGAACGTCGTCGAGACCGCCGCCCCCTATCACGATGTAGAACGGGTAATTCTGCGCGCTCTCGGCTCAGGATGAGAATACGACGCGCCATCTCATCGTATGAGCGCACGCCAGTGGCTTTCAGCGCTCCCCCTCGTGCCAATGAGATGTGAGACACCTGCCCAATCGATATTACTGTAGGGGCGGGGGGACTCACGAAAGATGGAGAGGATAGAAGCGAAGGGGATCGAGGCGCCGGACGCGCCGCAGGGA
>DATFYN010000678.1:0-18932 GCA_035315025.1 Myxococcota bacterium
ATAGGGTGGGTCGGCACTACAGCCGCTTTCTGCCGTTTCTCGCCCTCTCGGCCCTTGCGTATCAAGCACTTGGCACGCGAAAATTCCTAAAACTCAACCCGAATCCGCGAAGTAGGGTTAGGTCGGCTTCGCGTGACCTGCGGGGGCAAATGCAGCCGCAGCCGCTGCCGGCACGGCGGGGCTCACGAGAAAACCCTGCATCTCGTCGCAGCCCCAGCCTGCGAGAAGCTCGCGCTGGCCGACGGTCTCGACCCCTTCTGCAATCACGCGCAGCCGCAGCGCTTGTCCCATCGACACAATCGCTCCGAGAAGCGCAGCCTCGTCAGGACTCGTCTCAATGTGCTGGACGAACGAGCGGTCGATCTTGAGCACGTCCACAGGGAGGCGTCGCAGATAGCTGAAGGACGAATAGCCAGTACCGAAGTCGTCGATCGCGATCCGGATGCCGAGGCGCCGAAGTGCCTCGAGCGCTCCCACGACCGCCGCTTCGTCCTGCAGGAGCGCGCTCTCGGTGATCTCAAGCTCAAGCCAACGCGCATCGACCCCTGTCTCGGTGAGCGCTCGGCGCACGCTCTCCACGAGCCCACCGCTGCGAAACTGGTGGACGGAGAGATTCACCGAAACTGGGAGCGGGTCGCGCCCCGCATCGCGCCAGCGGGCGAGCTGCCGGCATGCTTCCCGGAGCACCCAGTCACCGAGCGGCCGGATCAGCCCCGTCTCCTCACACAGGGGGATGAAGACGCCGGGGAGGACGAGGCCCTGCTCGGGGTCGCGCCAGCGCACGAGGGCTTCGAAGCCGGTGAGCCGACCCTCGGGAAGCGCCACTTTCGGTTGGTAGTGCAGCTCGAACTCGCCCTGTTCCAGGCCGCGGCGGAGCTTGCTCTCGAGAACAAGACGCTCGAGAGCCACGGCATTCATCGACTCGGTGTAGAACTGGTAGTTGTTCCGGCCCCGATCCTTGGCGTGGTACATGGCTGCATCGGCATTGCGCAGCAACGTTTCGACGTCATCTCCATCGAGAGGTCGCGCCGTGATGCCGATGCTTCCGCTGATCACGACCTCGTGCCCTTCAAGCGCGAATGGCGCGGAGAGGACGTCCAGGATACGCCGAGCGACCTTCGCGAGGTCCTGCACTTCCCGCAGGTCCGTGAGCAAGATCGTGAACTCATCGCCCCCGAGCCGCGACACGGCGTGGTCCGCATCCATCCGACCCGACCGTGCGATCACATCGCTCCCCCGCACCGTCGCGACCAATCGGTCGGCGACTCCCTGAAGGAGGCGATCCCCGACGGAGTGACCCAGGGTGTCGTTAATGCGTTTGAAATGATCGAGATCGAGGAACAGGACGCCGAGCACGCCATCGTTTCGTCGCGCCTGCGCGAGTGCCACACCGAGACGCTCCTTGAACAAGAGACGATTGCCGAGCCCAGTCAGACTGTCGTGGTAGGCGAGATAGCGGATCTGCTCCTCGGCCCGCTTGCGCTCCGTCACGTCCTGCACCGTGCCCTCGAGCCGCTGGGACCGCCCTTTTTCCTCGAGGCCGAGCATCACCTGGGAGTGGACGATTCGCTCCGAGCCGTCTGGAAGAATGACACGGTGATCAATGTGCGCGGAGCGACCCTCGCGCAGGCAGGCCTCTGCAGCGGCGAGGAGGGCAGGACGATCGTCGGGATGGATGCGCTCCAAGAGCGTCTTGAGCCTGAACACGCCATCTCCTGGAGGAAAGCCGTAGATGGCAAGAAACCCTTCGGAGGTATGGACCTCGCGGGTCAGGAGGTCCATCTGCCAGCTTCCCATGCGGGCCAGGTGCTGCGCATTGGCGAGGCGCTTCTGGCTGCGACGCAGCTCCGCTACGGTTTCCGCCGCACGCAGGAGATAGCGGACCCGGTGCGAGAGGATGAGCCACGAGATGGGCTTCGTGATGAAGTCCGTGGCACCCGCCTCATAGGCTCGCCGTACCGAGTCGACGTCGTCGAGCCCGGTGATCATCACGACCGGCGTGTGCAGGGATCCGGGGATCCGACGGATTTCCTCGCAAACGGCGAAGCCGTCGATGCCCGGCATCTGTACGTCGAGCAGCACAAGGTTTGGTTCGCGCGTGCGAAAGAGCGCGAGCGCACTGGCACCGTCTGGCGCTTCTTCTACGTCGAGTCCATGCGGCTCAAGCGCCTCGCGCACGAGCAGTCGCATCGTCGGATCGTCGTCGACCACGAGGACAAGCGGGCGTTTTGCCGACGATGACTCCCGCCTCATGCGACGCCTCGCTCGCGCTCGGCGACGAGCGCCTCCCGGACGCGCAGGAACTCCGCGGCCATGCGCTCCACGAGTCCGGCGGCGTCGGTCGTCTGGCCGGTCCGGCCGAGGGCTTCGAGCTCCCGAGCGAGCTCGGCGAGTTCGCGGGCGCCCACGTTGGCGCTGCTGGACTTGAGGCTGTGCGCCTGGGTTTGCAGCGCCTTCGCGTCCTTCTCCGCCAGCGCGCGTTGGAGTGCTTCAAGCTGGTCGGGCGCGGTCACAAGGTACGAGTCGATCACGCGGGCAAGGATCGTCGCACCGCGCTCCGGCGAGAGTTTGCGGATCGCGTCGAGTGCGTGGCGATCCAAAAGCGAGGGCTCCCGCGCGACAGTGGCAGAGTCCGCCGCCGGGTCCGGGGCAACCCCGTCCTCTTCGGATTTTTCGCCCATACGTTCTGGGCCGCCCGCCCCGGGCAGCCAGCGTCGGAGTGTTTCGAGCAACTCGTCGCGGCGAAATGGCTTCGTCAGGTAGTCGTCCATGCCGGCGTCCAGGCACTCCTGCCGGTCTCCCTGCATCGCATTCGCCGTGAGAGCGATGATGGGGGTGCGACGCACCGGACCGCCCTGCGTGCGCTGCTTCTCACGCTCCTCCTGAGATCGAATCGAACGCGTCGCTTGATAGCCGTCGATCCCCGGCATCTGGATATCCATGAGGATCGCGTCGTACTCACCGTGAAATGCCAGGTCCACGGCCTCGAGGCCGTCGGAGGCCACGTGGACGCGGCAGCCGACGCTTTCGAGCATCTCGCGGGCCACATCCTGGTTCACCACGTTGTCCTCGACCAGCAGGACAAGGCCGGAGAGCTGAGGCGTTCGTGAGCGACCCTGGTCGCGCACGGTTCGGTGTCGGCTGGCCGGAGAGAGTGGCCGCTCCATCACCTCGGCGATGCGATTGTAGAGCTCGGATTGGCGAACCGGCTTTGTCAGGTACGCAGTAATGCCGGCCTCTCGCAGCTCGTCGTTGTCACCTTCGACATCGAGAGAGGTCAACAGGAGCAGGCGCGTCGACCTCAGCGCGGGGTCGGCCTGAATCGCTCGGGCGAGGGCGAGCCCGTCCATCTTCGGCATGTGCATGTCCAGGATCGCAAGGTCGAAACGCGAGCCATCCGCCGCTGCAGAGCGCAGTGCCTCAAGGGCGGCGGGCCCGTCCGCCGCAGCCACCGCCCGCATGCGCCACGTCAGCACTCGGTGTCGCAGAATGTCGCGATTCGTGGCGTTGTCATCGACGATCAAGACGCGGACATCCTGCAGATCAGTCGAGGGTTCGGCGTCTTTGCGCCACGCCTCGGAGGCCCCCGCGAGCGGCACGGTGAACGAGAAGCGCGATCCCTTTCCCGGCGCGCTCTCCACCTCGATTGCACCCCCCATGAGGTGCACGAGCTGCTTGGAGATCGCGAGCCCAAGCCCGGTGCCCCCGTAGCGGCGGGTGGTCGACGCGTCCGCCTGACGGAAGGACTCGAAAAGCTGCGCTTGCGCCTCTGGGGCGATGCCGATTCCCGTATCGCGCACTTCGAACCGAATGTATGTGAGATCACCCTCGGTCCGGACTGCGCGGACTTCCACCACGACTTCACCGCGCTCGGTAAACTTGATGGCATTGCCCAGGAGGTTGGTCAGCACTTGCCGCAGACGACCCGGGTCCGCGCGAACGGCCGAAGGCACTTGGTCGTCGATCCGGCAGGCCAGCTCGAGCCCCTTCCGATGCGCGCGCTCGGCGAGAAGGGCGGTGACGTCTTCGACAATCTCGCGCAGATCGCAGTCAATCCCCTCAAGCGTGAGGCGGCCCGCCTCGCTCTTTGAAAAGTCCAGGATGTCGTTGATCACGGAGAGAAGAAGCTCCGCGGAGCGGTGTACGGTCTCCGCAAGCTTTCGCTGTCTCGGTGTAAGAGGCGTGTCGAGCAGCAGATCCGTCATGCCCATCACGCCGTTCATCGGCGTGCGGATTTCGTGGCTCATGTTCGCGAGGAATTGCGATTTCGCGCGGTTGGCCTCGGCCGCCTGTCGGGCAAGCTCCATAGCGCCCTTGCTGGCGCGCTCGAGCTCGGTCGTCCGTTGCTGGACCTTGGCTTCGAGCGTCCTCTGCTGGGAATCCACCTGTCGCCGGTAATCGCGCAGGTTCTCGAGCATCAGGTCGAAGGCGCGCGCGACCTGGCCGATCTCGTCCCGCCGTCCGCTCCGCACGCGGACCTCGAGATCGCCTTCGCCGATCTGCTCCGCGGCGTGCTTGATCTCCAGAATGGGACGCACAAGACCTCGAGAGAGGAACAGGCTCGCGACGAATGCGGCACAGAGCGCGAGCAGACCGGAATAGAGGAGGCTGCGCCGGGAGCGTGCAATGGCGTCTCGTTCCGCCTGCAGAGAAGAGGCCACGCGCAGCTGAAGGGCTCCGAGGTCCCGCACCACGGTGTCGATGCCCTGGCGGGCGTTTTGGTCCGGCGCTTGCAATCGCACATCAGCGCCGACCAGCCCGGACCACTCGGCGAGCAGCTCATCGCCGATGGGCTCGAATGCGATGAGGCGCCCAAGTGGTTGTCCCGCTGTTTCGAGTGGAACCGCGATCATGGCGAAGGGGTGGCCGCCCTGCCCGACAAGCGCCGCCTGCCGGCCACCGAGTCCGCTGGTGTCGAGCGTCTCATCGCCCGCGGACGCGACCTCATGGTCTTGAGCGTCGAGGAAAACCACACGTGCCGCGCTCTGCTGATCCCGGAGTGTCTCCGCGTAGTGCGCGAGTTCCGGTGCGTCATGAAGCTCAAGGTGCGCCCGGACCTGGGGTGTGCCGGAGATCGCCTTGTACCGCTCGCCGAGCGCACGGAGGTGACCCTCCACCAGTCGGTCTGCGGCGTGGGCAGCGGATTCGAGCCTGCTGCGCGCCAGGCGTTCGAGGTCGAGGGCAAGCGCACGCTGCTGAAACAGCAGCGCCAGGCCGGTCGCGGCAGTGGCCACTCCGCACATGAGGAGGAGGACACGCAGGAAGAGGGTGGGCCTCACGGAGCCTCCTCGCCGCTCGAGAGATCTGCCACGAGGGTTCGTCCCACCGCGACGTGCACGCCCTTATTCCACCGCCACACGCCCGCGACGGGGCTAGTACGCCGCATCCGCGTCTTCCGCAGCACGAGCGACGCCCATTTCGATGTCGACGCTTGTGGCGCTCCCCGCGGTCACACCGAGCGCTTGGGCTGCCGGCGGAAACCATGGATGCCGGGCACGCAGCCCTGGGTGCCCCGACGCTAGGTCGCGCGGCGCCGCCAATACCACCCGGCTCGGGGCATCATGGATCGTTAGCGCGGCATGCCCCGCGGGTGACGGCGGGACTTCCGCCGGGACGACCGCGAAGCCCGGGTGCCCAGAGTCGACGAATGCCACGGCCCGGGGATCGCGATCGCCGTGGAGGGGATCGCTCGCCCAGCCGGGCGTCACTGCGTGGGGCACAAGGCGCAGCTGCCCCAAGGCTCCGGCCCCGCCAGGAGTCCCGCCGAGGGTGCAGGGCGCGAGGGCTCGGGCACTCGCCGCAAGGATCCAGCCTCGAAGCAGTGCCGACACGCCCTTTCCCTCACGCCACACGGCGCGCAAGTGACGCGCACGGGTCGCAGCAAGAAATCGGGTCAACGCCTCAGGGGCTTTAGGGAATGGGGCGCTTCACCAAGTGCGGCGGCCGAGCACCGCCAGCACCTCGTCCGGGTCGGTCGTGGGAACTTCCAATCGCTATGCTCTGCGAGTCCCTCGTCGGCGAGACCCTGCCGAATGCGCGCGATAAGCCTCGGCAGCGAGCGTGCGGAAGGCCGGTTCACGTCGTGGAGAGCGATCACGACGTCCGGATTTCCCGCGCGCACTGCCTGCCGGACTTGGCGCACAAGCCAGAAATCGAACCACTCCGCGGCCCAGCGGAATGCGCGTCGGGAACGCGAGCGTCGGCGAGCACCATGTGCAGCCGAGCGCCGTGTAAGCGGGACGTGCATCACGGTCGCCCTCGGCGTACACCCAGAGCGGGAGCCGTACGAGAGCGGGGCGTTCCCCCGCACGGCCCTCAGCGGCGTACGCCTCTGCCCCGCGCCGTATGCACTGCAGGAGTTCGGATTCGAGTGCGTTCCCGGGATCGGTCACACGGTCGACAATCCCGTCGCCGTCAGAATCGTACTCGGGGCGCGACAAGCTGGCGGTGTGCTTGCGAAGTTGGCTGCCGTAACGGCCTCCCCAGTGGCAGCCCAGGACGTGGCCCTCGCGCACCTCGCGTCGCAGCTCCTCAAAGCCGAGCTCCGTTTCGTCCTTGGGCTGCACGGTGCCGCCAAACATCCTGTCGGGCCGGTGAGGACAAAGAACGCCGCAGAGATGCCTGCGGCGTGCAGCACGTCGAGGACCCGTTCGGTCGGAGTGTTGGGAAGACCGGAAGCCCCTCGGCCAAGCTCCTCGAAGCGCTCATTGGATGGCCCGTCGTCAAAAGTGAGGACGAGGCGGATCCGGGGTTGGGGCTGTCCTTCGCGCGGGACAAGCTCAGATTCCCTAGGCGCCGCGGATGCGGATGCGATCCCGACCGCGAGAACTAGCACGCTCATCTGTCTCGCAGGTGCTTGCATGCTCACGAGCCAAGATGTCGTCGGTCCGATTCGCGAACATGACCGACGTTCTGCGCTACCGGCTGCTGCTTCCGGCCTCGAGCGAATCCTCCGCGACGCGCCAGCGGATAACCCGGCTCCTCATCCAGCGCACCGCAAGCAGATCGTAAAACGCTGCGAAGGCCCGATTCCACATCCCGTATTTCGATACGCCGTGGACGCGCGAGCGATTTCGGACCGGGACCTCCACCACGCGGTAGCCCTCGAGCTTGATCAGCGTGGGGAGAAAGCGGTGCATGCCCCTAAAAATCTTGATACGCGCCACGCACTCGCGCCGGAAGGCCCGGAACGTGCAGCCGGCATCGCGGATGTCGTCACCCGACAGGGCATTTCGAATCCCGTTTGCGATGCGTGACTGCGCCAAGCGCCAGCCCGTGTCGCCGTGCATGCGATCCGAACGCCAACCGCACGCACAGTCCGCATCCCCTTTGCGAACCGGCTCGATGAGTGCTGGGATATCGGCAGGCGCATTCTGAAGATCACAGTCCATCGTGACCAAGATGTCGGCGCGGGCGCGCCGCAGCCCCGCCTCCATCGCCGCGCTCTCCCCGCAGTTGCGTTCCAGGCGGACCAAACGAAAGTGCTCCGGGTCGCGCGCGACTTCGGCCCGCGCCCGCTGCGCCGTTTCGTCGCTCGAGCCGTCGTCGACGAAGATCACCTCGAACGTGCAGATTCCCCGCCCTCCGAGCTCACGACGAAGTTCGTCCGCGAGAAGCGGGACATTGTCCTCTTCGTTGTAGGCGGGGATCACGATCGAGAGCTCCGGCGCCGCTTGAACCATCGCCGCTACGCCTTCCCCGGGCCCGCGAAAAACTCGTGAACCGCCGCCGAGACGCGATCGACGTCGCTGTCCGCGAGGCTCGGGAAGATCGGAAGGGAGAGGATCTCCTTCACCCAGGCCTCGGTCCGCGGCAGCGACTCTGCGCGCACGCCTGGCCGACCGATCGTTGCCGGCTGGAGGTGATTCGGCACGGGGTAGTGGATTCCGGTTTGAATGCCCTCAGCGGCGAGGTGCTTGGCGAGCGCATCCCTTTTTGGCGTCCGGATCACGAAGAGATGATAGACATGGCGGGCGAGCTTGCTCTCCGTGGGAAGCGCGACCGGCGCTTGCCGGAGACGCTCCAGGTATCGGGCCGCTTTGGCGCGGCGCGCATCGTTCATCGCATCGAGCCTTCGCAGAAAGACGCGTCCAGCCGCGGCTTGGATCTCATTGAATCGGAGATTCCAGCCCACGATCTCGTGTAGGTACTTGTCCCGTCGGCCGTGGTCGCGCAGCATGCGCAGCCGATTGGCGAGCACGGAATCATCAGTCACCACCGCACCGCCATCGCCGAGAACCGTAAGATTTTTCGACGGGTAAAAGGACAGCACACCCGCAACGCCAAAGGTCCCGACCTTTCGACTGCGGTATTGCGCACCGTGCGCTTGCGCGCAGTCCTCGACCACCAGCAACCCATGACGCGTGGCCACCTCTTGGATTGCATCCATGTCGCACGGGTGCCCGTAGAGATGCACGGGCATGATCACCTTCGTGCGAGCGGTGACACGCGGTTCGAGCCAACTCGGATCCAGCGTTGCGCTCTCGTCGATGTCCACGAAGACCGGCGTCGCTCCAGAGAGAAAGATCGCCTCGATCGTCGGAAACGCGGTGTGCGCCGGCGCCAGGACTTCATCGCCTGGACCCACACCCAGGGCCTTCAGTGTGAGCAGCAGGCCGGAGGTGGCCGAGTTGAGAAGAATGCAATGACTGCGTCCGAAATACGACGCCAGCTCCGCCTCGAACGCTTTGCATTCAGGGCCAAGGATGTACTGGCCCGACTCGGTCGCGGCGAGCACGCGGGCCTTCACCTCGTCATCAATCACAACTTGCGAGAGCGGGATCTTTCTCCCGGTCGTCATGCCTTCTCCCCCCCCGGGCGTCATGAGGGAAGCTCCACCTCGACCCGGCGCCCTTCCCTCGCGGAGCGCTCGGCGGCCTCAATCACGGCTACTGCAGCAGCGCCGGCGACGCCGTCCGCAGCCTCCGGCGCAGGATGGCCGGATTTGCACGCCTCAAGAAAGGCCCGAATTTCGGCGAGGAGCGGCTCCTCCCCCGCTGCGGGAAGGACGCGCACCTCGCCTTCGCTCGCACCCCAAACACCATGCACGTCCTGTTTGTGGGCGTGACTGTAGAGCTTCACGCGATCGGCGTCGGCAAGGAAGTCGCAGGTGATGGCCCCCTCGGTCCCGATCACGTGGAGATCCCGCCGGGGCTCCGGTGGGAAGCACGCGGCTTCGACCAGTGCGCTTTCTCCACCATAGTCGAGAGCCAGGGTAGCGGCGTCGTCCATCCCGCGGCCCAGGTAGTCTCGCAGGACCGCGGTCACGGCGATGGGCTGCTTGCCGAAGATCCAGGACACGAGATCCACCAAATGCACGCCGTCAGAAATCGCGAGCCCGCCGTCTGTCCTTGGCCGCTTGAAGCTCATGAAGTGCCCCAGGGCGTAGCGAATCCGGCCAATGGCCCCAGACCGCACGGCTCGTTCGACGGCCCGCGCCTCGGGTGCGAAGCGGAAGACGTGGCCCACCTGGAGCAGACAACCCCGCTCCCGCGCTAGCGCTGCGAGCTCGAAACCCTCTCTCGCGGTCGGGGTGATCGGTTTCTCGACGAGCACGTGTTTGCCCCTCTCGAGCGCCGCCCGGGCAATTTCTTCATGCGAGGTCGCCGAGGTCACCACGTCCACGCACTCCGCATCGTCGAGGAACGCCCGCCAATCGGCGGAGCACGGCTCCTCGAGCGCGGCAAGGCGCGCGGGGTCGCGGTCGCACACCCGAAGGTCGACAGCCAGCTTGCGCCAGCTGCGTAAGTGGCTCTGCCCGAAGCGGCCGAGACCCACCTGGAGAACTCTCATCGCCCTCCTCTCAGTCGCGAGAACGGATACCGTGGACGGACGAAGGCGAGCACCTTGGGGGGTGTTACGCGACGACCGGATTTCGATCGCGGCGGTGATACCCGAGGCCCCCGGAGGTGACAAGCTCGAAATGAAGAAATCCCAAAGCCTGGCGGAGCCGACTGCCGAGCTCTCCCGTGCCCGCCCTCAACGCCGGGTGGCCCCGCGAAAGGCGCTCCAGTCGCGCTCCACCTGGTCGGCCATGACCATCGCCGCACGCCGCAGCCAGGATCGCGGACGCCGCTTTAGGTCCGCGAGGAGTGTGCGCGCTTCGCCAGTTCCGAGGTGCACGTTGGCGGTCTCGAAGCCCATCGCCCGGACCAAGCGCCGCTCGTCGCCCTGATCGGGGAGGTCCGCGAGATCGATGCGCGTGCAGTCCGGAGCAAGCCGACGCACCACCCAGTGCCCCGGGCATGCAAGGAACGGATCTGCGCTGCGGACTGCACCTTTCAGGATCTTGTCGTACTGGATCGGAGCCGTACCTCCATTACGCTCCGCGAAGCAGCACGCCGACGGCGCCGCCGCCTTGGCCTCGCGCGCAATCCGCCCGCCTTGCCAGTCCGCAAGCCATACGAAGCGCGGACGGCCGAGACTCCCGAGCCCCGCCACGCGCCGCGCAACTCGCTCGCCCTTCGCACTCTCCGGCCGAGCCTTCGCAAGGGCTTTCGCCGCCCCTTTCGGCAATCGGCCGCGGTAGGTTTGGAGCGCCTCCAGCTTCTCCCAGAACCGCTCGGGGTCGCGAAGCCGATGGAGGGCCATGTCACGCAACGCGCCGCGGTGCTCGGAGAGCACGAACGCCGCGCCCGCTTCCGCGAGGCCGGAGCGGTAGCCTTCTACAATTGTCTCCGCAGCCACCGGGAAGTCGATCCGCAGTCGGGATTCGGAGATCGCGATCGCCACGCTGGTGGCAAGGCGTACGAGGTCGTGGGTGTAGGGTAACCGCCATGCCTCGTCGAAGTCGTTCACACCCCAGGCAAGCCTGCCCTCGGCATCCCGCCAGGTGCCGAAGTTCTCGACATGGAGATCCCCGACGGCGAGGATGCGCGGGGCCGCGGCGAGGTCGGCGCATAGCTCTGGCCAGACCTGCGCCCATCGGTAGTAGGTCGCGCGCAGGAACGAAAAGCGCGCTTCTCGCATGCGTGCGTGCTTAAGACGCAGGTCAGAGGCAACGAGATCAACGTGCTGGCGGAGCCAGGCTTCGTAGCGCGCAGTGGCCTGCATAATGTCCATGAGGACGCTTCCTCCCCATCCGCAATCGGATCCGTGCGGACCTGCGAGGTGGCCGGACGCGACCTCGCCGTACCGCGCCTTCGGCGGCACTGTCCCACGATCCGCAGCCCATCCGCAAAGGTCCGTGCGCTCGGGGCGTGGGTGACTCGGATCCCTTTTTCGCCGGTCCTCTCGGCGGGAACGAGTTCTTCGCGAGGCCGCAAGGGGCTGCTCCGCCAGTTCCCCCTCGGTCAAGCCGGTCACCACTCGGAAGACGAGAGAACTCGAGGCCCCTGCTTCTCGCTCTCGGAAGCGCTTCCGACCGCAGAAGCTCCGACTCCTCCGGGATCAGAGGAGCGCCGCACGACCCGTGCTCAGGCACATGAGGTATAGTCGCGCCCCGGGAGCAGGCGTGCTGCGATCCCCCGAAAGAATCGGCCCTGACGGTAAGCACGGCCGGAGGAAGACATGACGGAGTGCCTGAAGTTCTACATCGGTGGCGAGTGGGTCGAGCCGGCGGTACAACACACGATCGACGTCATCAATCCCGCGACCGAGCAACCAATCGGGAAAATCAGCCTCGGCAGCGCCAAGGACGTCGACCGCGCGGTGGCTGCGGCGCGCGCCGCTTTTGAGACCTTCTCGCGCTCGAAAAAAGAAGAGCGCGTGGCGCTCCTTCAGGACATCGTACGTGTCTATCAGAAGCGTTACGAAGAGATCGCGCGCACGATCTCAACGGAGATGGGAGCACCGATTTGGCTCTCCAAGGCCGCGCAGGCGGCGACGGGTATCGCACACCTTAACCAGACGATTGAGGTGCTGAAGGCATACGAATTCGGCGAGGTGCGCGGATCGACGCTCATCGTGCGGGAGCCAGTGGGTGTGTGTGGGTTCATCACACCGTGGAACTGGCCCGTGAACCAGATCATGTGCAAGGTGGCTCCCGCGTTTGCGGCCGGATGCACCGTGGTGCTCAAGCCGAGCGAGATCGCTCCGCTGAACGCAGTGATCGTCGCGGAGATCTTCGACGAAGCGGGCGTTCCCGCGGGTGTGTTCAACCTCGTGAACGGCGACGGCCCCACCGTGGGCGCGGCCATCGCGTCGCATCCCCAGGTGGACATGGTGTCCTTCACCGGCTCGACTCGCGCCGGGGTTCTCGTGGCGCAGGCCGCGGCCCCGACGGTGAAGCGCGTGACTCAGGAGCTCGGCGGCAAGTCCGCCAACATCGTTCTCGACGACGCGGACCTCCAAGCTGCAGTCACGGGTGGCGTCCGAGGTTGCTTCCTCAATAGCGGCCAGTCCTGTAACGCCCCCACCCGGATGCTCGTCCCGGAAAGCCGACACGCTGAAGCGCTGGAGATCGCGAAGGCCGCCGCTGCACAAGTCAAGGTCGGCGATCCTTTCGCAGAAGGCACGGTGATCGGCCCTGTGGTGAGCGCAGCCCAGTTCGAAAAGATCCAGGGCCTTATCCGCAAAGGCATCGAAGAAGGTGCGACCCTCGTCACGGGAGGGCCGGGGCGGCCAGAAGGTCTGCCCCGCGGTTACTACGTTCGCCCGACGGTTTTTGGCAACGTGCGCAACGACATGACCATCGCTCGCGAAGAGATCTTCGGCCCGGTGCTGTCGATTCTCCCGTACCGGGACGAAGAAGAGGCGATCCGCATCGCGAACGACACGCCGTACGGTCTCTCCGGCTACGTGTCCTCCGGTGACATCGACCGGGCGCGCCGCGTCGCTTCTCGCCTGCGCACGGGAAACGTCCATCTAAACGGCGCTGGGGCGGATTTCGCTGCGCCGTTCGGCGGCTACAAGCAGTCCGGCAACGGACGCGAGTGGGGTGCCTTCGGATTCGAGGAGTTCCTCGAGGTGAAGGCGGTACTCGGGTACCGACCGTCCTGAGCCCCGCGCGGCCGGTATCCCAGCGGGCGAGAATGCGGGTGCGCTTTGCGACGTTCTTGCGGTTGCGGAGCGCACGCCTGCGCCATCTCCCAGGACATGGCGGGTGAGCCCGTGGCCCGAATCGCGGCGGCGCGCGGGCTCGCAAGCAAGGAGTCTCCCGAGTCCCGGGAGGTGACGGCCCGAGAGGGGAGCTTCTCGTCGCTCCCGCCCGAGCGACGCGCGTGCCTTTGCGAGTTCTTTGCGGGCTTCTCGAGTGCGGGCAGCGCCTAGCAAAGGCGGAGTTCTAGTCGATCGACACCGCGGCTTCCGTGGCGGAGAGCGCGACCAGCCCGGCACTCTCCTTGAAAAGTTCTCGCCTCTTCCCCTCGTCATAGGATTCGTCCGACGAGCGCGTCTCGCGTGTGCCCGCAAAGTAGCGGCCCGACACCCTGTCGAGGCTCGGGTCCAGAATGAGCCGGGCCAAGCCTGCTCCAGCAGCCTCGACGGACTGGGCGTGGAGGAAGAGGCGCAACAAGGGCAGTGCGTGGGGAAGGACCTTCCCGGCGGCAAAACGGGCGATCCGTCCATAGTCGCGCACAAGACCGGTGCCGGGAACCGCGCCCGGGTCGTACGCATTTGCGGTGATGCCGGGGCGCTCCGCGCGCATGCGCTCGTCGAGGGCGTAGGTACACAACACGTTGCAAAGTTTCGAGGTGCTATAGGCTCGCTGGCCGGCACGACGCTCGCCTTCGCTACGAAGTGCATTCAGATCCGGCTCGGCGAGCGCCCGCGCCCCGCGATAACGCGGCGCCGGGATGCCGGTGCGCTGCTTGGGATCATGCGTTCCGCTTGCCACGAGAACGATTCGAGCGGGGGGGACCAGAAGAGGAATCATGCGATGGAGCAGGAGATAGTGGCCAAGATTGGTTCACGCCAAAGGTCTTTTCGAACCCGTCCGCGGTCCGCTCGGGCGGCCCCATAATCTGAACACCGGCATTGCAGACCACGGCGTGCAACGGCGGGCGACGCGACGCGCTTGCACCTACGCTTTCGGAAAAGGAGCGCACAGAAGCCAGTGAAGCCAGATCTAGCGCCAGAACCTCGACGGACGTCCTGACGAGTTCTCCAAGCTCCCTTTTCGCGCGGGCGACGTCCCGGGCGCCAACCACAACGTGTACGCCTGCGGCGCGAAGCGTGCGCGTACACTCCCGACCGATTCCACCGTGCCCGCCGGTTACGACGGCCGATCGCTCCTGCTCCATGGATCGCAGCATGCCAGACGACGGCGGACCTTGCCGGCGAGTGCCCTCGGGCACCGACTGGCCGGCTCGTTGAAATCGCAGCAAGGCCGTCCTCTCCCGGCTTGAGCATCCGATTCGATGCCCTCCGGCCAGGGTCGATCACGAAGCGTGGTGATGCTTACGCGGGGGCGCGGCTTGTGGCTCTCGGGGTCTCGCTCCGGCCTTCGAAGATCACGCGGTCCGGTGCCTCTCGCACGCTCGAGACGGAATACGTGACGACGGCAGAGAACTGGGGCCCTCGCGAAGCCGGGGCCGCCCTGGTCCGCGTTGCTCCCTTGCTCTGCAACTCCACGCGGTGGACCTACCATGCCGATCCGGAGCCCTCGGACACGTTTAGGATCGAGGTGCAGAATGCGGCCGAATTCTCCGGTCTCCGCCGCTTTATCGCCCAGGGCTGCATCCAGTACCTCGGCGAGCGTGTAAACCGCCGGCCCGTCCGCGTGACCTGCACCCGACCGACCCCCGATCAGATAAACCCGCACCGATGCCCAGCCGCCACCCCCGTCACGCAAGACGGTGCTTGATTTATGGGTCTCCCACGCAGGAGACTGGGGTGTAGATTGCGTTGGGCGAATCCGCTGATTCGAGGAGACCCGCAAGATGAAGGCGCTCCAGTTTCGCATGAGCGTGCCCAGGATCGCGCTCACCCGTGCCGCCGGCTACCTCTCGTCGGGCGCCTACACGAGTGACCTTGCGCCCGTCAGTCTGCAGGAGATCCCCGACGCGCAGATCCGCGGTGATCGATGGGTCGTGGTTCGCCCGGCGCTCACGGGGATTTGCGGCAGCGATCAAAAGCAGGTCCTCCTAAAAGGCCACTTCGATAACCCCATCGCCAGCATCATCTCCTTTCCCCATGTGCTTGGGCACGAATCGACGGGGGTTGTCGGAGAGGTCGGACCCGGGGTAACCCGCGTGCGCCCCGGGGACCGCGTCGTCATCAATCCGTGGCTCTCTTGTGAGCCGCGCGGCATCTCACCCATTTGCCCAGCCTGTGTCGCCGGGAATCTTTCGCTCTGCGAAAACTTCGACAAGGGAGATCTCTCCCCAGGGCTGCATCTTGGCAACTGCAAGGACGCCCCCGGCGCCTACGCGACAAAGGTGGCGGTTCATCAGAGTCAGGTTTTTCCACTGCCTGCCAACGTAAGCTACGAGCAGGCGGTCCTCGCCGATCCATTCTGTGTATCGTTCCACGCCGTACTCAAAGACCCTCCGGATGGAGACGAACCGACGGTACTCGTCTACGGGGCCGGTACGATCGGCCTCGCGGCCATAGCGGCGGTAAAAGTCGTGAAACCGAAGGCGCGCGTTATCGTAATTGCCCGCTATCCGCAGCAGGTCGACGCGGCACGGCGACTCGGCGCAGCCGAGGTCATTACTTCGAGTTCGGGACGCGAGATCATTGACACCGTGGCGGCTCTGACCGACGCACGCCTGTGGCGGCCGCGATGGCATGGCCTACCGATGCTCTCCGGTGGCGTGGACGCTGTCTACGACTCGATCTGCGCGCCGAACACACTTGAGATCAGCGTTCGCATTACCCGTCCTCGTGGCACCGTTTCGATCATCGGGGTGGAAGCACCTCGGCGTTTCGAGTGGACGCCGATCTACTTTAAGGAGCTCCGGGTTGTGGGATCGAATGCGTTCGGCATCGAAGAATTCGGCGGTGTGCGCAAGCACGCCATGGAGCACTACGTCGACCTGTGCGCGTCTGGCGCGGTCGACCTTGGATTTCTAGTCACACACCGCTACCCGCTCGACGAGTGGAAAGCGGCGTTCGATACTGCGATCAAGAAAACCACGGGCTGTGTTAAGGTTGCTTTCACCTTTGCAGATGCCAGAGCCTGATCCGAACCACAGCAAGGCCGCCTGAATCTGGACAACGAGCGGTTGCGCGCTGTGCCTCTCTAACGCTGCGGGAGGAGAGGTCGAGCAGGAACCGCCGCCTAAGCCGTTCGGTTCCCTCCTGGTTTCATTTCCTTCCTTCCTTCACCGGCATCTCGGCTCCGCGCGCAGGGACAAAGCGGAGAAACTTTTGGCTTCGATGCATCACGAGATCACCCCGCCGGTGTGGAAAGACGGGGGCGAACTCCGGGATTCCGCGTGCCTCCGGGGTCAACGACGGGTGTCCGTCTTCAGGATACGTCGCAGCTCGACATCTGGTTACGCTCGCCCCATTCTTTTCTGATTCTCCATCCTCGAGCTTTCCATCCCTGCGGGATTAGACCGATACGGCCGTATCGGTCAGCACCACAAAGGGAAGTTGATCTCACTTCAAAGTTTCGGAACCCAATGGCGCGCGTTTGCGCCGGTCGTCTCGCCAATCCTGCGGTAGTCTAGGCGCTGATGGATTCGAACCAATGGAACCGCGGCAAGCGTGCTCGCTCTACACGGAGCGAGCGGGCTGGGGACGCCTGCCGTGAGACACGTTGGTCGCAATGGATGGCCGCAGCCCAGCGTGGCGACGCTCGAGCCTACGAGTTGCTGTTGCGCGAACTACGGCCCTCACTGCAGGGGTTTATCCGTCGACAGATCGCGAATGATGCGGCCGTCGAAGACATCGTGCAGACTGTTCTCCTCTCGTTGCACCGCGCACGTCACTCCTATCGGTCGGAGCATCCTTTCGAACCTTGGCTTTGGGCGATCGCGCGCAACGCGCTCACGGACTTCCAGCGCAAACGCGCGCGACGCAATGGCCGTGAGGAGCCGCTGCCCGATGAGAACGCACTCCCGGATGGTTTTTTGGCACCGACGTCGTCGGAGAGTCGAACGGGGCGCGACCAGGTCGGACTCTCGCGCGACCTCGAGCACGCACTTTCACGACTCCCAGCGAGTCAGCAGCAGGCCGTCCTACTGCTTCATTTGGAGGGACTGTCAGTGATCGAAGCTGCCGTTCGCGCCCACGTCTCCCCCGGCGCACTCAAGGCGCGCGTCCATCGCGCATATCGAGCCCTGCGCACGCTCCTGGAAGAAGAAGTCCCTTCGTGAGCCGTGCGGCAACCGACCAATTGATCGCGGCGCTGGCGCAGGATGCGCGCCCGGTAGCGCCCGTCCATTCCCTGCGCTGGGAGGTTGCGGCGGTGGCTGCGGTCACATCGGCGCTTTCTTTTGCGCTGCTCGAAGAGCGCGGCCTGCGCCCGCCGGGCCTTGAGCTTCTCCGGGGACCGACGCCTTTCGCCCTCGTCGCCTTCGGTCTCGCGCTGGCGGGATTCGGGGCGGTTACCGCTGCTCTTGCGTTCGCTCGTCCTGGGCAGGAGCGAACGGGGTGGAGGGCTGTCACGGCAACCGTGCTCGGACTCCTCGTCTCCGTGGGGGCTGCGTCGCTCGTCTTGCTGCGCTCGCCGCTGGGGAGTGAGGCCGTCTGGGGCGGACTCCTCGAGCTTCCCTGTGTCCTCGTGAGCATCGCGCTCTCGGTACCGGCCACTCTGTTCGTGACCTATCTCGCGGCATCAACTGCTCCGATTCGCCCGAGGGCGACGGCGTTTCTTGCGTCCTGCGGCGCGACCGCCCTGGGTACGTTCGCGGCTCACCTCACCTGCCGCACCCCTGGGGCGTGGCACGTAGTGACCACGCACGCCGCTACCCCTCTTCTCGGGGGCTTCTTGCTGGCCGTGCCTGCTCTCCGGTTGCTACGGAGCCGGGCTCGGAGCGCCTGAGTCGAGGCGCACGTACCCTGCCCTTGGATTCGGTACTCCGCGCTGAGGAGAGGCGGCCAGCGCCTAGGATGGCCTCGACGGACCTGTTCCTGGATCTGAACGGCGGGGCTACCTCTTCGGCCACCCATACCGGAGGCAGGCGTACCGAAGATGGCCCCTTACGTCCGCGCTCACCCCGAGCCCCTTCCGAGCGAGGCCGGTCGCGATTCGAGCGATGGGGGCCCGTGTGCAGGTGCGCTCTTCGAGGTCGATCACCTTTCGGTCGTCTACCCGACATTAAGGGGACAGAGTCCCGTCCCCGTGCTCGAAGACGTCTCTTTCGCCCTGGCGCGCGGTGGCTCCCTCACCCTTGTCGGATCGTCGGGTTCGGGAAAGTCCACGCTCCTCCGCTGCCTCAACCGTCTCGAAGAACCCACGCGCGGCTCGGTCCGTTTCAACGGATGCGACATACGTTCGATCGATCCGCGGGAGCTCCGCCAGCGCGCCGCCCTTGTGATGCAAACTCCGGTGTTGTTCGACGGAACAATCCGCGACAACCTTCGCCTCCGACCCATCGCAAACCGCCTCGACCCATCGGAAACGCGCCTGGTGGAAGCACTTGAAGAGGTTGGACTCCCTGGCGATTTCCTGGATCGCCGTGCGGAGACGCTCTCCGTTGGCGAAAAGCAGCGAGTCACCATTGCTCGCGCGCTTCTCACAGATCCCGACGCGTTGCTCCTGGACGAGCCCACCTCGGCACTGGATCCACCAAACGTTGCACTGGTCACCGAGGCGATCTTGCGCCTGCGGCAGACGCGGGCGCTCACCATCGTGGCAGTGACGCATCAGACGGATCTAGTGCGCAAGTTGGGTGGTTATCTCCTCTATCTTGTCCGGGGGAGAGTCCACGCATACACGTGCATGGACGGTGTCGATCCCTCGGCGATCGTGGATACCCGCTTGCAAGCGTTCCTCGCGGGAGAATCGGCCTCGCGTCTCGACGCATACGAAAAATGAGGCAGCAGCTGTGATCGCTCTCTCGCCCCTCCAGGTTGGCCTCGCCACCTTGCTCATCGGTATT
>DATFYN010000679.1:0-2669 GCA_035315025.1 Myxococcota bacterium
GAGGATGTTCACAAGTTCTACGGGGCTACGCGGGTGTATCAGGGCGCGAGTCTGAAGTTGCGGCGCGGCGATCGGCTTGCGCTTGTGGGTCCGAACGGCGCGGGCAAGTCTACCCTGCTCCGAATTCTGGCCGGGGTTCTATCCTTTGACAGCGGGCGCCGCGAGCTCGGCCATAACGTGCATGTCGGTTTTTTTGCCCAGCACCAGCTCGAGTCCCTCGACCCGACGCGCAGCGTGCTCGAGGAGCTGAGCAGTGCCGCGCGCAACGACGACATTCCGCGCCTGCGGGGACATCTTGGCGCCTTCTTGTTTAGCGGTGAGGACGTCGAAAAGAAGGTCTCCGTTCTCTCAGGAGGGGAGAAAGCCCGTCTGGCTCTCGCGAAGATGCTCCTGCGGCCGGCAAACTTCCTCGTGCTCGATGAGCCGACCAACCACCTCGACGTCGACGCGTGCGAAGTTCTCGAGGAGGCCCTCCGCGAGTACCAGGGCACGCTCGCGCTGATCTCCCACGACCGGAGCTTCCTGAACGCCGTGGCGACGCGTGTGGTAGAGGTGCGGGCAGGACAGCTGCGCGAGTTCCTCGGAAACTACGACGAGTATCAACGGGCGAGCGCTGAGGTGGCGACCCCGGGGCGAGGTGCCGTCGCCGGCCACGGTGCGCCGCACGCCGTCGAAAACGCGCCTTCGCCCCTCGCGCCGCAGGACCCGGAAGGGACACAGGCGTCGGGCCGTAAGCGCCCGGGCGCCCCGGGGCGTCAGGAGGAGCATCTCCGCCGCAAGGCGCGCGACAAGACAGCAAAGCGAATCGCGTCAATCGAGGCCGACATCCTGGTGCGTGAGAGTGCGCTGGAAACACTCAGCTGGAAGCGCGGCGATCCCGAGGTCTACAAGAATGGAGAAAAGGTGCGCGCGCTCGAGGCCGAGCGCGCCGCAGCCAAGGACGCGATCGACCTCCTCTATCGAGAGTGGGAGCGCCTCGCGGCGGAACTCGAAGCCCTGGATGAGGTTCTCGGGTAACCGGCGGGGCCTGCGGGCGGAGAAGCGGGAGACAGCGCGGCATCGCCAGCAGAGAACCGGTGCACCACGGAGAAGTTGATCCACGCCTTCACGGGATCGACGTCCTCCACCCGAATCCGCAAGCGATCGCCGAGACGCCAGCGCTCACGGCTGCGACGGGCCACGAGGGCGTGAGCGCGCTCATCGAGCACAACGTAGTCGGCAAGCCGCGATACGTGCACCAATCCTTCGACGAAGAAGGGATCGAGCGTCACATAGAACCCGTGCTTCGCGACACCTGTAATCGTACCGTCGTACTCGTCTCCGACGCGGCTTGCCATGAATGCGCACTTTTTCAGATCGATCATCTCCCGTTCCGCTTCCATAGCCGCCCGCTCGCGCCAAGAGACGCGCGCCGCAATGCTACCGACCATGCCCTCCCGCGCCGCCGCGCGCGAGGCTGCAAGGCCGCGACCTTCGAGCAGATCCTTGAGCGCGCGGTGAACCACCAGATCGGCGTAGCGACGAATAGGCGAAGTGAAATGTGTGTAGCTGTCGAATGCGAGCGCGAAATGACCGCGGTTCGTATCGTCGTAGCGTGCCTGCCGCATCGAACGCAGGGCTACAAGGTTCACGAGTCTCTCCTCTGGCCGCCCGGCCACACGCTGCACAGCGCGGGCGATTTCGCGCGCGGAGAGCGACCTCGCGTCTCTGCTCTCGAGCAGACCGAAGGCGGCCAAGAGTTCGCACAGGAGCTCGATCTTCTCCGGCTCCGGCGGATCGTGGATCCGATAGATCGCGGGAATCTTCGCCGCGGAGAGCGCGTCGGCCACGGCGCGGTTCGCGACCAGCATGCACTCCTCGATGGCGCGGTGGGCGATGGTGCGAGGTGCCTCGACGATATCCACGGGGTGTCCGTCGTCCCCGAGCACAATCTCCGCGGTCGGAAGATCAAAGTCGATAGATCCAGCGGCATAGCGCCGCTCGGTGAGCGTACCCGCGAGGGCCGCAAGCCCGCGCAGCTGGTCCCGGAGCTCGGGCTCCCCGATGCTACCGTCTCGGGATCCTTCCATCACCGTAGCGGCCTGTTCGTAGGTGAGGCGGGCACGGCTTCGGATCACCCCCGGGTAGAAGCTCCTGTGCTCGACCTCACCCGTCGCTGAAAGATCGAGCTCGACGATCATCGCGAGACGATCGACTTGCGGATAAAGCGAGCAGATCTCGCCGGAGAGACGGTGGGGCAGCATGGGAATCGCGCGGTCGGGAAAATATACGCTGTTGCCGCGCCGGAGCGCTTCGAGGTCCAGAGCCGATCCCTCACGGACGTAGTGTGCGACGTCGGCAATCGCGACCCAAAGACGTGTCGCCCCAGCCCGCAGAGACTCAATGCAGACCGCGTCGTCATGGTCGCGGGCGGTTGCGGGGTCAATCGTGACGAAAGGACGCGACCGCAGATCGACGCGACGGGCGAGCTCCTCGGGCGACGGCTCGACCTCGATCCCCTCGGCTTCCGTCAATACCCTGGGTGGAAAGTCCACAGGCAGTCGCCTACGCCAGGTAACGGCTGCGAAGTCGGCTTCCGGGTGGCCGGGGTGGCCAAACACCGAGACGATCCGCCCTGTCGCTTGAGCGGCCCTCTTCCCTCCACCCCGTCGTGCAGGGACGACTTCTAC
>DATFYN010000680.1:0-2167 GCA_035315025.1 Myxococcota bacterium
GGTCTGCGGCCGGCGACCTCACGCTTGACGCACGCCCGCAACCGCGGCGGCTTTGCGCTGGGCAGGAAGACGCTGCGGATGACGTTCTGCCACGGGGCGAGGAGGCCGTGATCGAGGGGCTACTTCCCAAGCATGTTTTCAAGAAGCCTTACTAAGGGGCGCCCAATCCTGTATCGATGCGTTGAAAGGGGAGGCCAAGTCGTGAGGACCGCGATCTACAGCGCCAGCAATTGTCGAGCGCGACCTGTTTGACCGCGTGCGCGCCCTGAAGCAGAAGCGTGCAGGTGCGCGGCGCAAGCCCCGCGCCCCCCGGGCCAACGGGCACTTGTTGGCGGGCTTCCTTGCCTGCGGCCAGTGCGGCGGTGGCTTCACCGAGGCCCACCACAAGGGCGTGCTCGGACGCAGCTGGCCGCGCAACCAGGGCAACAGGGTGTGCGAATGCACCCTGCGCCTGCGCACGGAGGAAGTAGAGGCCCGTGTGCTGCGTGCGATTCGGCAGCAGGTGCTGACACCCGAGAACGGAGCCTATGCCGTAGATCGCACCCTGGCAGAGCTAGCCAAAGCCCCGCAAGGCACGGCAATCGCCGTCTTCTTGGCCGACGCGAGCCGGTTGCGCACCCAGCCGGAGGTCCTCTTCATTGCGCGTGAGGCGGGCGAAGTCCCAGCAGAGGAGGACGTCCCGCGCGTCCATGCGCATCATCAGCTCGAGGAACTTGGTGCGCTCGTGACGGCTCGCGCCCGAGATGCCCTCGTCCTCGACCACGTCGACCACGGTCCAGCCGCGCTCGGCCGCGAGGCGCGGCACCTAGCGATCTGGTCGGCGGGCGAGTCGGCCGACTGCCGGTCGGTACTCATGCGGGCGTAGATCGCGGCTCTCATTCGCTGACCTCCTCCGTCTCGGGCATCGTGAGGTCGCGGCCGCGCGCGCCCTCCGGAACTCGTGCCCAGCCGAGTTGTAGGGCTTCCGCATCCAGTTTCTTCGCAATCTCCCGGATCAGGCCCAATCGCTCCGTCGCCTCGCGTTGGTCTGATGGCTCAAGGAGAACTTTCGCAAGAGTCTCGGCGCAGATCGCCACTATCCGCGGCGTCTCATTGTAGTGCGAAGAAGGAAACCTTGATCGCATTCTCGGTCAAATCCAGACCATTCCGAAATTCGACACCATCATCTCTCCATTCTGCTCCGACGCGAAGCTCGACCAACGGATTCGTATGTTTTGGCATGCAGAGCTCACGGTAAATCTGATATGCGAGCGACCCGGTCTCGTGAGCCCGAACGTCGCCGATAACGTCCGATATCATCGTGGGGACCGACTCGAAAGAGTGACGGCGGTCACTATGCTCAATCCACTTGCTCGCCCTACCCTCACTCTCCCGAATGAAGGCTGCCGCGAGCGCGCCTTCGACTGCGGAGGCACCCAAGGTCGCGGCTTGTAGGGGGAAGCCGCGTGCGGCCAATGTCGCCATGCAATAGAGATCGTTCGAAACCCGCATCGTGAGCTTTGCAACAACCTTCCTGGCGGCCGTCTGTATACGGGTGGCGAGAATGCGTGATGCAAGTAAGCCGAGGAAGCCATATGTCTCAACCACCAGGCGCATCGGAAGCTCCAGCCGGGGGCGAAGGAGTTCGCGGGCGCGGGCATCAGCCTCCTCCAGCGGAGCGAGCAGAACTTCATCAGAGTCGCTCACGCGGCTCCCTCCGTATGTGCACCCACTCGCTTCGCCTGGGGCTCCCGGCGCCGGCTTCCCTCACGCAACATCCTTGGGCTCATCGCCCGCCAGCAGGAGGTCGATCTCCGCGTCGGTCAAGACGCGGGCGCAGTCGCGCCCTCCGTGGGCCGTCAGAACTCGGTCAGCGCGCTCGCAGGATGTCCACGATCTGGTCGTCGTGCGATGCGCCGCGGAGGTGGCGCATGAGATCGTCGAGGCGACGCTTCACAACCATGAGCCCGCCCGAGGCGCCTGCGCCCCGCACCCTCCCGAACGCCGCCCCAGCTCCTTTCGCTCATAGGCCCGCAGCGTGACTGCTCCCGGCAAAGCCGGGGGCATCAATGTGAGCCGCTCAAAGCGGCTGGACGGGGACGCTTCGCGGCCCCTTGCGCCCCCCTACGGGGGGCAGAAATCAGCTGAACTTCAGCTGATCCTCTTGCCGATCCTCGTTCTCCTGGTT
>DATFYN010000681.1:0-5743 GCA_035315025.1 Myxococcota bacterium
ATCATGGCGCGCCGGCGACTCCGGCGGCGCCGCCTGCGGACGGGGGAAGCACCGAGTAGCCTCGAAGGAGAGACTTTAGTCGAACGGCGTCGCGCGCTAGTCGCGAATCCCGTACTCCTTGAGCTTGTAGAGAAGCGCGCGGTGGCTGATCTGGAGGAGGCGAGCCGCGTGCGTGCGGTTTCCACCCGTGGCCCGCAGTGCGCGCTGAATAAGCTCTGTCTCTGCGGACCGGCGGGCGCGGCGAAGCGAGAAGTCGGAAGGCGCAGGCGCCTCTTGCGGACCCGACGACTCGAGCGCGACCACATTCGCCGGCAGCTCGCGCAGTCCAACGCGCTCGCCCTCTGCGAGGATCACCGCACGCTCCATCACGTTTTCGAGCTCGCGCACGTTCCCGGGCCAGCGATAGGCCAGGAGCTTCTCGATGGCCTCGTCGGTGAGGGAGCGTACGGGTCGACCCAAAAGATCGCGGAAGTGGGCCAAGAAGTGGTCGAGCAGGAGAGGGGTGTCTTCCCGGCGCTCCCGAAGGGGCGGCACCTTCACGCGCACGACGTTCAGCCGATAGAAGAGATCCTCTCGGAATCTCCCACTCGCGACGTCACTCTCAAGGTCGCGGGCCGTCGCAGCGATCACCCGCACATCGACGCGACGCGACTTTGACTCACCCACAGGGCGGACCTCTTCCTCCTGGAGCACGCGAAGAAGCTTCGCTTGGAGCGGGGACGGGAGCTCCCCAATCTCGTCGAGGAAGATGGTGCCGCCGTCTGCTTCGACAAAGAGACCCCGCCGTGCGCGATCCGCCCCGGTGAAGGCCCCCTTCGAATGTCCGAAGAGCTCACTCTCGAGCAGCGTCTCGGGGATCGCCGCGCAGTTCACAGCCACAAAAGCCTCGTCCCGGCGAGGCGACTGCGCGTGGATTGCGCGTGCGAGGACCTCCTTGCCCGTTCCACTCTCACCGGTCAGGAGCACCGTCGACTTGAACTCTGCAGCGCGCTCGAGGAGCTCAAGCACGGCAATCATCGACGGTGATGCCGCGACAATCGGGCGGTCTCCCACGGCCCGGTGAACCTCGCGCCGCAGCATGTGGTTCGCCCGGCGCAGACGCTCGCGTTCGCGCGCCTTGCGGATCACCAAGAGCAGCTCGGAAGGGGTGAAGGGTTTTGCGAGATAGTCGTAGGCACCGCGCCGCATCGCCTCGATAGCGAGGTCTGCCGTACCGAAAGCCGACATGAGAATCAACGTGGCACCGGGCAGGCGCCTTGCGAGCTGCGGCAGGAGCTCAAGGCCGTCGAGCCCAGGCATGCGCAAGTCGCACAGCACGACGTCAAAGGGGGTTGCTTCGACGAGGCGGAGCGCCTCCTCGCCCCCGGACGCGACCACCGCCTCGTAAGATTCGGCCGCCAGCATGAGCTGGAGACTCTCCCGCAGGGCCTCGTCGTCCTCGACGATCAGGATCCGCTCGTCCATGCAAATCCTATCGGACGGGGAAACCCCGCGGTTGACCTCCCGGTGCCATGCCCGGCGTGATTGTCGTCACTTCTCCCTTCCGCAGGGAGGCCGAGACAACATCACGCGCGTGCAGCGAGGGGGCGGCTGCGGATGGGCTGCGTGAGAGAGGAACGTGATCCGCGACACAACGCGGAGGCGGGAGCCTGCTCAAGTCCCTGGAACCACGGGCCGATAGGCCGACTGGTCGAGCCGTAGTGCGCCCTTGGCGCGGGGGCGTCTGCGGCGGAGGGGTGATGCCGATCAACAATGTCCAGCGCTTTCGTGAGAGCCTCATGATGAGCAAGGCCGAGCTTGCGCGACGAGCAGGTCTCTCGACGCTGACCATCGATCGGCTGGAAGCCGGCCGCCCGTGCCGTCTCGACACCAAGCGCAAAGTGTTGCTCGCCCTTGGCTTAAAGGTCACGGACAAGGATCGGGTCTTCGGCTCTGCGGACGGCGGAGACGGTGTGGACACCGAGCCGAAGGCCGAGACCGAAAGCCGCCAGGGCTAGGACCGGAGGAACCGTGCAGCTTTCTATCCCGAGCTTCGGCTTCGGCAAGAGCAAGTCGGTCGTCGGCCTCGACATCGGCTCATCGTCCGTGAAGGCCGTGGAACTCGCGGTCAAGCCGAAAGGCTTCGAGCTGCTCCACCTCGGGATGGCTCACCTCCCGCCGGAAGCGATCGTCCAGGGAGCGTTTTTAAACTCGGCCGCGATCGTGGAGGCGATCAAGGAGTGTCTCGCAAATGCCCGGATCAAAGCCACGCAGGCCGCGGTGGCGGTGTCAGGGCATTCAGTGATCGTCAAGAAGATCAGCTTGCCGGCGATGAGCCGCGAAGAGCTCGAAGAGTCGATCCGCTGGGAGGCGGAGCAGTACATCCCGTTTGACGTGAACGAGGTGAATCTCGACTTCCAGATTCTCTCGTCTGGGCAGGCCGAAGGCCAGATGGATGTGCTCCTCGTCGCGGCGAAGAAGGACCTCATCGACGACTATACCCACGTTCTCACCGACGCCGGGCTCCAGCCTGTCGTGATGGACGTCGCCGCCTTCGCGGTCGAGAACGCCTATGAGGCGAGCCACGAGGTCTCCTCCGAGGCGGTCATCGCGCTCGTCAACATCGGTGCTCAAACCGCAAATATCAACATTCTCGCGAACGGAATGCCGGCCTTCACGCGCGATATCTCCACGGGAGGCAACCAGTTCACCGAGGAGATCCAGAAGGCGCTCTCGATCAGCTTTGAGGAGGCCGAGCGCATCAAGCTCGGCGGCTCGGGTGCCGAGGAGAGCCAAGAAGTCGTGCCTCACGAGGTGGAGCAGGCGATGCGAACGGTAAGCGACACGGTGATTGGCGAGATCACCCGCTCGCTCGACTTCTTCAGCGCGACCTCGGCCGACAGCAGGATCGGCCGGATCGTGCTGGCCGGCGGTGGTTCGAAGGTCCCGGGTCTCGACACGCTCTTTCACGAGAAGACGAACATTCCGGTCGAGCGTATGAATCCGCTGTCCAAGATGCTCCCGAGCACAAAGTTCGAGCCCTCGTACCTTGAGGAGGTGGCGCCCTTCCTGGGTGTTGGAGTGGGTCTCGCACTGCGGAGGGCCGACGAGCGATGATTCGCATCAACCTTCTACCCGTCCGCGAAGCCCGAAAGAAGGCCGATCTTCAGCAGTTTGGCCTGATGCTCGCCCTTACGCTGGGCGCCGCAGTCGCGGGCGTCGTGCTCTTCCACATGTCGATTCTGCATGAAATCTCGAATGCCCAGGAGCGGGTAGAGCAGATGAAGCAGCAGATCGATGCGTTCAAGCCGCAGCTCGCGCAAGTAGAACAGTACCGCGCGAAGAAGGCGGATATTGAGCGCAAGCTCGGTGTAATCCACGACCTAGATCGCTCGCGCTCGGGTCCCGTGCACGTCCTTGACGAGATCTCGAGCCATACACCGGACCGCCTGTGGCTGACATCGTTGGAGGCGGTCCCGTCCGGCGTGACCCTCCAGGGCATGAGCCTCGATACCGAGGTCGTGGCCACGTTCATGAAGGCCCTCGAGGACTCCCCGTACTTCCAGGACGTGGAGCTCCGTTCGACGGAGTTGTCGGAGCGCGACGGACTCAAGCTGAATAAGTTCGAAGTTCACGCCATGCTGAAAAACCCTGAGGTGACGCCGGTCCAGACGGGTAACGCGGGTAGCCGAGCAACCGAGCCGCCTGTGAGCACGGCTGCTGCGGCGACCCGCTAGGAGGAGCCGATGGAGCTAGGTCTCGACAAGCTTCAGGGGAGTCTCGACAGGCTGACGAAGCTTCCGCGGCCCTACCGCATGGCGATCGTGCCGGCGATCGTGGTGATCGTCTTCGCGCTTTACGGCTACTCGCTCTATATGCCGGCCAGCAAGGACCTTGATTCGCTCCGCTCGCAACAGCTCGAGCTTCAGCGCAAGCTAAACGAGGTCCGGTCGGTCACGCAGAACCTAGGGGCTTTCGAGGAGGAGCTTGGGCGCCTCGACCGCGAGCTCACGATCGCACTGCGCCAGCTGCCGAACAGCAAGGAGCTTCCGGTTCTGCTGACCGACATCAGCACGCTCGGCAAGAACGCCGGGCTCGAGTTCAAATCATTCAAGCCGAAGCCGGAGATTCCGCGCGAGTTCTACGCGGAAGTCCCAATCGAGATCGAGTTTCATGGGCACTTCCATGAGATCGCGGGCTTCTTCGATCAGATCTCACGTCTCCCGCGCATTGTGAACATCAGCGATTTGAAGATGAAGGTCGATCGGGAAAACACGAACGAGACGCTGCTGTTTGTGGAGGGGAATGCAACAACCTTCCGCTTCCTCGACACAGGGGCGGCGCCGAGCCCTGAAAAGGCAGCACCGGCGGGGGCAGCACCGGGTGTGCGCAAGCCGGCCGCAGGTGGGGGAGGTGAAGCGTGAGGCGAGCGATCGTGACGTTTGCCGTCAGCGCGCTGCTCTGGGGTTGCGGCCCGAATACCGGATCCGTGTCGGTGAGCGAGTACGAAGCCGCGCGTCAGCAGGCCATGGCGCGCTTGGCAAAGTCGAAGGGTGGAGCCCCGGCGAAGCCTGTCCCCGGAGAGGCGACCCCGGGCCAGCCTGCGGAGAACGCATTCGGGAACGCGGAGAAGGGCTTCACCTACGTAGCCGCCGGAAAGCGGGACCCGTTCCGGTCATTCATCCTCGAACAGCAGGCGAGCCGGAACCTAAAGCACGACCGCGGTCCGCTCGAGCAGTTCGAGCTCGCACAGCTTGCGCTCCACGCAGTGGTTTGGGACACGCCGAGACCGCGCGCGCTGGTCACCGATCCGTCAGGTCGGGGCTACATCGTGGCGGAAGGCACTCCGATCGGGAAGAACGAGGGGCGCGTGACAAAGATCACGGACAACCTCGTGGTCGTTCGTGAGACGTATGTCGACTATCTCGGTGAGCGGACCGAGAAGGACATCGAGATGCGCGTTCGCCAGAGCCAGGGAGGGTGAGATTCGATGACTCGATCCAACCGTGATCGATTCGGCGGAGTGCTGGGTGTTGTGGGGGCGGCTCTCGCGCTCACCGCGGCCCTAGCGTGGGGCACTGCGAGCGCGCAGGCCATGGGGTCGGGGCAGAGCGGCGGAACGCTCTCCAACGTGCATCCCCAGGCGGTGCCGCCGTCCGTGGACGCCGGTCCGCCGGTAGTCTCGGCAGGTCCCGCGGATGAGGCGCCTGCGCCGGAGGCCGAGGCTCCGGCCGCGTCCACGCCGTCTTCACAAGGCGGCGCGGCGAGCAAGCTCGTGGGCGTCGAAGCCCGAACCTCGCCTGAGGGCACCGTGCTGGTGCTGAAGGGCGACGGTCGGATCGATGGCGCGTCGAGCTTTACGCTGGAGAATCCGAGCCGGCTTGTGCTTGACATCCCGGGTGTTCAGAACGCAGTCACGACCCCGCGGATCGACGTCGGCAGTGCGGAGGTCGCGCGGGTTCGCGTGGCTCAGCATGACGGCAAGGTGCGGGTCGTCATCGACGGCGGGAGCGCCGGGTCCTCCTTCGCAGGAAGGCGGATTGAACCGTCGAGCGACGGCTTGGTAGTGACCCTCGCCGGGAGTCCGGGTGCGCAACAGGCAGCGGCCTCTGCGCCCGCGCCGACCGCTGCGGCCTCTGCCGCGGAAACCCCGACCGAGAACTCCCAGGCTTCTGCCGCGGTGCCCGCTCCCAGCGCGGCTCCGGCCCCGACGATCCATCAGGTGACCGGCGTCAAGCTGGACGCCCAGGCGGACAAGCACCGT
>DATFYN010000682.1:0-3294 GCA_035315025.1 Myxococcota bacterium
GTGGGCGAGCCCTCGCGGGTGCTACAGGTGGCGTTGCGAGTGAGATTCTAAGACTGCCGACCGCTCGGGCAAGATGCTCGACAAGATCCCGGGCGCCGTTGCCGGCGTGGGCGTTCTTCGAGGCCGAAATACCGCGGACCGTCGAGCGGCGCTCCTAAACCTACCGCGCCACCAGGGCGGGGACGCGCATCGCCCAGGCCACGCTCGGCAACGAAGCCGGACTCTACGGCGCGGCCTACCTTCCGCGGGCCGAGAAGTAGGGCCTGGTGAAGCGCATAAAAACTCCTTTCGCTTCGCTGCGGCGCAGGGCGGGCGGCACAACGTCACGGAACTTGCGCGACTGCCGCGCGCTGGTGTTCGAGATAGCAGCCGGCGGGCTCGGAAGCGTAGGCGCAGCGCGGTTCACCTGAGGCTGTGTGGCGCTCCTGCCGATTGCCACCCACGTGCCCTGCTTCCGAGTGGGGCGTTATGCGCCCGGAGGATAGTACATCCGCGATATGGGGGACAACGTAGATGTGGCGTCCCCAGGAGCGATCCTCCACACGGGGCTCCTGCACCTGGCCATATCTGGAGCGCGGGTCGCCACAAATGTACTGGCTCTTCCCCGAAAGGCCTCGCGGCCACCGTGATTTCGCAGGCAAAGCACGTGGTCGGGCTCGCTGTGTTAAAGCGTCCGCCGTAGGACGTCTGCTATTGAGTCACTTCTGAACAGGCTGCGGCGGAGCCTCGATGGCCTTGGATGTAATTGGAGCTTTATCCTTAGTTTCCAACGCGAACTCGAATCCCACGAATTTGAACCGCGTCTTGACATCACCCTTCGTGAGCAGCGCGACGGAGATGATTAGGAACAGAAAAAAAGTGAGCACCAGCCGCACGGGAATCTTCATGGCGATGATCTCCGTGGACTATTTGCCGATTTCCTCGAGCGCAGCGTTAAGGGCAGCAGCCACCTGGTCGGCTTCCTGGCGCTTCGCGCGGAGTTTCTTGATAGTCTCGTCGGTGCGGGTGATCAGCTCTTCGTAAAGCCCCGCCATCTTCCCCAGCGCCTCGATCTGCTGCCAGTGCGGCGCTTGGGTGAACCGCCAGACTTCCTCGTTGAAATCGTCGGCGAATTCATTTCCCCATGTACGCCGCAGCGCAATGCACCAGACGCCTTTGATCGTCGTGTAGCCGACTTCGCGCGTCCAGTAGTTTCCGTGCTGATCTTCGCCGGCTGCAACTTTGTGCCACGTCGGCACGAGGGCCAGCTTCAATAACGGCTTTTCAAATTGAGCAAGGGACTTGCCGACTTCGTCGGTCTCGACCTTCAGCTCTGATGAGAGCTGCGTGAGACGCTTGATCGATGAGGCGATGCGCTCGGTGGTGGGAAGCTTGTCATGGTCCGCTAGCGGAACCCGTTTCGTTTGTGCCATGGGAGGTCTTACTCCTTTATTTGGTTTCGACCCGATTCGAGGTGCAAGCACCCTCTCGGATCGCCTTCACAATAGCACACGCCACACAACAGCGCAACCGTCCACAGCTCAGCCCCGCGGCTCTCGGGAAAACCTGTCAAATCGATCTACGGAGCCCGAAAGACGCCCGATATGAACCTGGGCGTTTGGCCGACTTGCTGCATAACGCCCTATTGTTTGATGTGCTCCGCGGTCCCGAGCGGATCGTCCCCATACGGACAGAGATCCACGGAGTCTACCAGCCTCAACGCCGGTAGCGTGTCCGCTGCTGGCGCGCAGAGGAGGCAGCCACATGAAAGCCCGCTCCGCTCCAGTTTGTCACTCTGGGAGCCGACATTTGCCCCGATCCTAACACGGACATGGCGGCGCGAGCGGAAAACATGACATTTTTTTCAGGCGGCAACGTGATACCCTGGAGAACCTCGTCATATCCGCCAATGGGAGAACTTGAGTACAAGCCGCTTCCACTGACCACTGACCAGACAATCATGGTCTGTTGCCAACTTGTCGGCCGAATACGGGGCACAATTGTCGACCTCGCCCTCGACGTGCTCCACCAAGCAACATCACGTCCTTTCGACAAATACGCGAAGATAGCGTATCTGCTTCTTCAACGCGCGATGGAATGCCTCTTCTCCATCGAACTCCTCATCATGCTGGAACGAGAGAGAGACGCTGCTGTCCTTCTCGTGACACTTCTTGAACTCAGCTACGATGTCCGGTTTGCCGAACGACAACCCAATCGCATCGACGAGTGGGTTAGGCACAAAGACCGCAATCGCAAACCGTGGCGCGTAGGCCAACTCCTCCGAGCGCTCTACACGGATGACGGCGAACGTGAGTCTGCCCGAGCGGTTTATGAACACTGCTCGATGATCAAGCATTCCAACCCTGCAGGAGGAACTCTCACTATGCCGCTCGGCGTAGATGGCCGCATGATCATCGCGCGCGCCAACGACACCAGAGATCTCCTGGCCGCCTATGCCTTCACTGCAGGGGGCACGGCCTACGAAGCTGCCAAGGCAGCACTGAAGATCTGGGAACGCGCAGGATTCGCGATCGATTCCAACCCGCTTGAAACTGCGTGGCGCGAACTCAGCACGAGCATGGAACAGCGTCTCATCGCGATACTCAAGACCTTGCGCCAGGACCACCAGGATCAGCATGCCGGCACGGCCTCAAGGGAGAGCCAGTAGGATCGATCGCCGACACGAGAGCCCTATCCGGAACCGTTCTGTTGATTTTCTGGGTTTGAATCTCGGTGTGGTACCTCTTTTGGACCGCCGTTATTTTGGGTGACAACCTCGCAGACGCCGGGCCGGCATGGCTGCTTGGCTTGCTGCCAGATCAGCGCAAATACCGGCTCATTCCTACATTCCGGGTGTATCGTCGGCGACTCGGAAAGTGGTCAATGCGGGAGGCGAAGCCGCGGACGCCGGTCCAGACGGCCGCGTCGCGATCTCGGCGGTCTGCCTTGTGTAGCCGTGCCTAACGGCTACTCCAGCGCTACCACCGGCAAGCCATCAATACCGCCGAAATCCCTATCGCGGCTGACCAGTGTCGCACCGAGGGCGAGCGCCGTCGCGGCCACCCACAGATCGTTTTCGTCCAGGGTGAGGCCTCGCCGTCGGCGAGCCAGCACCACTACCGAGTGATTTCTTCCCCGCCGCGCAGAGCATACGGCGCGACGGGCGAGGCAATGCCTCGCCCTGGAGATTGGCCATTGGAAAGGGCGGACCGGAGCCGGTGACAAGGGCTAAGCCGCGATGGTGCAGAGCGTCTCCGATCCCAGCGGTGGTTTCGCCGCGTTTCGGTCTGCTGGTGCCGATGCCGCGAAGCCATC